>CACWUV010000160.1 GCA_902764185.1 uncultured Eubacteriales bacterium
CCAGGAGGAAGATGCATTCCAATATCTTGATGCGGAAGGTGGCCCGCAGTCCCTTGATGTCCCCGCGCCGTAGAACTGCGCCCCAAAGATGCCCGGCCCGGCCAGGCCGCCGAAGGTGGCCAGGTTGAACACGAACACCAATTGGTTGGCGATGGATACGCCGCTCATCTGCGCGTCGCCCAGCGCGCCCACCATCAGGTTGTCCAGGAGGTTGACAAAGTTGGAGATGCCGTTCTGGATGATCACCGGGATGATGATGGCCAGCACGGCCTTGTAAAAGACCCGGTCGCCGATCAGGGTCTTGCGGGCACGCTGAATAAATGACATAACATTCTCCTGTTTGTTTATCGAGATCCTTCGACTTCGCTTCGCTCCGCTCAGGATGACAATGCAAGGCATTCTGTCTTTTGCTTAGTAATTATATTTGCTGCAATAATGTCAGCAAATAAATGAAAAACCACCTAACAATGTCATCCTGCGCGAAGCGCAGCGGAGTCGAAGGATCTATGATGGATTTCTTTGGGATCACCTGCACAAGGGTCAGTTTTGATGAAGGATGCCGTTCTCGTCCAGCCAGGTGTCACCCGTCAGAAGCAGCTGGCTCACCGGCACCACCTCAAAGCCGTTGTCCTGATACCATTGCAAAATCTGGTCCAGCACCGCCACGGTGCACCCCGCGCTGGTGTGGGTCAGGATGATGCTGCCGCCCTGCATGTTGCGGGTGGAGTATTTGAGGCTGTTTTGCTGGCTGGCCTCCTTGCGGGCGTCCATGCTCTCGTGGGTCCAGCGCACGGCGTGCATGCCCAGGGCGTTGACGATGCTGCGGGTGATGCCGCTGCAGTGGCCGTAGGGCGGGCGGAACAGGGTGACGGGCTGGCCGGTGAGGGATTCCAGCAGATCGCTGGTGCGGGTGAGTTCGGAATAGATCTCCTCTTTATCCAGGGTGTCAAAGTCCGCGTGGGTCCAGGAGTGGTTGCCCACCTCGTGGCCCCGGTCGGCCATCTCCCGCACCAGGTCGGGATTGGCGGCGGCAAAGGCCCCGGTGACAAAAAAGGTGATCTTCACGTTGTACTGATCCAGGATGTCCAGGATGCGGGGCACGTAGCGGTTGTGGGAGCCGCAGTCCATGGTGAAGGCGATCTTGTTGTCGGGCCGGTCCACGCCCCAGATGGCCTTGCGGCCCGTGTGGCTCACGGCGAAGAGCGCCGTGTCCTCCGCGGCGTCCCGGGTCTCCACGCGGATGGAGATATACCGGCCGGGCATCCAGCTTTCATCGGTGGTATAGGTCAGCTTCCAGGCCGTACGGCTGGGGTTGTGCTCCAGGGTGTCCACCAGGCGGCCCACTTCGTCCACCAGATAGATGCGCGTGCCCGCGGCCAGCGCGCCCGGATTCTCCACCCGCACCCGGCAGGTGATCTCCCGGCCTGTGAAGGTCTGATAGACGGGGCTGGCGAAGGAGAAGGAGGCCGCACCCTTGGGCACGGCGGCGCAGACATCCGGGGTGCGGCGCACATAGCCCTCGTTATTGTCCAGGATGAACAGGGTCTGGCTGCCGTCGGTGGGCAGGGTGTCCTGCACCAGCGCCTGTACCTCGGTTTTGCCCGCCGGGAAGGCGACGGCATAGCTGTTGCCGCGCTGATCGTGGAAGCGCACCTCCAGGTCCGTTTCGGGGGCTTTGATGGCCTTGATGGTCAGCACGGCGCCCTTGTCCATGCTGTAATTCACCTGGGACGCGCCGAAATACAGGCTGGCCGTGGCGGCCAGGGCGGCGGGCGCCAGGGACAAAAGCAGCGCCAGGGTCAGCAGCAACGCGGCAATACGCTTCATACTCTTCCTTCTTTCTTCTGTCAGGAGGCCTTGCGCCGGTCGGAACGGCGGCGGCGCTGGTAGGTCTGCATGGGCTGGGGCGCAAAGGCGGGGCGGCTTTGCCGCCTGGGCTCGGGCAGCGGAATGAGGACGTGCAGCAGGCACAGGGCGGCGAAGGCCGTCAGGGGCAGGAGCTTGAGCGTGCGCGTCAGATCGCCGAAGATGGTCAGCCGCATGGTGAAGCCCAGCACCGTCAGCGCCGCGGCGGGAAAAAGCATCATGGCGCTGCTCCGCCGGGTGCGCCGGGAAGCCACGGCCCACAGGCCCAGCAGCGCGCACAGCAGCATGTAGCCCCATCTCCACAGGTTGTCGTAGGGAATGTGCTTGAGCACGATGGCCACGGGCGTGCCCGCCTCGTAATGGGACACAAAATAGCCCTTGGCCCAGCCCCAGGAGGCGTCCAGCCGCACGCAGAGCTCGTAGAATGACAGGATCAAAAGCGCCAGTCCCACCCAGAACAGCGCCCGGGCGATATGGGGATTTCTTTTGTGCATTGCGGGCCTCCTTTGCTGACGGGATGCCATGATCATTGTATAATCAGGGCGCTGCCTTCGGGCGGCAGGAGCACTGAGAGCCATACGCGGGGCTTATGCCTGCCGGACTTTTAAAGAAAGGCAGGTGATCTCCATGACTACTTATGAAACCTTGATGGTCTTCATCGGGATCATGAATTGCTTGCTGATCGTGCTGGTCGCGTTTATCAGCAGTAAAAAGTAAGATGGAAAAGCCGCCGCGTATGACCCACGCGGCGGCTTTTTCTGGGTAAACATTCGCCGGTAGGCGACTGTCCCGCAAGAGCCCACTCTCTTTGCTCCTTTATTATATCCGCCGCGGGCGGCTGTGTCAAGGATACAGCCGCTTTATTCTTTGGTTTTTCAAGCAAAATGGATGGTTGTCGCCATCATGTGTAGTTTATCCGACAGCCGCCCGCTTGTCAAGCGTCAGGGCTCGGGGACAAGAGAAAAGCGCGAATTGTTACAACATTTGTCAAAATGAAGAAAAACCATTGAAATTGTTACAAAAGTATGATATATTGAATGCGGTTACAAAGGATGGAGGCATGTGCTTGTGAACGCGATCCTTAAAAGCGCTAAAAACGTGGTGTTTGACATCGGCTGCGTGCTGCTGACGTTTGAGCCCGAAACCTATCTGCCCCTCACCGTGTCCGCCGAGCTGGCGGAAAAGCTGGACTGGCATCTGCTGTACGATTCGCCCATGTGGGTGGCGCTGGACGGCGGCACCGTGACAGAGGAAGAGGTGGCCCGGGATACCGCCCGGCGTTTTGGGGACGAAAGCGTGTGGCCGCAGATCATGCCCGCCATTCAGCGCTTTCCCGAGTTCATGCGGCCCATGCCCGCCTGCGAGCTGATTCCGCAGCTGCATGCGCAGGGCAAAAAGGTATTCGCCCTGTCCAATTACGGCCTGGAGCCCTTCGCCCGCACGGAAAAGCGGTTCAGCGCGCTCTTTTCCCAGATGGACGGCATGGTGATTTCGGGCCGCGAGCGCGTCAGCAAGCCCGACGCCGCCATCTATCAGCTGCTGTGCAGCCGCTATGGGCTGACGCCTGCGGAATGCGTGTTCATCGACGATCGGCCCGTCAACGTGGAGGCTGCCCGCCGGGTGGGCATGCAGGGCATCCTATATACCGGCATCGAAAGCCTGCTTTGATATATTATCCGCCGAAAGGGGACAACTGGAAAATGCTCAATCATAAAAGAAAGGTCTTTTTGCTCCTGGTTCTGGCGTGCCTGCTGTGCGTGGCCCTGAGCGGCTGCATTGTGGACCCGGAGACTACGGGTCAGCCGGAAAGCACCGGCGCCTGGCTGCGCTACACCCAGATTCCGGCCACGGAGGAGCCCACCGAAGTGCCCGCCGAGACGCCCACCCCCGATCCCAACACCCAGAGCTGGGACGAGACCGAGCCGCCGGAGGGTCTGGCGACGCCTTCGCCCACCATCGGCGCGGCCACCATTGTGCCGGGCCTGATCGGCACGGAAACCCCCTCACCCGACCCCAACGCCACCGAAAGCACGCTGCTCAAGCGCGGCATGCAGGGCGAGCGCGTCAAGAACGTGCAGGAGTCCCTGCGCCGTCTGGGCTACTTTGACGGCAAGGCGGACGGCGACTTTGGCGAATATACCGAAAACGCGGTGAAGGAATTCCAGCGCATGAACAAGCTGACGCCCGACGGCGTGGTGGGTCCCTCCACCCTGGCCAAGCTGGGCTCCTCCACGGCGGCCACCGCCACCCCAAAAGCCACCGCGTCGCCCAGGCCCACGGCCACGCCCAGGCCCACCGTGCGCGCCACCGCCACCCCCAAGCCCACCGCCAAGCCCAAGACCGAAAACGTGTACCTGAGCCACGGCAGCAGCGGCGCCAATGTAAAGCAGATGCAAAACCGCCTGATTCAGCTGGGCTACCTCACCGGCAGCGCCAGCGGCAAGGTGGACGACATCACCGAGCAGGCCATCATTTCCTTCCAGAAGCGCAACAGCCTGGATTCCGACGGCATCGCCGGTCCCGGCACCCTGGAAAAGCTCTATTCCAATTCCGCCCGCCAGGCCAGCAGCGCCGTGGGCGTCATCGGCATCACCCTGAAAACCGGCGACGAGGGCGCGGCGGTGCGCACCCTGCAGAGCAAGCTCAAATCCCTGGGCTACCTCAGCGGCTCCGTGGACGGCTCCTACGGCACCGCCACCGCCGACGCGGTGAAGGCGTTCCAGCGGGCCAACGGCCTGACGGCGGACGGCAAGGCGGGCTATTCCACCCTGCAAAAGCTCTTTGCGGGCTCCGTGTCCACCGCTTCCCAGTCCAGAGGCACCGCCACCCCCAAGGCCGCCGCCAAAGCCACCGCCACCATCCAGCCCAACACCTACGTGCGCGTCACCGCCGACCCCAGCGGCAACTATGTGACCCTGGAAAGGGGCACCATGGGCTCCCTGGTCACCCGCCTGCAAAAAGCCCTGCGCAGCGCCGGCTACTTCAAGGGCACCTGCGACGGCTATTACGGCGAGGATACCGAAACCGCCGTGCGCAACTTCCAGCGCGACAAGGGCCTGATCCCCGACGGCAAGGCCGGTCCCGCCACCCAGCGGTATCTGTTTGAAGGCAACTTCCCCAAGGAAAGCTAAGCGGCAATAAAAAATGATGGATCGCCCGCGAATACGCGGACGATCCTTTTTTATTCGAGTCAGAGAGAAAAGCAGAAAATATCAGAAGAAATTAATAATGATACTGATACCCGATTAAAAGGATACACAAAAACAGAAATTGGCAAGGGGGGACGTTAGGGCCTCCGCGGCCCTAAAACCCGCGCCAGGGCCCGCTTGGGCCCTGGACCCATCCCGGCGAACCAGCTTGAAAACAACTACAAGCAGTCTGCGCCTGTAACTTGAAAGTC
>CACWUV010000161.1 GCA_902764185.1 uncultured Eubacteriales bacterium
CAACGTGTCCGCCGAGGAAAACTGCGAGGAAGGCAAAGCCCTCAAGACCTACACCGGCCTGCCTGTCACCTCCGCCGCGCTGATCTTCCCGGCCTTCCTGCTGCTGCGGCATCTGCTGGGCCGGGACATCGCCATCTTTTATTACGGCGTCATGCTGCTGATGGCCGGGCTTTTCCTCAGCCATTTCAGCCTCAGAAAGCCGGGGCTCAAGGGCGTGCTGCTCATGGTGGCCTTTGGCGTGCTGGAATTCATTCTGATCCTGGTGGTCAAGTATTATGGCGCGCGGGCCTTCTGATACGGGCCTGCTGGGCTTCCTGTACGGCACCGCGCCGGGCAGGCTGCTGCTGCGCCCCTTGACGGCGCGCTGGCTTTCCCGGCTGGCGGGCCGTTTTATGGATGGCGGGCTGTCCAAGCCATTGATCGCCCCCTTTATCCGCAAAAACGGCATTGAGATGGGGGATTATCTGCCGGAGGAATACGGCAGCTTCAACGCCTTCTTCACCCGCCGGATCAGGCCTGAGGCCCGGCCGCTGGACTGCGCGCCCGATCATCTCATGGCGCCCTGCGACGGCAGACTCAGCGTGTACGCCATCGACGAAAACAGCGTTTTCACCATCAAGCACAGCCGCTACGACGTGGCGGCGCTGCTGGGCGGCGACGAGCGCGCCAAGCAATATGGGGGCGGCACAGCCCTGGTGTTCCGGCTCTGCGTGGACGATTATCACCGGTATCATTATCTGGACGACGGCACCAAGGGCGACAGCCATTTCATTCCCGGCGTGCTGCACACCGTGCGGCCCGTCGCCCTGGAGCATACCGAGGTGTTCATCCAGAATTGCCGGGAGTACACCTTCCTGCATACCGCTCACTTTGGCACCGTGGCGCAGATCGAGATCGGCGCGCTGCTGGTGGGCAAGATCAGCAACAATCCGGGAGCCGGCGCCTTCAAACGGGGAGAGGAAAAGGGCAAATTCCTCTACGGCGGCTCCACCGTCGTGCTTTTGCTGCCGCCTGGCGCGGCGCGGATCGACAGCTGCTACTGGCAGGCCACGGCCCGGGGCCAGGAGGTCCGCGTGCGTCTGGGCCAATGCATCGGCAGCGCCCGAAAGGAGTAAAAAAACCATGCGCAAATGGCTCAACTTCCTGGAGCGCAAGCTCTATCGCTACAATATCCCGCCCATCATGAAATACATCGTCATGATCATGGGCGGCGTGTTCGTGGTGGATCTGTTCACCAGCATGACCACGGCCTACACCACCCGCCTGAACCTGATCAGCTATCTCACCCTCAATATCCCGTTGGTGCTGCGGGGACAGGTCTGGCGGCTGGTGACCTGGCTGTTCATCCCCCAGCAGGACAGCCTGCTGTGGATGGCGCTGAGCCTCTATTTTTATTATATGATCGGCACCACCCTGGAAAATCGCTGGGGCGCGCGGCGCTTCCTGATCTATTATGTCATCGGCGCCCTGGCCAACATCGCCGGCGCCTTCATCGCCCATGCGCTCACCGGCTATGGCTACGGCACCAACGTTTACCTCTATTATTCGCTGTTCATCGCCTTTGCGGCTCTGTATCCGGACATGCAGTTCATGATGTTCTTTGTCCTGCCCGTCAAGGCCAAATGGCTGGCCGCCATCGATCTGCTCTATTTCCTGGTGGCCATCATCACCGGCACTACCAGCCTGCGCCTGGCCGCCATCGCCTCCCTGGTCAATGTGGCGCTGTTCTTTGGGGAGGATCTCTATCAGCTGGCCCGCAGGACCTACTTCCAGTGGCAGCGCAGACGGCAGTTCCGGGAATAAAAAGCTTTAAGTAATAACGAAGCGCCTTCATCGGACCAATAGGAGGTCGGTTGAGGGCGCTCTTTTCAATTTCTGTTGGCATCATACGAATCCCTGATCAAAACAAGGCATTGAAAAACAGAAATTGGCAGAGGAAATTAATAATTAATAATGAATAATTAATAATTTTGTATAGTCAAAAAACTGCCCAACAAAAGGCAAAATAGCCTTTTGACTGTCAGCTTATATCAAACACTCTAAAATTATTCATTATTAATTATTCATTGTTAATTCGCTGGTAAATTTCTGTTTGTGTATGTTTTTAATTGAGATTTAGTATCGGTGCGAATCTCCGCCGCCTGTCAGCCGGAGGCCGCGTCCTTTTTCCCTCTGCCGATCTGGGAAAGCAGCACGGCGGCCAGCATCAGCGCGCTGCCGATCAGCTCTTTGCCGCTCATGCGTTCTCCCAGCAGCAGCGCGCCGAAAACCGCGGAGAACACCGATTCCAGGCTCATGATCAGGCTGGCCAGGGTGGGCGGCGTGCGCGTTTGGCCGATGATCTGCAGAGTGTAGGCGATGGCGCAGGAGAATACGCCCGTATAGAACAGCGCCCAGCGGCCCGCCCACAGCTGGGCCAGCTGGGGATGCTCCAGCAGCAGCGCGAAGGGCAGGGGAAGCAGGCCCGACACCAGGAACTGGCACAGGCTCAGGGCCACGCCATCGCAGGTGGGGGCAAAGTGGTCGATGGCCAAAATCTGCAGAGCGTAGAGGATGGCGCAGCCGATGACGAGCACCTCGCCGGAGGCGATGGACAGCGTGCCCACGCCGGAGAGCAGATACAAACCCACGACGGCCAGCGCCACGCCGATCCAGGTGCGGGCGTTGGTTCTGCGGCCCAGAAGGATGCCCAGCACCGGCACCAGCACCACGTACAGAGCGGTGATGAAGCCCGCCTTGCCCGCGGCCACCGTGGTCAGGCCGATCTGCTGCAGGGTGCTGGCCAGGGCCAGCGGCAGGCCGCAGGCAAACGTCGCCTTGAGAGAAGGCATACGAAAAGCCGCGCCCAGTTTTTTTCTGCGATACAGCATCACCGGCAGCAGCGCCAGGCAGCCCAGCAGCGTGCGCACGCTCTGGAAGGTGTAGGGGCCCATGAAATTCATGCCGAACCGCTGCGCCACAAACGCCGTGCCCCAAATCAGCGCCGTCAAAAGCAGCAGCAGGCTTCCGCTTGCTTTTTTCATGGGACGCATTATAGCACAAAGCGCGCTTTCCCGCAATTTATTCGTCGGCCCGATCTTGTGCTTTTTGCGTATTTTCGGTTGGAAATCGCCTGTAATAAAGAAAAGGAACGCAGCTTCCCATATTCAAAGGCAGGCGGCGCCCGAAGCCTCTCATCCGGCAAATAAACCCTTGCCATAACCCGCCAGGATATGCTATAATCAGATTTATGAGACATCCGCAATTTTGAAAGGAGTTCTTTTCCCATGAAAAAGCTGTTTGCCGCTCTGATCGCCCTGGGCATGAATCTGTCCGTTGCCCTTGCTGAAACCGCCGCGGGCACTGCCGCAGCAGGCACTGCCGCTGCCGGTGAAGCCGCTGCCGAGGTCAGCCCCGTGGCCGCGCTGCTGGGCACTTTCCTGCCCATGATCCTGATCGTCGTGGTGTTCTACTTCTTCCTGATCCGTCCCCAGCGCAAGAAGGACAAGAAGGTCAAGGAAATGCTGGCTGCGCTGAAGGTGGGCGACCGCGTGTGCACCATCGGCGGCATCTACGGCACCATCACCAACATCCGCGACGAGAGCACCGTCACCCTGGCCATCGGTCCCCAGGACGTGCCCGTGGTGTTCGCCCGTTGGGCCATCCGCAACGTGGAGGAGATCAGCGTGGAGAACGACAGCGAAGTGCTGGCGTAATGCTCATCCCTTGATAGACAAGGGCGCTTTAGTGAGCGCCCTTTTCCATGCGCAAAATTGAACTTAAGAGGTATAAAATCATGCGTACTGCCGCTGCCGTAGCCAAAATGGACGCCAAAACACTGGCCCAATGCGCCCTGTGCACCGCGCTGATCGCCATTTGCAGCTGGATCAGCATCCCCGCCACCGTGCCCTTCACCATGCAGACCTTCGCGGTGTTCCTCACCTGCGATCTGATGGGCTACGCCGCCATTTGGCCGGTGCTGCTTTATCTGCTGCTGGGTGCCATGGGCCTGCCCGTGTTTGCCGGGTTCAGCGGCGGCATGGCGTCGCTGCTGGGTCCCACCGGCGGCTATCTGATCGGCTTTGTGGCCATCGCCTTGCTGATGATGGCCTGGAAAAAGGCCATGGGCAGCAAATGGGTCATCGTCAGCATGGTGCTGGGCCTGGCCGTGTGCTACCTGTTTGGCACCGTATGGTTTGTGCGCGTGTACGCCAATAACGGCAACGCAGTCACCTTCATGACCGCCCTGGGCTGGTGCGTGTTCCCCTACATCATCCCCGACCTGCTCAAGATCGCCCTGGCCCGCCTGATCGGCAGCCGGGTGAAGACAGCCCTGAAACAAAAATAACAGGAAGTTTGCCAGAAGTCCCATTTTCTTTACGCCGTCTGTCCGTTATAATGATATGCAGGGCATGGAAGGAGGAAGCGCGATGCTGTTCGCCGGTCTGCAAAAGCTGACGCTGCTGGATTATCCGGGGCATACCGCCTGCACGGTGTTCACCCAGGGCTGCGACTTCCGCTGTCCCTTCTGCCATAACGCCTCCCTGCTGGAAACGGGCGTGACGCCGGAATATCCGGTGGAGGAAAGCGAGATCCTCTCCTTCCTGAAAAAGCGCCAGGGTACGCTGGACGGCGTGGCCATCACCGGCGGCGAGCCGCTGCTGCATCCGGAGCTCCGGGGCTTTATCCTGCGGGTGCGGGAGCTGGGCTTCAAGGTGAAGCTGGACACCAACGGCAACCATCCGGATTCCCTGCGCGCACTCATCAACCAGGGCTTGGTGGACATGGTGGCCATGGACATCAAAAACTGCCCGGAGCATTACGCCCGCACCATCGGCGTGCCGGGGTTCGATTTGTCGCCCATAAAGGAGAGCATCGCCCTTTTGCAGGAAGAGCGCGTGGCCTTCGAATTCCGCACCACGGTGGTGAAGGAGCTGCACAGCGAAGGGGATATGCGGGGCATCGGGGAATGGCTGCGGGGCGACTGGCCCTATTTTCTCCAAACCTATGTGGACAGCGGCCACGTGCTGCGGGTTGGCCTGACCGCGCCCAGCGAGGAAGAAATGGCCCAATATCGCGGCATTTTGCTGCCTTATCTGCCCCGAGCCCGGGTGCGGGGCGAATGAAAGAAAATATATCGATACCGCCGGCACACAATATATTGTGTGCCGGGCTTTTATTTTCTTCAACATATTGACATGCCGCCGTGGTTATGGTATGATGGACACGCTGCAAATATCAT
>CACWUV010000162.1 GCA_902764185.1 uncultured Eubacteriales bacterium
AAAAGATGACCGGAAACGAGCAAGCTCGATCCGGTCACTTTTGCTTATGCGGCTATAACGCTGCGCGTTATTGACGGCTAAAGCCGTCATTTCTGGAGCAGGTATTGCAAGAAAGTTTGGTTTACAACGTATGCGAGTCTGGGGTCGGCATGCGCAGCAGGCCGAGAATCGCGCAGCGATTCCGAAAAAGGCCGATAGATGACTGATCGAGCTTGCTCGAATCAGACAGCTATCGGTCTTTTTCATTGGCCCCCAGACGGCTCTTTGCAGCCCCCCATAGGCTAAACTGGGGGAAATTTGTTGGATAGTGAACCCAAGTCTGTTCGCCCGCCAAAAGTCTTTGCACAGCTTTCTTTAGAAAGCGCGTATCCCTTATCTCACTTCGAGAACAGCGCTTCGGTGAACTCCTTGGCGTCGAAGGCTTGCAGATCGTCGATGCCTTCGCCCACGCCGATATACCATACAGGCACGTTCAGCTCCCGGCGGATGGCGATGGCCACGCCGCCCTTGGCGGTGCCGTCCAGCTTGGTCAGGATGATGCCGTTGATCTCCACGGCCTCCTTGAACATCTTGGCCTGGTTGATGCCGTTTTGTCCCGTGGTGGCGTCCAGCACCAGCATGCAGCGCACGGCGGCCTCGGGATATTCCCGGTCGATGATGCGCCGCATCTTGCCCAGCTCGTCCATCAGGTTCTTTTTGTTGTGCATGCGGCCGGCGGTGTCCACGATCAACAGGTCGATGCCCCGGGCCTTGGCGGCCTGCACGGCGTCGAATACCACGGCGGCGGGATCGCTGCCGGGCTGGTGCTTGATCAGCTGCACGTTGGCGCGGTCCGCCCACACCGCCAGCTGCTCGTCGGCGGCGGCGCGGAAGGTGTCCGCGGCGGCCAGCATCACGGTGCGGCCGATCTCCTGAAAGCGCAGGGCCAGCTTGCCGATGGTGGTGGTCTTGCCCACGCCGTTGACGCCCACCACAAACATCACCATGGGCCAGCTCAGCGGCGGGCGCTTGATGTTCATTTCCTCCGTCAGCAGATCCTTGAACATCTGCTTGGCGGTGGGGGCGTCCTTCACCTTTTTTTCCTCGATGCGGCTGCGCAGCTCCTCAATGATCTCGGTGCTGGCCTTGACGCCCACGTCAGACAAAAGCAGGATGTCCGTCAGTTCCTCATAAAAATCGTCGTCCACCACCGGGGTGTTTTCCACCAGCTCGTCCACGCGCTCGGTCAGGTTGCCGCGGGATTTGCTCAGACCCTTTTTCAGCCGGTCAAAAAAGCCCATGATGCTGCCTCCTTTATTCCTTGTAGTTTTCCAGATTCACGCTTACCAGGCTGGATACGCCCTTTTCCTCCATGGCCACGCCGTACAGGCTGTCGCAGCGCTCCATGGTCCCCTTGCGGTGGGTGACCACCACAAACTGGGTGGTCTTGGCGAATTCCACCAGGTAATCGGCAAAATATCCGATGTTGGCCTCGTCCAGTGCCGCCTCGATCTCGTCCAGTATGCAGAAGGGGGACGGCTTTACCTTCAGCATGGCAAACAGGATGGCGATGGCGGTCAGCGCGCGCTCGCCGCCGGACATCAGGGATAGCAATTGCAGCTTTTTGCCCGGGGGCTGAGCCACCACCTCGATGCCGCAGCCCAGGGGATCTTCCGGATCGGTGAGCTTGAGCTCCGCCTGGCCGCCGCCAAAGAGGCGCACGAAGGTCTCCTGGAAAAAGCCGTTCAGCTTGTTGAATTCGGTGACGAATTGCTTTTCCATCTGGCCCAGCAGCCGCTTGATCAATCCGCGCAGGTCGGCTTCGGCCTTTTCCATGTCCTCCTTTTGCCGGGACATATCGTCAAAGCGTTCCTTGGTTTCGGTATATTCCTCCACCGCGTGGGGGTTGATGGGCCCCAGCTCGCGGATTTCCCGGCGCAATCCGTTGGCATCCCGCTCGCCCGCCGTCAGGCTGAATTCACCGGCAGGCAGCCGGTATTCCTCGGCGGTGGCCAATGTGGCCTCATAGGTGTTCCACATGTGCTCGGTCAAGGCGTTTTGCTCGTTTTCCGCCTTGGAATAGAGCAGTTCCGTCCGGTGCAGCTGGTCGCCGTCCCGGGTGTGCCGGTCGTGGAGCTCCTCGCTCTCCTGCATCAATGCGCGCTGGCGGTCCAATTCACCCTGGCGCTGCTGCTCCAGCTTGGCCGTTTCCTCGTCCGCGGTCTTTACGGCGGCGGTCTGCTCCTGCACGGCGTCCGTCAGCGTGGCGTGCTGGCTTTCCGCCTCCCGCAGCGCGCTTTCCTGCTCGCGGATCTTGGTTTCGATGCGCTCGATGGCCTGGGACAGGGAATCCTGCTCCTCGCTCCAGCGGGCCTTGTCCCGCCGCAGGGTTTCGATGCTGTGCTCCAGCTCGGCGTAGCGCAGCTTTTGCTGGGTCACCTGCTCCCGCAGGGCGTCCGCCTTTTCCCGGGCGGCGCGCAGGGCGGATTGCAGCTCCTCGGTGCGCTGATCCAGGGCTTCCCGGTCCACAGCGGCGTCCTCTGTGCCTTGGCTCAGGGAAATCAGGTCCTGCTTGATCTCGGCGATGCTCTCGGTCAATTGCAGGATGGCCGCCTGGGTCTTTTCCAGCCGCTGGCTGTGGGCTTCCAATTCGGAGGCCGCGTTGAACACGTGCTCCTGCTCCCGGGCCACGGCGATTTCCTGCTGGTGCATGGCCTCCATGGCCTCGTTGCGCAGACGCTTGGCCTCGCTTTGGCGGCTTTGCATCTGGGATACGTCCACCCGCAGCCCTTCCAGCGCCCGCTCGTCCTCCTTCACCTGGGCGGAGAGCTCTTTGATCTCCCGCTCCCGGGACAGAAAGTTGGTGGTCTTGCCCTTCATGGAGCCGCCGGTCATGGAGCCGCCGGAGTGCATCACCTGGCCGTCCAGGGTCACCAGCCGGAAGGCGTAGCGTCCCGCCCGCATGATGGGCAGGGCGGCGTCCAGGTTTTGGGCCACCACGGTGCGGCCCAGCAGGTTTTCCACCACGGGCCGGTAGCGCTGGTCATAGGTCACCAGCTCGCTGGCCACGCCCAGACAGCCGGGCATGGACAGCACGCGGCGCTCCTCGTTATTCAGGGAATAGGGCCGCACGGTGTTGATGGGCAGGAAGGTGGCGCGGCCCGCTTCGGCGCGCTTCAGATATTCGATCATGCGCTTGGCCGTCATGTCGTCCTCGGTGACGATGTTTTGCAGGCTGCCGCCCATCACGGCGTCCAGGGCCACTTCCAATTCCTTTGGCACCTGCATCAATTGAGCCACCACGCCGCACACCTTGGGATCGTTGGCGCCGTACTGCAAAGCCCGCTTGACGGCGTTGGCGTAGCCGTCCATGTCCCGGGCCATTTCGCTCAGCGTCCGCAGCCGTCCCCGGGCGGATTGCAGATTCAGCGCCAGCTGCTGCATGCGGTGGTTTTTTTCTTCATTTTCCGCCGCCAGAGCGCGCACATTGGCCTCCAGCCGCTGGGCCTCGGCCCGGGCTTCCTCCAATTCCTGCACCACCTGGCGCTGCATGTCCAGGGCGTCCTGATGCTGCCGATGCAGCGTCTCGCCCTGGGCGGTCAGTTCGGTTTCGTTTTCCCGCAGACGGGCCAGATATTCCTCCATCTGCGTGCACATGGCCTGCTTCTGGGTCTGGGTGTTGCGGGCGTCGCTCAGACGGTTGACGGCGGTCAGAATGTCCGCCTTGTGTTTGTCCAGCGCCATTTCGGCCTGATCCGCCGCCAAGGAGGCTTCGTCTGCGGCGGTCTCCGCCGTATCCAGCTCCTTCCTGGCTTCCTGCAGGGCCTGCCGAGCGCTTTCGTCCTGGTCGTCGCCCTGGTTGGACAATTGCCGCAGCTCCTCCAGCCGGGCGCTGCGGCTCTGCACGTCCTCCTGCATGCGGCCAATATCGGCCTGCAGGGTCTCCGTCCGCTGCTGCATGCGGTCCCGGGCAGTCTCCAGCTGATGCAGCTCCTCCGTGGCCAGGCGGCTTTCCGCCCGCGCCTGGCCGATGGCGTCGTCCAGGCGCTGCACGGCCTCGTCAATGGCGGCGCGCTCGCGGCTGTTCTCCTGCAATCGCGCTTCGTGCCGCAGCAGCGTGTCCCGCAATTGCTCGCAGGTGTCGTTCAGCTCCCGCATGCGGGCGGCCAGCTTATCCTGCTTGAGCAGGAAGATATTCATTTCCAGCGTCTTGAGCTTGCCGGACAATTCCTGATATTTCAGGGCGCTTTGGGCCTGCTCGTGCAGGGGATCGATGCGGCTGCCCAGTTCGTCCAGCAGGTCCTTCACGCGGTCCAGGTTTTCCAGCGTGCGGTTCAGCTTGCGCTCGGCTTCCTCCTTGCGCACGCGGAACATGCTGATGCCCGCCGCCTCCTCAAATACCTCGCGGCGATCCTCGCTCTTGTTGGACAGAATGTCGTCGATGCGGCCTTGACCGATGTTGGAATAGCCGTCCTTGCCCACGCCGGTATCGTAGAAAAGCTCCTTGATATCCTTCAGGCGGCAGGCGGATTTGTTGAGGAAATATTCGCTGTCCCCGTTTCGGTACAGCCTGCGGGTGACGGCCACTTCGGTATAATTGGTTTTTAGTTGCCCGTCGTCGTTTTCAAATGTCAGCGTCACTTCGGCGTAGGCCATCTTTTTGCGCTTTTCGGTGCCGCCGAAGATCACGTCCTGCATGCTGCCGCCGCGCAGTTCCCGGGGGTTCTGCTCGCCCAGCACCCATTTGACGGCGTCGCCGATGTTGCTCTTGCCCGATCCGTTGGGGCCCACGATGCCGGTGATGCCGCCGTTAAAGAGCACCTCGGTGCGCTGGGCGAAGGACTTGAAGCCGAAGATTTCCAGCTTTTTGAGCTTCATTCAGATTCCTCCGCTTTGCGCAATGCATCCAAGGCGGCGCCGGCTGCCGCCTGCTCCGCCTTCTTTTTGCTGTTGCCGGTGCCGCGCCCGATCTCCCGGCCTTCGTTGAACACCGCCTCGGTGAACACCCGCATGTGCGCCGGGCCTTCCTCGGCCATGGTGCGGTATTCGGGGGAGGGAAAGCCCTTGGACTGCAGGTATTCCTGCAGAGCGGTCTTGTTGTCCGTCACGGGCAAGGGCACCTCCTGCTCCTTGGGCCACAGGGTGCGCACCACCCGGGCGGCAGGCTCAAAGCCGCCGTCCAGATAGATGGCCGCCAGCACGGCCTCCATGGCGTCCGCCAGCACGGCG
>CACWUV010000163.1 GCA_902764185.1 uncultured Eubacteriales bacterium
TGATCCAGTGGATCATTTTCAGCGAGGGCGGGCCGGAAGGCCACGGTCGGGGCTCCCACCCCAGCAGGAGTTTGAGGGCAGCGCCCTCAACGGAACCCCGTCAAATTTCTGTTTTCCTGGTCCTCATACCTTCCTGGCCGCAATGACCTCTTCCCCGTCCCACTCCCCGGTTTCCTCAAACCCAAAGGACCGGTACAGGGCGCGGGCCACAGTGTTCTGCGGCTCATAGGACAGCCAGACCCATTCCGCGGGGCCGCAGGGCTGGGTGCGGATGAAATCCAGGGCCAGCCGCATGGCGGCGCGGCCATAGCCCCGGCCCTGGTGCTTTTGATCGATCATCAGCCGCCACAGACTGTAATTGCCGTGGGCGATGGCGGGGGCATCCTCCCAGCAGTCGTCCACGCCGTAGCCGATCATCACAAAGCCCACGGGCACGTCCCCGTCATAGATCCCGAAGGGAAAGGCGTGGCCGCCATGGGTGATGGCGATGTACGCCTCGATGACGCTCCGGTCGTTGGGCGCCACAAAGTCCCGCTGCTCCTCCCGGACGGAGAGGGACAAGATCGCCTCCACATTCCGGCTGTCGATGGTTTGCAGGTGAAGCATCATGCATCCTTCTCCTCATAGGGCTTATTCCACGACCCGATCTCGATCAGGTTCCCTTCCGGGTCGGCGATATAGCAAGTCCGCTGGCCCCAGGGCTCCAGCTCCGGCGGCAGAACGGGCGCCGCGCCGTTTGCCACAGCCCTTTGGAACGCCGCGTCCACCTCCTCGAAGGTGTCCACATACAAGGCCATTTCGCTGTGGCCGTTGAGCCCCTTCACATATTCATAGCGCCGGTGGGTCATCCTTTCAAAATCCTGCCGTCCATAGAGCAAAAACAGCGTGCCGTCCTTCACCAGATACACGTTGCTGGCGTCCTCGGTCTCCTTGATTTCAAAGCCCAGCACATCCCGGTAAAAGCGGATCATCTTGCCCATGTCGTTGACAAACAGGCCAAAGCCGTCCAAGCGCATAGATGCCTCCTGAAAATCCTGTTTTTATGAAAAACCGGGAGGACGTCCTCGCCCTCCCGGTTCGTCAGCGTTTGTTATTCTTCGGTTTTCTTGGCTGCGCGCTTGCGGGGCGCGGCGGGCTTTTTCTCCTTGGGCGCCGCTTCCTTCTTGGGGGCGGCTTTCTTGGCGGGGGCCTTCTTTTCGGCCTTTTCCGCGGAAGCCTTGCGCGCGGCGGCTTTGCGGGCGGGCTTCAGGGGAATGGGCTCGGCGGGCGCGGGGATTTCCGGGGCCTTGAGCATGTTCTCATAGAGAGCCACATAGGTCTCGGCGGAGATGTCCCAGCTGTAATCGCCGCGCATGCCGCGCTGCTGCAGCTGCCACCACACGTCCTTGTGCTCCCAATAATAGCGCAGGGCGCGGCGGATGACGAACAGCATGTCGTGGGCGTTGTAGTTGAAGAAAGTGAAGCCGTTGCCGGCGTTGTTGTAGTGGTTGTAGCTCAGCACCGTATCCCGCAGACCGCCGGTCTCGCGCACCACGGGGACGCAGCCGTAGCGCAGGGCGATCATCTGGCTCAGGCCGCAGGGCTCAAACTGGCTGGGCATCAGGAACATATCCGCGCCGGCGTAGATGCGATGGGCCAGGCCCTCGTCCATCTGGAAGCGGGCGGCCACCCGGCCGGGATACTGCTGCTCCGCCCAGCTGAACAGGTTCACATAGCGGCTTTCGCCCATGCCCAGCACCACCAGCTGCACGTGCTCGTCCATGATCTGGCCGATGACGTGATCCACCAGGTCCAGCCCCTTCTGGCTGCTCAGGCGGCCCACCATGCCGATGATGGCGGCGTCGGGGTCCTCCTCCAGACCCAGATAGCGCTGCAGATCGCGCTTGCATTCCGCGCGGCCGCTCATGTCGTCGGCGGTGTAGTTCTTGGCGATGGCGGGATCGGTGGCGGGGTTCCAATAGTTGATGTCGATGCCGTTGAGCACGCCGGAAAGGTGGTTGCGCTTGGCGCGCAGGAGGCCGTCCATGCGCTCGCCGTAATAGGCGGTGGTGATCTCCTCGGCATAGCTGGGGCTGACGGTGGTGATCTCGTCTGCGTACACCAATCCAGCCTTCATGAAGTTGGCGCAGCCGTAGCACTCCAGCTTGTCGTCGGTGAAGTATTCATCGTCCAGGTTCAGCACGTCCTTGACGTCCTCCACCCCAAAGATGCCCTGATACTGCAAGTTGTGGATGGTGAACACCGTGCGCACGGTGCGGAAGAACTCATCCCAGTTGTACTGGATGCGCATCAGGGCGGGGATCATGCCGCTCTGCCAGTCGTGGGTGTGCAGGATGTCGGGATGGAAGCCCAGGCGAGGCAGCGCCTCCAGCACCGCCCGGCAGAAGAAGCCGAAGCGCTCGTATTCGTCGCCGCCCATGCCGTAGATGTAATTGCGGTAGAAGTAATACTCGTTGTCCACGAAGTAGAAGGTGACGCCGTCCCGGTGCAATTCCTCAATGCCGCAGTACTGGCTGCGCCAGCCCATCTGCACATAAAAATCCAGCACGTGGGTCAGCTGATCCCGGAATTTCTCGGGGATCATGCCGTACTTGGGCAGGATCACGCGCACGTCGTGGCCCTTCTTGGCCAGCACAGGCGCCAGCGCGCCCACCACGTCCGCCAGGCCGCCGGTCTTGATGAACGGAACGCATTCGCTTGCAGCAAACAATATGTTCATATGCTTTTGTCTCCTCGCTTTTGTTGATTGGATTTCACGCCATGTGTTATTGTACCATAATACGGCCAAATGCGCAATGGCTGATTTTGCGGGGAACAAAGAGAATACCGCGTGGGAGATCGCGGCAGCAGGCAGGCCGCCGTCTCATGGCGCGGGCGGAAATCGCATGCTAAAATTCTGAAAGTTTACAAATAAATTTTCAGAAAATAGTATTGACAGTTTTCTTGTTTCCGCATATGATAGAAGCAGAAAGGAGGGAAGCACGATGTCTCAAATCGCGCAAACGCTGCGTTCCCTGGTGTCCATTTCCCAATTCAGCAAAGGTCAGGCCGCCCAGGTGTTCGACCGGCTGCGCACGGAAAAGCAGCTGATCGTGCTGAAAAACAACGCACCCGCCGCCGTGCTGCTCTCGCCCGAGGAATACGAGCGGATGACGGAGATGGAGGAAAACTACCGCCTGCTGCTGCTGGCCCAGGAACGGCTGGCCAAGGGCGGCCTGGAGCGCGCCGTTTCCCAGGAACAGATGATGGAACGTCTGGGTGTCACTCAAGATGAAATCGACGCGGCAGAGGATGTGGAATTGGAATGAAGTCCTGGAGCATCCAATATCTGCCGGAAGCGGAGCAGGATCTCAAACGTCTGGACCGCTCCGTGCTGCCGGAGGTGCTGAAAGGGATCGGCAAAGTGGCGCAGAATCCCGTTTATCCCAACGGATACGGAAAACCACTGGGCAACCTGGCGGGCGTCGATCTGTCCGGCCTCTATAAGATCAAGTTCAAAAAATCCGGTCTGCGGGTGGTGTACGCCCTGACGGAGCAAAACGGCGTGATGACTGTCCTTATCATTTCAGCCCGAGCGGACAACGCCGTGTATGAAGAGGCCGAAAAGCGAAGGAACAAATATCATTTTTAAGGAAGCTCTGATTAGAGTCTGTTTCTAAAATGAGGAATGTGCAGTTTCGAGTATATCAGCCTGCAATTCAAGGCGCTTTGACCATGGTTTACTGGGCTCGCAGCGCCCGAAAAATGATCCTGCGGATCGTTTTTAGCGAGAGCGGGCCGGCAGGCTCCGGAGCCGAAGGCTGAATCGAGAAAAGCAACGCGGATGTGCAGGCTGATATGCCGAAAAGGCATCTTTCTGAATTTAGAAACAGGCTCTATCTGGTGATTGTTCAGATCCTGCTGGTCTTCGGCCAGCAGGATCTAAAATATTCTGACTTTCAGATTTTTACGCATCCCCGCCACCGGTAAATATGTCACAAATCCGTCATCCGTTGACGTCTGCCGCCATGGGCCCTTATAATATATAGAAATACTATCAACCCGAGAGGATGGTTTACCATGTTCGGACACCGCAGTGACGGTTACCTGGTCAAGGATATCGACCCCATCGTGGCCCTGACCCCTTACATCATGCCCATGCGCTGCGATGCGCAGGTCATGTCTGATTATAAAGTGGACTTTGAAAAGCTGGCCCGCTACATCGTGGCCAAGGCCGACGAGGGCTACAAGATCACCTTCATGGAGATCGTCATCGCCGCCTATGTGCGCGTGGTGTCCCAGATCCCGGAGGTGAACCGCTTCGTATCCAACAAGCGGCTTTACGCCCGAAACGAGCTGGCGGTGTCCTTCGCGCTGCTGCAAACCACCAGCACCGGCAAGATTGCCGAAAACACCACCAAATGCCTGTTTGACCCCGCCGATACCATCTACGACGTGGCCGACCGCATCGCCGAGGTGGTGGAGCGCTGCCGCAAGGAAGAGGCCGACAACAGCACCATAAAGGTGGCCAAACTGCTTCTCCGGCCCATTCTGGCCAACAGCGTGGTGGGTCTGGCCCGCCTGCTGGACCGCTACGGCATCCTGCCCCGCTATATCCTGGACGCCAGTCCCTTCCATACCAGCATGTTCGTCACCAACCTGGCCTCCATCGGCCTGCCCGCGGTGAACCACCACATCTACAACTTCGGCACCTGCTCCCAGTTTGTGTCCATCGGCTCCGTGGAGCGCACCGCCCAGGCCGGTCCTCAGGGCGTCGCCCAGCGCAAGCGCATCCTGCCCCTGGGCCTGGTGTGCGACGAGCGCATTGCCGAGGGCGCCATGTACGCCAAAATGCTGGCCCTGTGGAACAAGCTCCTCAACGACCCCGCTCAATTGGAGCAGCCCCCGGCCAAGGTGTTCTACGACGAAGGCCATGAATATCATCTGCCCGCGCCGAAAAAGCGCATGGGCAAGGTGAACACCGGGACCGCCGTGCAGGCGTAAAAAGGCAGTCATACCAAATTCCGATTAAAAGCATACACAAACGCAGGGGGGAACGTTGGGCGCTCCGCGCGCCCAAACCCGCGCCAGGGCCCGCTTGGCTCCGGGGCCTTCCGGCCCGCTTTCCGCTAAAAATGATCCACTGGATCATTTTTCGGGCGCTCCAAGCCCCTGGACCCATCCTGGCGAACAAGGTTGAAAGCACGATCAAGCAGTTTCC
>CACWUV010000164.1 GCA_902764185.1 uncultured Eubacteriales bacterium
TGCAAAAAAGCCAACAACCAAGAAAAAAACAACCCATCGTTGTCATCCTGAGCGGAGCGTAAGCGAAGTCGAAGGATCTTTTGTAGACTATATAATTCTTCCCGTCAAATTTCTATTTTTCAGTGTCTTGTTTTAATCAGGGATCAGTATTAATTATTAATTTCCTATTCCCTCTGCCAACTTCTGTTTGCCATGCAGCCCCCTCCTCCCGCTTTCTTTCCACCAAATACAAAATAAATCTGCAACTTTTCAAATGGATATGCTGTTTTCAAAACGCGTTTTAGTGTATGATTCGCGTGCCGTTCGGAAAGAACGGCCCATCGCAACACCCAAGGAGGGATAAAGAATGAATCCGAATTTTCTGCTGGATATGCCCCGCATGCCCATGATCATCAGCGAGGACTGCAACGCCCCCGAGCTGCGCAGCCGCAGGCACTATGAAAAAGGCTATTGCCTTCGCCTGCGCCGCAATGCCCTGCGCACCGCCGCCTCTCTGAGCGCTCTGGCGCTGGTCGTGATGCTGGCGCTGTAATACCCAAACACCATATAATACTAATGACCATGCCGGGTTTGCCTGGCATGGTCATTATTCTGCCGCTCCAACCGGAAGTATATATAAAAGAACAGATCCATCCGCCTGCGCGTGAAGGATCTGTTCTTTCTATTACTTGCTTACTGGTTTTTCCATTCCTCGGCCTTGGCCGCGGACATGCGCTTGATGGTCTCTTCGGGATAGGGAGACTCGGCGCCGCCGTCGCCATACAGGAAGAACTTGCCGTCGGGGGTCTTGTACAGCACTTCCTCATAGCCCTTGGGATCACCGAATTCGCCATTCATCTTCTTGCAGATGGCCTCGGAAACCTCGGTATCATATTCCACTTTGCAAATAATCTTCTTCATTTTACTTGCTTCCTTTCAGATCCTTGTTTCGCGCGCCCTCCGGCGCGCATCGTATATCATACCACAAAATGGCAGCATATACAACCTTTAATTCCAGGGAATCGCTATCTTTGCGGGAATATTATGGCCGTAAGCTGGATTTTTTATGCACGGGGCGCTTCACTTTCCCGGCCAATAGCTCATCACCTCGCCGGGAGAGCTTTCCCGGTGCACGCGGTTGACCTCCTGGATCTCCGCCTGCCGGGCAGGGGGGCAGCAATAGGGGCAGGCCGTCAGGTCGGCATAGCCGCCTGCGTCCAGCTCGCCATAGGAGAAGGCGGTCAGGGGCAGATACTGGTTTTTCACGCCGGTGCAGGTGGCGGTGCTGTGATAGTTGCTGCCGCCGTTGGGGTTATAGTACAGGGGCGTGTCCGCGGCGGGCACGGCCATCTGGCGGCCCTGGTAATCTTCCCAGACCACCAGCTTGGTGCCCACCTTGATGTTATCCCAGATCCAGCGCATGTTGATGCCGTCGTCATTTTTGAGCCGCTGCACGCGGATGCAGCCGTGGCTGGCGCGCTCTCCCAGCTTGGGCTCGCAGTTCTTGTAATTCTTGGTGCCGTCGGCGTTGACGGTGTGGGGCACCTCGTGCAGCAGATCGCCGCTGTTGAACCGCAGGCCCAGGCCGCACACCAGGTTGTCGCTCTTGAAATCCCCCACCCGGCTGATCACCATAAATTCGCCGGAGCGGGTCTCGTTGTAGGGCTGCCTGTCGTTATAGAGGCCGGTGGAGCACTTGAGCTCCGTCATCAAATGGCCGTCGTGAAAAATATACACCCGCTGGGTCAGCTTGTCCACGATAAGGCCGTATTCCTGGTTGACGGTGACGGTCTTGAGCTTGCCGGACTGGATGTAGCCGGTGACGAAGGCGTTCCAGTTTTTCACCTTGCTGTCGTGGAAGGAGCTGGAGTAGGTCTCCACCAGCGTCCAGCCGTCCTTCTCCTCCAGCACGTGCACCGCCTGGCTGGCTCCTGTCACCACGGCGATGGCCTCGCTCTTGGTATCGGGCGCGGCGTACAGCAGCGCCTGTTCCTTTTGCTTCAGGTTCACCACCGTCATGGGCGCGGTGAGCATGCCCCATACGGCGGCCTCGTCGGTGATGTCCATGGGCGTGCACCAATAGCAATTTTCATGATTTGCGGTGTGCTGGCTGCGCAGCGCCGGAGTGATGGCGGGCTGCTCCTCCCAGGAGAGCGCCTCCGCCGCCGGCGCCTCGGTGGGCTGCGGCGCGGGCGCGGCCCGGCCCACGGTCAGGGCGCCCGCCGTTTCCACGCCGTTCCAGGCGAGCACCACCCGATAGCTGCCCTCGTCCAGATCGGCAAAAAAGCCGTCCTCCAGGCTCAGGATGTGGTTGCCGCCCAGCAGGCTGCGGGGAGAGAGGATCTCCATCAGCCGATTGCCCGCCGCGTCTGTCAGATACAGCGCGCCCTCCGCCGTTTCCGGCACAAAATAGCGGATGCTGACCGCCTGGCCCGGCACGCACAGGGCGTCCTCCACCCGGGCGGGCTGCTCCGCCAGAGCGGGCAGGGCCAGCAAAGCGCAAAGCAACAAAATCAAAATTCGCCGCATAGCGAACCTCCAAAGCCGAAATACCTTCCTACTATAACACAAAGTTCGTTTTTTCGCAATTTTTATTTACAGTTTTGTAAAAACTTTATCCCCCGTTTCTTGCATTACCATCTGAAATATGATACCATCAGAATACTTGAAAAAGGGAGGTATGCGCGTATGCTCGACCGCTATCTGCAATCCCTGGTCTGCCCGCTGCCCGAGGACATCGCCCATCTCAAGGGCGCGGGGGAATTTGATCTGGCGCTGGCGCTGATCGAAGAGCGGCTGGCGGGAGATCTGCCCGCCATGCTGCGGCAGCGCCTGGAGACGGAAAAATATCTGCTGCCCCAATTGGCCAACGCCTATACCCTGACCCACGAGCAGCTGCTGCTGGCCATGCGCCAGCGGGTCAAAAGCTTTACGGATCAGGAATTGGAAACCCTGCTTTCCCGCGGCCTGCTGGACTTTATTTACGTCAACGGCACCCGGTATTATCATGAGGACACCGTGGGCAGCCTGCTCAAATCCCAGCACGCCCTGAACCTGCGGGCCAACCCCGCCTATGACGAGGACCGCGCCAAGCTGGACGGGGTGATCCGCCGCATGATGGCGCACGACCTGGTGTTCCGCTATCGCCTGCGCGCCACCACCCGGGTAGCCACCCTGGAGCCGGACACCCTCTACCGCGTCCACATGCCCATCGCCGCCCGCAGCATGCAGCAGGAGCCCGCGGAGGACGTGCAGTCCTCCATCCTGCTGGTCAGCTGCGACGCCGAGGACGCGCCCCAGCGCACCGCTTATCTGGAAAGCTCCCTGCGCACCACGCCGGAATTCACCACGGAATACACCGTCACCCAGCATCCCCGGTATGTGAACCCCCTGGACGAGAGCCTCCGGGAGATCATCTATCCCGACGCCCGGCCCGTGTGCGACGAGGATCTGATGGAGCAGCCGCCGCATATCGTGTTCACACCCTATCTGCGGTCCCTGGCGAAGGAGCTGGCAGGCAACGAAACCGACCCCGTGCGCCTGGCCCGCAGGTTCTACGACTACATCACCAAGAACGTGACCTACGCCTTCATGCGCCCGTATCGCCAGCTGGAAACCGGCGCGGAGTACACCGCCGTCAACCTGCGGGGCGACTGCGGCATGCAGGCCATGTGCTTCATCGCCCTGTGCCGCATGGCGGGCATTCCCGCCCGGTGGCAAAGCGGCCTGTACGCCGCGCCCGGCGACGTGGGCAGCCACGACTGGGCGGAGTTCTACAGCCCGCGCCTGGGCTGGCTGCCGGTGGACTGCTCCTTTGGCGGCAGCGCATATAAGATGAAGAGCGACCTGCGCTGGAACTTCTACTTCGGCAACCTGGACCCCTGGCGCATGGTGGCCAACCGCATGTACTTTGCCCCCTTCGCCCCGGAAAAGAAATATCCCCGGGTGGACCCCTACGACAATCAGCGAGGCGAGATTGAAAACGGCCACCGCGGCCTGCGCGGCGGCGAATTCCGTACCCGGTATGAAATGCTGTGGCACGAAGAAAGGGAGAAATAACCATGATCATTTGCGATACCCATTGCGATACCCTGTATAACCTGGCCGTGCGCCCCGGCGCGCCCCTGGACGTGACCATGGAAAACCTGAAAAAAGGCGGCGTGAGCCTGCAGACCCTGGCCATGTTTGTGGGCAAGGGCCGTCAGGGCGACGTGGAGGGCCTGTTTGCCGAAATGTTCCATCAGATGGATCTGCTGGAGCAGGCAGGCTGGCGGCGGGTGGACGATCCCAGCCAGGCCATCGACGGCCAGGTGTCCGTGATGTTGTCCATAGAGGGCTGCGAGCCCTTCGACCTGGGCCTGGAGGTCATCGACGAATACCGCCGCCGGGGCGTGCGCATGGCCGCCATCACCTGGAACCACGAAAACACCCTGGGCTATCCCGCCATGAGCGGCAGCACGGAGGGGCTCAAGCCCTACGGCCTGGAGGCCATCCGGCATATGCAGAAGATCGGCATCGCCGCCGACGTCAGCCACCTCAACGACGCGGGCGTCCGGGACATCCTGGACAAGTGCAGCCTGCCGCCCATGGCCAGCCACAGCAACTGCCGCGCCCTGGTGGATCATCCCCGCAACCTCAGCGACGACCTGCTGCGGGCCATCTTTGCGGCGGGCGGCTACGTGGGCGTCAACTTCTGGCCCACCATCATCGGCGAGCCCGCCACCATCGACCGCATCATCGACCACATCGCCCACATGTACGACGTGGGCGGCGAGGGCCACGTGGGCTTCGGCTCTGACTTTGACGGCATCGAGCGCAAGCCCGAGGGCGTCAACAACCCCGCCGATTTTCCCGCGCTGCTTGACGGCCTGCGCCGCCGCGGCTTTGCCGAAAAGGACGTGGAGAGCGTGGCGGGCAAGGCGCTGCTGGATTACTATAAGCGCATCGCGGTGTGACGGGGGAAGGGATACGCGCTTTCATCATACCGACTCCCGATTGAAAACATGCGCAAACAGAAATTTGACGGGGAAAGAGTTACGTTGGGGCTTTGCCCCAAACCCCACCAGGGAGGGGAGCCCCTCCCTGGACCCGGCAATGGCGGATGATGCAAAACTTCGATAACAAGCAGCTTCCCGCCTGGCGTGCTGTGCGTAAACGCACAGCGAAAACCGGCGGCAGTCCGAAAAAAATGAGTTTACTCATTTTTCCGGACTGCCGCCGGTTTTCTTCTGCCCGGAAGCTCTCTTAGCGACTTTTAAGTTACAGGCGCAAATTGTTTGTTATTGTTGCCAAGCCGGTTCGCCGGGATGGGTCCAGGGCCCAAGCGGGCCCTGGCGCAGAGCTCGA
>CACWUV010000165.1 GCA_902764185.1 uncultured Eubacteriales bacterium
GAAAGGGAAAGCGGCGGATTATCTGATTTTGGATGAAATCAGCGGCACCTATCATGAAAACCCCGAACAAATCGTTCGAGACGACGTGGAAAAGCACTACTGGCTCCATGTCGGGCGCACCATCCTGAAGGACTGGCGTCTGTATGTGATGCTGGTGCCCACCATCCTGGTGTTCCTGTTCTGGCGCTATCTGCCCATGTACGAGCTGCTTGGCTCCTTCAAGGTGTCCGACGAGGTGAAGCCCGTCAGCCAGCAGTTCTTCGCGGGGTTCTCCTACTTCAAGACCCTGCTGGTGGGGGGGACGGGCCTTTCCACGGAGTTCTGGCGCGCGCTGCGCAACACCTTCCTGCTCAGCTTCTACGGCCTGTGCTTCGGCTTCCCCATGCCCATCATCCTGGCGCTGTTCTTCAATGAAGTGCGGTCCAACATCGCCCGCAGCGTCTACCAGGTGCTCACCTATCTGCCCAAGTTCATGTCCACCGTCGTCATGACCTCCCTGGTCACCATGCTGGTCAAGCAGGGCAGCGACATCCGCGGCATCGGTATCGTCAGCCAGTTCCTGGTGAAGATCGGCGTACTGAGCCAGGAGGTGGCGGACGCGGGCCTGCTCAACAACCCCAGCTTCTTCCGCGCCATCTATCAGATCAGCGGCATCTGGGAGGAGGCGGGCTACGGCAGCATCGTGTTCTTCGCCGCCATCATCGCCATCTCGCCTACCAGCTATGAGGCCGCCCAGATCGACGGCGCCAACAAGATGGCTCAGATGCGCTACGTGGTGCTGCCCAGCATCCTTTCCACCATCGTCATCATGCTGATCACCCGCATCGGCTCCTTGCTGAACATCGGCTATGAAAAGGTGCTGCTGCTCTACAACCCCAACACCTACGTGACGGCCGACGTGGTATCCACCTTCGCCCAGCGCTACGGCCTGGCCGGCGCGGCCAAGGGCATCGCCTCCGCCGCCGAAATGATGAACAACGTCATCGGAATGCTGCTGGTGATCGGCGCCAACACCATCGCCCGCAAGGCTTCCAACGTGTCTCTGTATTAATAGGGAGGTTTCAGCATGAAAAGAAAACTTGAGATCTCCGAGCTGATCTTCAAAATCATCAGCTACACCCTGCTCACCGTGTTCGCCCTGGGCTGCCTGTATCCCTTCCTCTACGCCGTGTCCGCCTCTGTCAGCGGCCGGCACGCGGTGGAATACGGCGAAGTGATCCTCTTCCCCAAGGACGTGCAGTTCCAGGCCTTCAAGCAGATGTTCAACGACAACATGTTCTGGAATTCCTATTCCAACACGCTGTTCCTCACCTGCTATGGCACCATCTGGGCCCTGGGCGTCAGCATCCTGGGCGCTTACGCCCTGAGCAAAAAACGCCTGCTCTTCCGCAAGTTCTTCAACTTCTACCTGGTGTTCACCATGTGGTTCTCCGCCGGCATCGTGCCGCAGTACCTCAATTACCTGGCCACCAAGGACGTGTTCAATTCCATCGGTATTGTGGACGACAAATGGCTGGTGGTCATCGCCATGGGTATGGCGGCCATGAACATCATCCTGCTGCGCAACGCCTTTGAAAACGTGCCCAGCGAGATCGAGGAAGCCGCCATCGTGGACGGCGCCAGCGAATTCCAGGTGCTGGGCAAGGTGTTCATCCCCATGTCCAAGTCCACCATCGCCACCGTGGCCCTGTTCTTCGCCATTTCCCGCTGGAACGGCTATTTCTGGGCCCGCCAGATGATCTCAAACCAGAACGAGCATCCTTTGCAGGTGTTCATCCGCCTGCGCCTGGAGCAGTACACCGACCCGGAATTCATGGCGGGCTGGAACGAGGTTTTCGCCTCCGACTCCGTGATCTACGCCCTGATCGTCTGCTCCATCGTGCCCATCCTGATCATCTACCCCTTCATTCAGAAGTACTTCGCCAAAGGCGTCAACGCCGGCGGTGTGAAGGAATAAAAAAATATAGGAGGAACAACGACATGAAGAAACTGCTTTCTTTGGCTCTGGTTCTTGTGATGCTGTTCAGCGTCAGCGCCAGCGCCGAAACCGTGCTGCGCATGGCCACCGGCTACAACAGCGCCAAAACCGGCATCGCCTTTGACGCCGAGACCGCGGGCGAGGGTATCACCCTGGCCGACGGCAAAACCTACAACACCGGCGACCTGAAGCCCACCTGGGTGGCCGTGGAAGAGATCCTGGGCATCAAATTTGAGGACAAATACCAGGGTCAGTCCGCCGCCAAGGAATTTGAGTATTGGAAAGACCGCCTGAACGAGGTGGATATGGTGAGCGGCACCGCTTCCACCCTGTCCGAATACGGCGAGGCCGGCAGCCTGGTGAACCTGGCTGAGTATCTGGATCAGATGCCCAACTTCAAGGCTTATCTGGAAGCCAACCCCATCGTGCGCCTGTCCATCACCGGCAACACCACCACTGGCGCCATCTATTTCAGCCCCTACTTTGACGGCGTCAACGACATCGAGCGTATGCCTCTGATGCGCGCTGACTGGGCTGCCAAGCTGCTGGACGGCGAAGGCGAATTCACCGCCGAAGCCTGCGGTCAGACCGCGGCTCCCGTGTATCAGCCCTATATGCCCACCTCCGGCAAGATCGAGATCGAAACCCCCACCCTGGATGGCACCGCCACCGAGATCGTGACCAAGGATTATGACGCCGCCGGCAACATCGTGGCCCTGATGAACGAAAAGGGCTCCATGTCTGGCGTCGAAGCCGTCAATATGCTGCGCGAGTACATCGACAAGGCGTACAACGGCTACTATGGCACCCAGCGCTCCAATCTGTTTATGGGCCAGAACGCTGCCTGGGACGTGGACGAGCTGGTCGCTCTGCTGCGCTGCGTCGTGGCCAACGCCCAGACCCTGAACGGCACCGACACCGTGTACGGCCTGTTCTCCCGTGAGGATAACAACAACCAGCGCCGCGTGGATATGATCCGCTTCGCCGGCCACCTCTTCGGCGTGCGCGGCATGGAATCCCGCCAGGATTATCTGTACATCGACACCGACGGCGCTCTGCATGACGCCCGTCAGGAAGCCGCTACCTACGAAGCCCTGGAGAACATGAACGCCATGGCCGAGGAAGGCCTGCTGTCCAAGGCCTACATGGATACCGCCGAGGTCAACAGCGGCAACTATCTGGAAAACGACCTGGGCTTCATGAGCTACGACTACAACCAGACCCAGACCATCATGAACGCCACCAAGCTGCAGCCTGAAGAAGGCGAAAAGTACATGGCCGTCATGGTGCCCGTGGCCCGCTGGTTCGACGGCACCGATGAAAACGGCGTCTACATGCGCTTCACCGAGTCCTGGCGTTCTGTGAAGACCGACGGCTGGGGCATCTCCAAGGCTGGCGTCGAGGGCAGCGAAGACAAGCTGAAGGCCGCTCTGTCCCTGATCGACTACGCTTATTCCGAAAAGGGCCAGATCCTGATGAGTTACGGCCCCGATGCTTTCATCAAGACCAAGGCTGACGGTTCTTACGAAACCTTCCTCTTCAACGGCAAGGAAATGCCCGTGATCGCCGACGCCACCGCCGAAGAGCTGTGGGCGAAGGCCAAGGGCAACTACACCAACTATGCCCGTATGTACCTGGGCTCCACCCTGAGCTTTGCCAAGTCCCAGGCCTTCGAGTATCAGTGCACCCATGAAGTCGGCAAGGAAGGCGCCGGCAAGATCTCCGTGGCCATCGGCCTGGGCACCATCAAGCATCCCGAGCTGGCCATCACCGAGAACGGCTGGTACACCTCCGTGCCCACCGTGCTGCCCAACACCAAGCCCGAGAGCGACACCCTGAACGGCTTCACCGAGCTGACCAGCAACGGCAAGTTCTCCTCCTCCAAGGGCGGCGAAAACATCTTTGTCAACCTGATCGTGAGCGGCTACACCGAAGAGGGCATGTCTGACGCGGAAGAGACCGCCCAGACCGTCACCTCCGCCTGGAAGGGCAAGCAGTACCTGGCGCTCAAGACCCGCGCCTGGGAGCGTCTGCAGACCTACTACGCCGAGCTGAACAAGTAATTTTCATCGCACGTTATCTACTATCAAAACCCACCCTCCCTGCTCCCTTTCCCGGGAGCAGGGAGGGATAAGCGGAGAAGCGGGGGAAAGTCATCATGTATAAAAAGCAAATGACTGCGCAGAAAGTCATATGTCTTTTGTCTATCGCGGTGAGCGTAATCGTATTTCTGTATTCGCTCGGACTCATGACAGATCTGTATGACAGTCTGTATCCCACGATGATGAATCCGTTGGATCTGACGGAAACCGAAGTGCCGGGTTCCATCATCTATTATGATATGCAGGATTTCAACCGGGCCCTGCTTAAGGTCAGCATCGGGCTGATCCTGCTTTCCTGCCTGCTGTTTGTCACCAACACCCATTCCCGCAGGCGGTATTACATCGGCAACTATACGGCCATCGGCCTCAATGTGGTTGCCAACGTGGCCGCGGCCATCTGGGCCCACGGTCAGGTATCCGCCTTCAAGGCCCAGTTTTTGCAGATCGATTTTGAAGCGCTGGAGATGTTCGCCGATCTGTGGGAAACCCCGTATCTGACCTCCACCTTCTGGTTTGACGCCCATTATGCCGTCTTCGCCCTGACCCTGTGCGTGACGGTGCTGCTGATTTTGAACGCTATCTGGAAAAAGAACATGATGTCTCAGGAAGAAAGCCTGATCAAGGCTGGAAGAAAGGCGGTGTCCGCATGACTGAGGAGCGTACTATAAAGCTTGACCGCTTGCGCTATACTAAAAACACCGCGTCCTCCCGGCTGGTCTATCTGGCCATCCTGCTTGACGTGTTCTTCTTCGTCAGTATCTATAAATCCGATGTGGGTTCCTACTACTACAACATCCTCATCGGCGCGTCCATCCTGTATAATCTGATCTTCATGCTGGCGGCATTCCTCGCATCCGAAGGAGTGAAGAACTACAAAAAGGAGTATTCCTATGTACTTCTGGTACTCGGTATTATCCAGTTCATCCGCATCATGATCATC
>CACWUV010000166.1 GCA_902764185.1 uncultured Eubacteriales bacterium
CAGAGCTCGAGGGCTTGGAGCGCCCGGAAAGGCTGCCTGTGGCAGGCTTTCAGCGGAAAGCGGGCCGGAAGGCCCCGGATCGCGGAGGCCTCGAGCGTTTCCCCTTGCCAGTTTCTGTTTTTCAGCTTCTTGTATTAAGTTTTATATCCCCGCCAGCGCCGCGATCACCGCCAGCACGATGGCGGGCAGCAGGTTGGCCACGCGCACCTTTTTGCCCCATACCAGGTTCAATCCCACGCAGAAGATGAGGATGGAACCGATCATGGACAGATAGCCCAGGGCCAGGTCGGTCATGAGGGGCTGGATCACCCGGGCCATCAGGGTCATGCCGCCCTCCAGCGCAAACACCGGCAATGCGGAAAAGGCCGCGCCGCGCCCCAAAGAAGAGGCCATGACCAGGATGATGATCAGGTCCAGGATGGATTTGACCGCCAGGATGGAATAATCGCCGTGGATGCCATCCTGGATGGAGCCCACGATGGCCATAGCCCCGATGCACACGGTAAGGGAGGCGGTGACGAAGGCATGGACAAAGCCCTGATCTCCGGCGTTGCCGGTCTTGATTTTCAGCCACGCGCCGAAGCGCTCAAAGGCATCCTCCAGGTCGATGATCTCGCCGATCAGCGCGCCCAGGGTGAGGCAGATGACCACCAGCATGCCGTTTTTGCTGACGATGCCGCCGTTTTCCAGCTTGAGCATGCCCGCCATGGCGCCCGCGATGCCCACGAACAGGGTGCTGACGCCGCAGGCCGCGGTGAGGGTATTTTGATGCCGTTCCTTCAGCAGCGGCCCCACCAGCCGGGCCAGCAGGCCGCCCGCGATGATGGCCCCCGTGTTGATCAGCGTGCCCAGCCCAATCATGCCTTATCCCCCTGCTTGATGTGCACATCCATCTGCGGATAGGGGATCTCGATGCCCGCGTGGTCCAGGGCGCGCTTGCCCCGGTCCAGCAGGAAATAATAGGCTGGCCAGTAATCCGCCGCGCTGGTCCACACCCGGACGATGAATTCCAGGCTGCTGTCGCCGCACTTATTGAACAGCACCGCCGGCGCGGGGTCGCTGAGGAGGCCCGAGGTCTCGCTCATCACCATCCGCAGGGTGGCATATACGGCGTCCAGCTCGGCCTCATAGCTCACCGCGAAGGTCACGTCCAGCCGCCGGGTGCCCAGGCGGGTGTAATTGATGATGCTGGTGTTGGTCAGGGTGCTGTTGGGCAATACGATAAAGCGGTTGTCCGCCGTGGCCAGCTCGGTGTAAAACGCGCCGATGCTGCGCACCGTGCCCTCGTAATCCCCCACCTTCACGTATTCCCCCGCCCGGATGGGATGGAGGATCAGCAGTATCAGCCCGCCCACCAGGTTGCTCAGGGTGCCCTGCATGGCCAGGCTGACCGCCACGCCGGCGGAGGCCAGCAGCGTGACCACGCTGGTCATGGGGATGCCGATCACGTTGGCGGCGGTCAATATGACGATGATGTAGAGCACCAGCTTGAGCAGGTTGGTCAAAAATCCCTTCAGCGTGGCCTCGATGCGCACATATTTGTCGCTGCGCTGCACCAGCTTCATGATCCAGTGGATGGCAAAGAACCCCACCGCCAGGGTGATCAAGCCCCGCAGCAGGTTGACCCCCTGGGTCTCCAGGAAGGTGAGTATCCTTTCGCCGTTCAGCATGACTGTTTCCTCGCTTTCGTGCGGATTTATTCATATTATACAGCATCCCGCAAAAATTTCAACAGTTGACAGCGGCGGCGGCTTGGGCTACCATAAAGCATATCACCCCGCAAAGGAGAATCGTCCATGACCAACGTCACCACCAGCGTACAGATCGTACTGACCCAGCACTGCAACGGCACTGCCAGCAACCGCCTCTTCGGCGGGCAGATCATGGCGTGGATCGACATCGTGGGGGCGGTGGCGGCCCGGCGCTACGCCAAGCGCGTGGTGACCACGGCCTGCATCGACCATCTGAGCTTCATCGCCCCGGCCTATCTCAACGACACCCTGGTGCAGGAGGCCCGGGTGACCTGGACGGGCCGCACCTCCATGGAGGTGCGCATCGACAGCTTTGTGGAGCAGATGGACGGCTACCGGAAGCTGATCAACCGCGCCTACGCCGTGTACGTGGCCTTGGACGAAAACGATAAACCCGTGGCGGTGAAGCCCTTTATTCCCCAAACCGCAGATGAAAAGGAAGAATATCGCGCGGCCCTGGAACGCAAGGCGGCCCGCACCCACTGGAAGTCATGAGTATCCGCAGACAGATCGACGCCAGCCTGGCGCAGTTGACCTTTGACCACCGGGAAGAAAACTACCACCACCTGTCCTACGAGGACGACCTGCATCCCTACGCGCTCCTGCAGCAGGGCGACATGGCGGCGGTGGAGGACGCCCAGGGCAAATTCACCGGCCCCAACATGGGCCTGCTTTCCGACGACCCGGTGCGCAACTATCAATACCTGTTCGTGGCCTCCGTCACCGTGGCCTGCCGGTTCTGCATGGAGGGCGGCCTGCCCACCGAGGAGGCCTTCAACCTCAGCGACCTCTATATCCGCCAGGTGGACAAATGCACGGACGTCCGGGCCATCTGCGCCCTGCACGGCGAAATGCTGCGGGATTACTGCCGCCGCATGCAGCGGCTGCGCCGAGGCGGCGGCTACTCCCGGCCCGTGTTTCAGTGTCTGGATTACATAGACCAGCACTTGCAGGAGCCTTTGAGCCTGGAGCTGCTGGCGGAAAAGCTGCAAATGTCCTCCTCCTACCTCTCCGTGATCTTCAAAAAGGAAACCGGCGAGACCGTCAGCAACTGCGTGCGCCGCAAGCGCGTGGACACCGCCAAAACCCTGCTGCAATACACCCAATATACCTGCTCCGAGATCGCCGAATACCTGTGTTTTTCCACCGACAGCCATTTCAGCCGGGTCTTCCGCCAGTACGCGGGCATGACCCCCGGCGAATACCGCAAAACCCATTACCGCAAGCACTGGGAAAAGCAGGTGGGAAAACAGGAGGCCATTCCCCATGAAAAATAAACCCGTAACCATCAAAACCGCCCGCCTGACCCTGTGGTCCATCACAGAGGAGGACGGGCAGGACAGGCGGGCGCTCTTGTATGACGAGCAGATCAAATACCGAGGGAGAAAACATCGGTGCGTTTATTTTGAGATTAGCAAATAAAGCTCCTGCTGGCCTTCGGCCAGCAGGAGCTATTGATTTTCTATTATTCCTGATACGCGCTGGCGAAATACAGAATATCGCTCAGATACCGCACCTTGGGATTGGTGGGGGCGTTGATCTTTTTCAGGGCGTTCTTTTCGGGATCCTTGAACACCATGGTGCAGCTGCTGCCGCCGTCCAGGTTATAGGCCACCTGGATGGTATAATCGGTCAGCTGCTCGTCGATCTCCATGAGGCACTGGGCAAACTGATCCATGGTCAAACCCTTGCTGCCCTTGTCCTCGGGACCCTCGCTGGTGACGCACAGGTAGGTCAGCTTGTCCAGCTGGCACAGGGCCATGCGCTGGGCTTCCTTGTGGGTGCCGATGTAGCGGTGGTTCTGGATCTCGTTAAAGTCGCTCCGGGTCACCTGGCCGTCCAGGATCATGACGGGGCCGAAATTGAAGCTGTTGATGATTTCCAGGTCGGCGTGCTCCGCCTGCCAGGCGGCCAGCTTGTCCTTGTCCGGCTCCACGATGGTGTGGAAGTCGCCGTACTGGTCGATCATCAGCAGGTCCCACATCTTGCTGGGACGGTTGCGGTAGGTCTTTCCCTGACGCACCATGAAGCCGTTCTGATGGTCGCTGTGCTTAAAATAGTCGCCGTTGATGGCAAAAACGGCGTTCTTGCTCTTGCCGATGGTGGAGCCGATGGCGGTGTATTCGCCGCTGTACTGATCCCCCGCCATGGCGGTGCGGATCTGGGTGCCGTTGGCGATCTTCACCAGGGCGTACACGTAATTGGTGTCATAAATGCGGCCGCCCCACACGATGTCCACCGTCAGCGACGGGTCCTCATAATGGGTGTCGGAGGTGTAATTGTCCCAGTTGATGGGCATCCCCACGCCCTTCACGTCCAATTCCACAATTTCGGCAAAGGCGTCGTAGGTGCTCACGGGGGAAGGAGCCAGCACCAGCAGCAGCGCCAGCAGCACCGCAATCACCGCATATTTCCACAGATTTTTGACCATTCGTTCTTCTTCCCTTTCTTCAGGTGTCGGCATTCAGTATATCATGGTTTGGGAGGCGCGTCCAGTGATTTTGATATAAAAATGAAAAATTGAAAGCGGCCGCCGCCTTGCAATTCCTACTAAACATATGGTATTATACCGGGGAGGAGATGATTCCATTGAAAATATCCACCAAAGGCCGCTATGCCCTGCGGATGCTGCTGGATCTGGCGGAGCATCAAAATACAGGGTTCGTGCCCCTCAAGGAGATTGCCGAGCGGCAGCGGATATCCAAAAAATACCTGGAGCAGATCATCCCGCTGTTCAACCGCAGCGATATGCTTTTGACCAACCGCGGCGCCCAGGGCGGCTATATGCTGGCCCGCCAGCCCGCCCAATACACCGTGGGCGAAGTCCTGCGCCTGACGGAAGGCACCCTGGTGCCCGTGGCCTGCGTGCAGAGCCCCGCCCAGTGCGACCGCAGCGCCGACTGCGCCACCCTGCCCGTCTGGCAGGGCCTGAGCCGGGTGATCAGCGAATACCTGGACGGCATCACATTGCAGGATATATTGGATCAGCACCGGGAACAGGTCATTGATGATTATGTGATTTGAAAACACGCACAAACAGAAATTGGCAAGGGGGAACGTTAGGGCCTCCGCGGCCCTAAAACCCGCGCCAGGGCCCGCTTGGGCCCTGGACCCATCCCGGCAAACCGGCTTGAAAACAACTACAAACAATCTGCGCCTGTAACTTGAAAGTCGCAAAGAGAGCTTCCGGGCATAAGAAAAACCGATGGCCAGCCAGAAAATGAATGCATTCATTTTCTGGTCTGTCCAGCATTCATTTTCTGGTCTGTCCAGCGGTTTTTCGCTGTGCGTTTACGCACAGCATGGCCAGCTTTGCTGGCCTGCCCGGAAGCGGTGGCCTGCATTATCCAAGCAACTGCGGGAAGCTGTTTGTTATTGAAGTTACGCAGTATCCGCCATTGGCGGGGTCCGGGGTGCAACTTGCACCCCGGTGGGGTATGGGGCAAAGCCCCAACGGAACCTCTCCCCGTCAAATTTCTGTTTTTCAATAACGTAATCGGGGAACAGAAAAGAACAGTTTTTGCTTTTTCTCCCCGCATATGCTATACTGAACGCAGCAAAGCCCGAAAGGAGCCCCTCATGTCCGAATCCCTGTATCAGCTGATCGCCATGGCGGCGCGGCCCGCGTTTTTGATTCTGGCCGCGCTGATTGTGCTGCGGGGAAGCCGGATTTTGCTGTCCGAGCACCACGCGCGCAAAAAGCTGCTGCGCCGGCTGCCGGACGCGGGCATGGTGGGCGAAATGCGGGACATCGAAAGCGACAAAAGCTATCCGCTGCCCCGGGAAGGCACCCTGGGCAGCGGCCGGGGCTGCGACATCCGCCTCAAGGGGCTGCGCCGCCGCCAGGTGAGCTTCGCCTTTGTGGAGGGCAAGGGCATGCTGCTCACCCCGGCCCGCCGCCGCTCGGCCACCTGGCTGGACGGGGTGCCCCTGTCCCGGCCTGCCTACGCCCTGCACGGCGCGCTGCTGCGGGCAGGCGGCTACACCCTGTGCGTGCGGCTCTTCGCCGGGCTCAACGTGCCCGACGCCGCCCAGCTGCACGACCACTGGCAGCCCGCCTACGAGGAGGACTTCTACGCCCCGGACCAGACCGGCATGCCGTCCGCCCAGAACCCCTATGGCGTGTATTGGCCCGTGCAGGAGCCGGCCTCCGACGAGGAGGTGCCCCTCTTTGACCTCACGCCCCCCGCTCCCGAGGAGGAAGCGCCGCCGTCCGAACCGGCGCCCCAGCCCGAGCCCGCGCCTGCGGAAAACGCCGCGCCCGTGGTGCGCCATCGCCGCAGCGACAGGAGGCGAGCCAAATGAATATCGCCGTAAAAGCCAAAAAACGCTATGAATCCGGCCGGCAGCCCTATCTGACCGGGCTGTCGATGGCCTTTGTTTTCTGCGGCTTTCTGCTGCTGATGCTGCAAAAGCCCACCCCCACCACCGCTATCCTGATGGTGGCCGTGCCCCTGGGCCTCATGGCCGTCAACAGCGTATTGCCCAAGCTCTTTCCCATGGACCGGCCGCTGCTGGGCCTGGTCAATTTTCTTTGCGCCCTGGGCATCCTGGTGCAGTACCGGTACAGCGTCAACCGCGGCATCACCCAATGCTTCAATTACAGCGCCGGGCTGGTGGCCATGATCGTGTGCGCGCTGGCGGTGCGCTCCGTCAAAAACTGGAAGCTGCTCATGCTGCCCATGTTTGGCGCTTCCTGCGCCCTGATGGCCCTGCCCTTCGTGCTGCGGGGCGCCAACGCGGGCAAGGGCGCCACAGCCTGGGTGAGCATCGGCAGCTTTGGCATGCAGCCCAGCGAGATCGTCAAAATCTTATATCTGTTCATCCTGGCCCATCTGCTGTCCCGGCGCAGGGTTTTCTTCTCCCTGTGCGTCACGGGGGTCATGCTGGCCTTCCTGGTGGCCCAGCGCGACCTGGGCACCGCGGCCATCTACGGCGGCACCGCCCTGGTGATGCTCTATGCCGCCACGGGCAGCGCGCTGCTCATCGCGGGCATCCTGGGCGCGGGGGTGGGCGCGGTGAGCGTGCTGTATATGCTCTTCCGCAACAGCTTTTTCCTCACCGTGCAGAACCGCATCAACAACTGGCTGGACCCCTTCGCCACCTATGACCAACTGGGCGGCGGCTATCAGATCGTGCAGGCGCTCATCGCCATGGCCAACGGCGGCTGGTGGGGCACGGGTCTGGGCCTGGGCAACGCCAACGTGATCCCGGAATTCAGCACGGACTTCATCTTTTCCGCCGTGATGAACGAATTTGGCCTGGTGTTTTCCGCGCTGGTCCTGGGCATCTTCGCCCTCATCGTGCTGCGCAGCGCCGACATCGCCCTGCGCTCGTCCTCGGCCTTCCACGCCCTGCTGGCCCTGGGCTGCGCCGGGCTGCTGGCCGTGCAGACCTTCATCATCATCGGCGGCATCACCAAGTTCATTCCCATGACCGGCGTCACGGTGCCCTTCCTCAGCTATGGCGGCACCTCGCTGGTAAGCTGCATGGCGGTCATGGGCGTGGTGCAGGGCGTGGCCAACCGCAACGAGCACATGCTGCGGGAGGACCGCCGCCTGGCCGGGGAGGAGACGCCATGAAACAGCTTCGCAAGGCCATCCGCGTGTGCGCCCTGATCCTGGCGGTGATGGTGCTTTTGCCCATGGTGTACGGCACCTACAGCCTGCTGCGCTATGGCACCCGCTGGCGCACGTCGGAATACAACGTCTATTTTACCAGCATGAAAAGCAGCGTGATCCCGGGCAATATCTACGACCGCAGCGGCGTGCTGCTGGCCGCCAGCGATCCGGAAACCGGCAAGCGCATATACGCGGGCGACGAAGGCCTGCGCCGTTCCCTGGCCCACGTGGTGGGCGACAGCCGCGGCACCGTCAAAAACGCCGTGGAGAGCTTCATGGCCGAATACCTCTACGGGGCCAACATGACCTTCCTGGAGCGGCTGAAGCAGTCCTCGAAAGGCGCGCTGCGGGGGGACAACGTGACGCTGACGGTGGACAGCGGCCTGTCCGCTTACATCGACTCCATCTTCCCGGAAAACAAAAACGGGGCCGTGGTGGTGATGAACTACAAAACCGGCGAGCTCTACGCCCAGTCCTCCTTCCCCAATTTCGATCCCGCGTCAAGCCGCGGCGTATCCGTCAGCCAGGCCCTGAACCGCGCCACCCGCTGGCTCAGCGCCCCGGGCAGCACCTTTAAAATCGTCACCTTGGCCTCCGCCCTGCAAAACCTGGCGGACATCGAAAGCCGCGCCTTCAACTGCACCGGCGGGCTCAGCTTTGGCGAGCACCAGCGCACGGTGACGGATTACGGCGGCACGGCCCACGGCAGCCTGAACCTGCGCCGCGCCTTCACCCAAAGCTGCAACAGCACCTTTGCCGCTCTGGCCGCCGAGCTGGGCGACAAGGACCTGCGCCGCACGGCGGCGAACTTCGGCATCGGGGATGATTTCACCTTCCGGGATCTGGTGGTGGAAAACTCCGCCTTCGCCACCTCCGCCTCGGCGCTGCTGGGTGCGGACCTGGCCTGGACCGGCGCGGGCCAGCATCAATTGGCCCTCACGCCCCTGCACATGTGCATGATCGCCGCCGCCGTGGCCAACGACGGCGTGATGATGGAGCCGCGGCTGCTGCTGCAGGCCGTCAGCCCCACCGGCGCCCAGCGGGCGGCCTTCGAGCCCATCCCCTACCGCACCGCCCTCACCCCCGCCCTGGCCCAGACCATCAAGAGCTACATGCGCGAGGTGGTCACCGCCGGCACCGGCACCCGGGCCGCCATCCGCGGCCTCACCATCTGCGGCAAGACCGGCACCGCCGAGATCGACACCCAGGAAAAGGACAACGCCTGGTTTGTGGGCTTCATCGACAGCGACGAGCTGCCCATCGCCCTGTGCGTGGTGGTGCAGAACGCCGGCACCGGCGGCAGCGTGGCCGCGCCGCTGGCAAGGCAGATTTTTCAGTATGTGAGCGGGAAGTAAGGGAATGGGAAAACGATCTTTCTGAAAACAGAACGCAAAGCAGAAACTTGACGGGGAAGGTTCCCTCTCCCTGTCAAATCTCACCCCATAAAGAACGCCGGATCGGGACTGCTCCCGATCCGGCTTAAACGATCAACGAACCTATTATTGAATGCCTGGGATGCATGAAGGGGCCGCAGCCCCTTCATTTTTAATCCGCAGGCGGCGGCTTGTACGTCGCCGAGGAGAAAATTCCCGAAGGCCCGCTTGTCCGGCCGAGAGGGAATTTTCATTCCGCTCAAATTTTCTGGCCGTGCGCTGGTAAGCGCACAAGAAAATTTGCATTCCGAAGAAAATGATCCTTCATTTTCT
>CACWUV010000167.1 GCA_902764185.1 uncultured Eubacteriales bacterium
GGTCGCACAGGGCCAGCAGCTTCACCGCGCTGTCCAGGGCGTGGCTGTAGCCGCGCTGCACCATATACTGGCGATAGACCGCCGCGTCCATGATCTCGCCCTTTTTAACGGGCCGCTCCCGCAGCAGCGATGTGGGCACCCGCAGGGTTTCCCCATTATCCAGCCGCAGCAGGGCGCAGCCCTGTATTTTTTTGATTTCAACTACGGTTTCCATCCAGTATCAACCTCATCAAAGCAATATTGACGTCCGACAGCACGCCCAGCCGCGCTTCCGAGCAGCCGCTGGTCAGCAGCGCAAAGCCCCGCTGCGCCGCGGGATCATAGAACAGCCCGTGCATGGCGCCATAGGCCAAGCCCTGGTGACCATAGACCGTCTGGGGCAGAAGATCGTGCACGATAAAGGTGCCAAGGCCCATGCTCAGGTGCTGATCCCGCGGGCCGAAATCCGCCATATGCCGCCGCATGCCGGCGTAGCGCTCCCGCATCAGCTCGCTGCCCAGCTTCGCCAGCCCCGGCGCGGTGATGTACAGATTGCCTTGGCTCAGCAGGTAGTGGCGCTCGGGATCGGGGGCATTCTCCGGCAGAGGGCGCTTGCGCCGGGCGGCGGCGTCCAGGGTGGGCTTTTTGCCGGGCGGCAGCACCCGGTAAGCGTTGGCGATATCGCCTGTCAGCTTTTGCGGATAAAAGCTGGCAGTCACGCGCAGCGGGGCGAACACCGCCTCCTGCATGATCTCCTCAAAGGCTTTGCCCAGCATCCCTTCCAGCGCGCAGGCCGCGATGCCCGCGCCCAAATTGGAGTATTCAAAGCCGCCGAAGGTTTCCGTGTGGCTGTCGCCCCGCATCACGTCGGAGAGCGCCATGGGCTGGGCGCAGGCCGCCAGATAGCTTTTGCCGTCATGAATGCCCGCCGTGTGGGACAGCAGCCGCCGCAGGGTAATGGGGACATCCTGCGCCTGGGGATGCCGCAGCGGGCAGGGCAGATAGCTGTCCACGTCGGCGTCCAGGTCGATCATTCCGGCCTCGTGCAGCCGCCAGGCCGCCATGGCCGTGATGTGTTTGCTGATGGAGGCCGTGCGGAAATAGGTGTCCTCCCCCGCATTTCCATACAGGCACAGCCCGGTGACACCCTTGCCGTCAAAGACCGCCACAGCGCCATCCACGGCGTGATGGCAATGCAGCGTCCTGGGCAGGCTCCTGGGCACATCTCCGGTGCACTTGGCGGGCTTTTCCATACAGGGGATCATTTCCAGCGCCGCACGATAGGCCCATACTTTCCACTTATTCACAAAAGCACCTCATAATCCTTTCCATATCGGGACATACTGACATTGTACCAACAAAAAGGAGGTTCGATTTATGGCTTCAAGCTGCAATCTCAGCACCAAGGATCTGACCGTCATTGAGGATCAGCTCACCCATCTGGCCACCGCCTGCCGGGTGGCCCAGGGCTACGCCACCCAGTTCCAGGACGCTCAGCTGCGCGGCCTGGCGTCCACCGTGGCCCAGCATCACCGCCAGCAGTACGACGCCCTGTTCCAGTTTTTGAACGGCTGTCAGTGAAAGGAGAGACCGCTATGCAGAATACCATGCAAAACCAGCAGAATCCCGGCAATCAGCCCATGCAGGGCATGACCGATCAGGAATTGGCCTTTGATCTTCTCTACCAGGAAAAGGCGCTGATGGCCAACATCTCCTCCGAGGTGGTGGAGGGCAGCCAGAGCGGCCTGCGCAACGTGCTCAACGACATGTTCATGCAGATGGGCCAGGATCAGCTGCAGATCTTCCAGGTGATGAACCAGAAGGGCTGGTATCAGCTCAAGCCCGCCCAGCCCCAGGATATCCAGACCGCCAAGCAGAAGTATCAGAACATGTGCGTCTGACGCATCCATCATACCACAGGAAAGCGCGAAAAAAAAGCCCTTTCGCATGCCCGTTGCGCTTGCGAAAGGGTCATTTTTTCTATATAATGAAAGCACAGAAAAAGCATAAGCGGGAGGCACAGCATGGACAAAAGGATGAAAACCGCCGTGGTGGGCTGCGGCATGATCAGCAACATCTATATCAAAAACCTCAAAAATTTGTTTTCCATCATCGATTTGGTGGCGGTGGGGGATCGCAACCCCGCCGCCGCGGAGGAAAAAGCCCGCACCTACGGCGTGCCCCGGGTGATGACCATCGATGAAATCGCGGCTTCCGACGAAATCGAACTGGTGATCAATCTGACGCCCGCCTTCGCGCATTACAGCATCATCCGGCAGATGCTGCTGGCGGGCAAGCACGTGTGGACGGAAAAGGTGATCACGGGCACGCTGGAGGAGGCCCGGGAGCTGCTGGCGCTGGCCGATGTAAAGGGCCTCTATCTGGGCGTCGCCCCGGATACCGTGCTGGGCGCGGGCATCCAGACCGCCCGCCGCGCCCTGGATACCGGCATGATCGGAACGGTGTCTTCCGGCGTCGTCACCATCAACCGCAATCAGCCCCTCAACGCCGAGCTTTTCGGCTTCCTGCGGGGTCCGGGCGGCTCTCTGCCCTACGACGTGGGCGTCTATTATATTGCCGCGCTGCTGTGCCTGCTGGGCCCGGTGCAAAGCGTCACCGCCTTTGGCGCGCCCGCTCCGGTGCATTCCCCGCAATTCCTCTACGCCAATGGCGAAGCCGCACCCTGGCAGATCCCGGGCAGCAACGTGATCTCCGCCGCCCTGCGCTTCCGCAGCGGCGCGCTGGTCAGCGTGCTCTTTGACGGCAACACCGTGGGAGCGGAGCAGCACAATTTCATTCTCTTTGGCAGCCGGGGAATCTTGAAGGTGGGGGACCCGGAGAAATTCGGCAGCCCGTGCAGCGTCGTTTATGCCGATCAGCCGGAATGCGTGCTGCCCTTCACCCATGGCTACAACGGCGTCAACACCCTGGAAGCCACGCCCTTTGATCATTACGGCCATCGCGGCATCGGCGTGGCGGAGATGGCCTATGCCATCCGCCGGGGACATCCCAACCGCTGCGGCAAGGAATACGGCCTCCATTGCCTGGAGGTGCTCTCCGCCATGGAGGAATCCGCCGCCTCCGGCAAAGCCGTGGAGCTGCATACGGACATTGACATGAAGCCCCTGGCTCCCGGTTATTATTCCTCCGTTTTCGGCGGCATGGCCCGGGCCGACGCCGAGTGCTCCCTGATGGATTGAAAGGAGACAGCCCATGAAGTTTGGCATTCAGCTCTTTGGCATTCTCAACGTCCGCCGGGGCGATCCCATGGCAACCCTGCGCGCCTTGAAGGATCTGGGCTATCAGCGGGTGGAGCCCTGCATCGCCCTGGGGGAGATCCCCGGCATGGAGCAGGTGATCTGGCCCATTGATTGGTTTGAAGCCCACGCCTTCGACATCCAAAAGCTGGGCCTGGAGATCGTCTCCGCCCATGTGTTCGCCGCCGATTACGCTGTATCCGCGCCCCGCATCCAAAGGCTGGCCGCCGATTATGGCATCCGGCAGATCGTGGTCAAGCTGCCCCAGGACCTCAGCGACGTCAGTCTGCATCAAGCCTCCCTGGCCTATATGCGGTTGGCCGATCTGCTGGCGGAGGTGGGCAGCCAGCTGCTGCTCCACAACGAGGCGGAGGAGATCGCCCGGCATATCGCGGGCAAAACGGCCTATGAACGCTTCCTGGCGCTGTGTCTGGGCAAGGTGGGCGCCCAGGTGGACGTGGGCTGGGTGCAGGTCGGGGGCGAAGATCCCGTGGCCCTGCTCTGGCGACTGGGAGATTTGGTCAAGTCCATCCACTATAAGGATTTCAGCAATAAAAATGGGCAATGGACGCCCACCGTCATCGGCGAAGGCCGGGTGGATACCTCCGCCTGCTTCCAGTTCGCCCGGGCCATGGGCATTCCCCAGATCATCGACCAGGACGCCTTTGTGGGCGAGCCCATGGATGACCTGAAAAGGTGCTTGAGCGCTCTGCAAACGCGCACCCAGGAGCGGGCGCATTCCGTCAGCTACCTCAACACCCTGGATGTGGAAACCGGCGAGGTGCGCACCCTGCACCGCTTTGAAGGCGTCATCGAAGCCCCCAACTGGCTCAAAACCCAGCCCGCCATCCTCTATAATTCCGAAGGCCACCTGTTCCGTTACGACCTGGAAAACGGCCGGATCACGCCCATTGATACGGGATTGTGTGACAACTGCAACAACGATCATGTGATCGCGGCGGACGAAAGCCAGATCGCCGTCAGTCACAGCGGCAAAGCCGAGCCCTGGATGTCCCGGGTCTACGTGCTGCCCATCACCGGCGGCGAACCCCGTTTGGTGACGCCCAACGCCCCCAGCTTTCTGCACGGCTGGTCGCCGGACGGCCAGGAGATGGCCTATTGCGCCTTCCGCCAGCATGAAAGCGGGATGGAGGTGGATATCTACGCCATTCCCGCGGCGGGCGGCGAGGAAAAGCGCCTCACCGGCGGCGGCTTCAACGACGGCCCGGAGTATGCGCCCGACGGGCGGCAGATCTGGTTCAATTCCACCCGCACCGGCCTCATGCAGATCTGGCGCATGAACCGGGATGGCAGCGGCCAGCGGCAGATGACCTTTACCCATCGCAACAACTGGTTCGCCCATGTGTCCCCGGACGGGAAGCGGGTGGTCTATCTCTCCTATGGCCCCGATGATCTGCAGGCCGGGGAGCACCTGCCCAACATGCGGGTGGAGCTGTGGATGATGAACGCCGACGGCGGCGATCCCCACCGGCTACTGTCCATCTTTGGCGGTCAAGGCAGCATCAATGTCAACAGCTGGGCCGCAGACAGCCGGCATATCGCCTTTGTGAGCTATGAGCTGATCCGTGAATAGAGGAATACACAAAAACAGAAATTAGACGGGGAGAACGTTCGAGGCCTCCGCGATCCGGGGCCTTCCGGCCCGCTTTCCGCTGAAAGCCTGCCACAGGCAGCCTTTCCGGGCGCTCCAAGCCCTCGAGCTCTATCCTGGCGATCCGGCATGAACACACTATCAAGCAATTTCCGCCAGTATATTGGATAAGGCTTGACTTGTGATGTGCTCCAGAAATACGCCGCAACACAAAAGATGACCGGAAAAGAGCAAGCTCGATCCGGTCACTTTTGTTTGTGCGGCTATGCTGCTGGCGCAGCATTGACGGCTAAAGCCGTCATTTCTGTCGCAGGGGCTGCATCCATGTTTGGCAAACAGCGCGTGCAAGTCTGGGGTCGGTCTGCGCAGCAGACTGAGGATTGCGAAGCAATCCCGAAAAAGTTCGATAGATGGCTGGTCGAGCTTGCTCGAACCAGACAGCGATCGGCTTTTTCATTGCCCCAGACGGCTCTTTGCAGCCAACCATAAATCAAACTGGCGGAAATTGCAGGATGGCGTATTCAAGCTTGTTCGCCAGGATGGGTGTCCAGAGGGCCCAAGCGGGCCCTTTGGCGAGGTGCTTGAGGGCGAGTAGCCCTCAACGTTCCCCCCTTGCCAATTTCTGTTTTTTGTGTCTTGTTTCAATCAGAAAACAGCATGGTCAACAAATAAAAACGGCCTCCTATCCATCCCGGACAGGAGGCCGTTTTCTGTTCAGAATTATTCCTTTACCTTGATGTCGGCGTCCGCGGCGTTCTTGCGCACGCTCTCGATGCCGTTCAGGCAGCTGCTCTTGGAGGTGTAGCCTTCGGACACGGCGATGATCTGGCCGTTGGTGGCCTTCAGGCGGAAACGGAATTCACCGCCCTTGTCAGCATACACTTCAAACTTGGGGCAGCGGGCGGTGACCACGGGCTCCTCAGTTTTGTCCTCGATGTTGGCGATGGGGGCGTTGCGGCGCACGCTGGCGATGCCCTTCTTACAGCTGTCCTTCTTGACATAGCCTTCACTGGCTGCGATTATCTCGCCGTTTTTGGCCTTCAGGCGGAACGAAATAGCCCATGATAACGCACCTCACTGTGTTTTTTTTCATTATATACCAGAAAACACAGGGCTGTCAAGATTTGAAGAAAGAACAAAATTTCTGACGGTATTTCCATCGTAATTTTATTTCCAGAAGTCGATTTCTTTGGTATCCACCCACAGGCTCGTACCCGTATTCAAATTGGTGGTGAAAATATAGGGGGATAGGCCGTAAACGCGCGATCCGTCCGATAGGATGATCCAGTGGTCGCAGGGGCGTTGTTCAATGCGCAGCGAGGAGCCTTTTTTCACCGTGCCCTTGGGCTGTATGGTGTATTCGCCACGATATGTATATTCATAGGCGGTGATGTCCCGGGACAGAGTGAAACGGTTTTTATCGGCCTTTTGCGGCGCGCCGCCCAGGTATTGCACCATCATATAGCCGCTCATGCCGCTTTGCAGCCGCACGTGCGCCCAGCCTGTATCCGTGATGCCCAGGATCTCCACAGTGATTCCGTTGCTGAAAGCCGCCTTGACGGCGCTCTCCTTGGTGGGCCCTTCCCGCAGATTGAGCCCCTTTTCGTTTACCCCCTGTACCTTCGCCAGAGGCGGCAGCCAATCCCGGCCGTTGTAATCGTCCCAATAGCACAGATAATCGGTATTCACCCAGCCGTCCACGCCTAAAATGGATACATGCTGCCAGCCGGGCACGGGATTGGGATCAAACAGCTGGATCACCTCCACACCGCTGTAATATTTGCCGACTGTATCATATTTTGTGCCGGGGCCGGTCCGTAGGTTGAGGCGGCGGGAGGGGTCGGCGCTGTAAATCCAGGCGTTGTGGAAATTATCGGTTTTGCAGACGTTGGCAAAGGGCAGGTAGCCGATTTCATTCTGCCTGGAGACCGCCAGTACCCAGCGGCCGTCATCGATCAGGGCGCGCAGATAGATCCCTGTGTCGCCCGGCAGCTGCGCCACGGCAGCGGCGTCGGCGGGGGATTTTTGCAGGGTGACGGTTTCTTCCCCGCGCGGCAAATACACCTGAGCATTTTCTCCCATATTATTCCATAAGCTATTGGCGCGCTCCGCGCCAAGCTGCACATGCTCCCGTTTCACCCAGCCGGTGAGACCGTCCATGTCAATCTCCGCAAAGCCGTTTTGCAGACCTTTTACCCGGCAGGGCGCACTGGTGAACAGCCGGGCAATCTCGGTTTTTCCCGCAGCCTCCGCGTACAGCGGCACCAGGGGATCGTCCATTCCGCAATACTGGTAGCTCTCCAACAAGCGCGGAGAAGCCTGAATGCGCCCCAGGCTTTCATCCGCTTCCGGGGAGGTTTGGGACAGGGCTTGCGCGGCCTCCCAGGTGGTGGGAAAATCCGCAATATGGAAGCGCTCCAAATCCAGGGGCAGCACATTGAGCAGCCATTCCACCTTGTCCTGGTCCTTGTTCCACCGGCAAAGGCTGCCATGGCTTATATCCAGCTCTTCGTCTTTTGTGATCACCGAGATCATGTTCCAGCTGTCGCTGCCCGCAAACCATCGATAAGTAACGTCGGTATAAATGATCTTGAAGGAGGCGCAGCCGTCCATCTGGCCTACCTGCTCATCGTCATACCCATATTCCACCCCTTCGGGCAGAAGCCTGGGCGGCTCATCCTGCCGCAGGGCGTCATGGGATGCTGTCACCCGCCAGGCGCCGTTCAGATAATCCAGACAGCACAGCGCGTAGCCCTCCCCGTCCTGGATGACGGCCTGGCCATACCGCCATTGGTGGAAACGGGTGGTGGCATAGCAGTCCAGCAGGGTAAAATCATCCCCCAGAGCCTCCGTCAGCGCCCGGGCAAGGTGGATCTCCACCTCTTCCATAATGGTGAAATGATACAAATGGGATTCCGGGATACCCGCCACGGCTAAAGCAGGACACAGCAGCGATACGATCAGCACGAAAGCGAAACATTTGCGCAGCATAAATGACCTCCCGCGTGTTTCTTTGCCTATAGAACGATTCGGCTTGGCATTTTTATCCGTGTTTTTCCAAATATGTCAAAAAACCGCCCTGCAAACGCAAGGCGGTTTGATATACGGTTGTAAAGGGATTACTCGTCCTCGTCCTCGTCCTTCTGGGCGGATTCGATGATCTTCTTGGCC
>CACWUV010000168.1 GCA_902764185.1 uncultured Eubacteriales bacterium
GGTGGGGTATGGGGCAAAGCCCCATCGTTCTCCCCGTCAAATTTCTGTTTTCCGGTGTCTTGTTTAAAACGGGAAACGGTATTACAATACAAAAAAAGCGATCGGAGGACATGCTTATGAAGCTTGGTATCAGTTCCTACTGTTTGGATCGGGAAATGAAAAAGGGCGCGATGACGCTGCATCAGGTGATCGATTGGGCGGCGAAGGCCGGGGCGGAATGCTTGGAGCTGGTGCCCTTCGCCTTCCGGTTTGACGATCCCGAGACCGGAAAGATCGACACCGCGGCCATCGCCGCTGTGAAAAAGCGGGCCCGGGATGCGGGCGTCGAGATCGTCAATTATTCCGTGCTGGCGGACTTTTGCAAGGAGAGCGAGGCGCTGGAGGGTGAAATCAAGCGCGTGCAGCGGGAGATCGACATCGCCGCGGAGCTGGGCGTGCCCCGCATGCGCCATGACGTATCCGCCTTCCGCCGTCCCCAGAACGAGAACACCGGCGCGGACTTTGACCGCTGGCTGCCCGTGATGGCGGATGCCGCCCGCCGTCTGACCCGCTACGCCAAGGAGAAGGGCGTCAAAACCATGATCGAAAACCACGGCTTTTTCGCCAACGGCTGCGACCGGGTGGACCGCATCCTGCGGCTGGTGAACGACGATAACTACGGCCTGCTGCTGGACACCGGCAACGTGATCTGCGTGGACGAGGATCCCAGCGTGGCGGCCGGCCTGTTCGCCTCCCGGGCGCGGATGGTGCACCTGAAAGACTTTTACATCCGTCACCGCGATCCCGGCGACAGCTCTCAGTTTGACTGCGCGGGCAGCTGGTTCCGTTCCCGGGGCGGCAAATATCTGCGCGGGGCCATCCTGAACCAGGGCGACCTGGACGTGTACGCCACCCTGGGCGCGCTGAAGCACGCGGGCTACGACGGCAACATCGCCATCGAGTTTGAAGGCTTTGAGGACGCCCAGTACGCCACCGCCGTGAGCCTGTCCAACGCCCGGAGGATTTGGGAAGAAGTGTAACTCAAGCCTCGTTTGAGTTTCTCCGTCAAGCACCATTTGACGGCATTTCAAGGGCTGCTTGCTTGTTTTTCAGCGTAAAGACGGCCTATACTTGCGCCATCAAGAGCAAAGGAGGTCGTTTTGATGCAAAGCGACGAAATGAACATCCAGGAGAACAGTATGTTTGATATGCGCAAATCCGGCGCCATCCTGAGCGCTCTGCGGCGCAAAGCGGGGCTGACCCAGGCGCAGCTGGCCGAAAAGCTGGGCATCAGCTATCAGGCGGTGAGCAGCTGGGAGCGCGGGGCCAGCATGCCGGACATCGGCAAGCTGGTGGATCTGGCGCGGACGCTGGACACCACGGTGGATTATATCCTCAGCGGCGATGAGCCTGGGGCGGTTCCCGTTCCTCAGCCCATGACGGAGGTGGAAACGCCCCAAGAGACGCATGTGCATGTGGTCGCCAAACTGGATCCAAAGCGGAAGCCTTCCCACAGTCTGTCCGCGCTGCTCTCCCTGGCCCCCTTTCTGGATCAGGCAACGCTGGATCAGGCGGCGCTGGAGAGCCAGGACGCGGGCGATCTGGCCATGCTCTGCGGATTGGCGCCTTTCGTATCCAACCACGTTCTGGAGCAATTGGCTGACCGATGTGAACCCACCACGGATATGGCGCTGATTTCCAGCCTGGCGCCTTTCCTGTCCCAGAAAGCCCTGGGCAAGCTGTTTGCCCGCTGCCGGGAGGCTGCCGCCCAGGAAGCGGCGCAGAAGCCCACGGCCCCCAATGCCCCCGATACCCTGGCAGCCCTCATCGACCGCACCGACAGCGACGACATTCCGGAATTGGCCCGGCGGCTGCGGGATCAGCTGACCGACGATCACATCGCCCAGCTCATCGACTGCTGCGACAGCGAGGAGATTCCCGCGCTGGCGGAGAGCTTGGGGGACAGGCTGCAGGAAAAGCACCTGGCCCAATTGGTGGACTGCTGCGACAGCGACTGCCTGCTGGAGCTGATCGACGCTCTGTCCGCCCATCTGGGCCCTGAACAGGCTGCATCCATCCTCAAACGCCTGCAATAAATTGTAAATTCGTCCATATTGCCTCAAAAATGCCCCATTGCGACCTTGCATGGGGTATCATTTTATGCTATAATATACGATACCGCGAAAAAGGAGGTGCGCGCATGGCCAAGCAAAAGGGCGTCAAGCCCATCGCCAGCAACCGCCGCGCGCGGCATGACTATTTCGTGGAAGAAACCTACGAATGCGGCCTTGCCCTGCACGGCACGGAGGTCAAATCCATCCGTCAGGGACATGTGAATCTCAAGGAGAGCTTCGCCCGGATCAAGGACGGCGAGGCCTTCGTGGAGAGCATGCACATCAGTCCCTACGAGCAGGGCAACATCTTCAACACCGACCCCATGCGGCCCAAAAAGCTGCTGCTGCACAAGGCGGAAATCCGCAAGCTGCTGCAGCTGGTGCAGCGCAAGGGCTACACCCTGATCCCCCTGCAGCTGTACTTTAAGGACGGCCGGGTGAAGCTGGAGCTGGGCGTGTGCGTGGGCAAGCACCTGCACGACAAGCGCGACGCCGCGGCGGAGCGCGACGCCAAGATGCAGGCAGCCCGGGCTGTTCGCCATCAGGCGGCGGAGTAAAGGCGCATTCAGCGGAAATACATCGAAGGCGCGCCCTTCGGTTGTATTGGCGGCGGTAGGACGGCTTTGGTTGTCCCAAAGGGGACATGGTTATCACAGACGGGAGCCGGCCCATAAATCCGCCGCAAGGAGGAACCTTGCACAGGGCAAAAGCCCTCCCTACATGCATACTTCCCATCCGGCCTGCAAGGGTCGGGATCTGAAAGAACAAAAACCTTGCTCTTTCAAACGGCGCTGGCTCTGTCGGCGCCGATTTGCGGGGGTGTACTGGTTTCGACGGGGATTGCGAAGGACGGGATAAGCGAGCCGAGGACCCTGGCCTCGTTAAAACGGGGAACTTTAAAATGAACTGACAACAACAGTTTCGCTTTCGCTGCCTAAATGGCGGCCGTCGCCCCGAAGCGCTCACGGCTTCGGCCAGCGGCGTCATTGATGTGAGGAACAGGCCTGCCTAAGCTTTGCGGCAACGCCGGTAAAATGAAGCTACCAAATCCGAAAGCCCGTTTACAGGCGCTCGGACGCGGAAAATCCAAAATGTAAACTGCGCTCGGAGAAAATGCCGTAATTTGGTCTTCGGACAGGAGTTCGATTCTCCTCACCTCCACCAAATGGACATTGCACGAACACCTATTACTTCAAAGGCGGCTTTGCGGTAAAGGTGAGGCTGTAATGTTGGACAAAAATGAGGATCAAGGCGATTGGCCTTGATCCTCATTTTTGCGTTCCGATGTTTGTTTCCATGCCTCAAATTCTTTTTGCCCCTGTTCGCTGTTATAGTACTTTCGGATCTCCGGCAACAAAAATCTGGCAAACGAATCAATAATAGACTGCGGAAGTTCCAAATCTCCTTTTACATGCTGTTCATCTCTTTTCTGCACTCCGATCCTCTCCCAATTCTTCGCCACGTGGGTTTGCTGATTAGCTGATTATTAGCCATAAGCTAATTATATAATTGCTTCATTGATTTGTCAACGGCTAATTATATATTTCTTGAAAATAGCTATTAATTATGATATAATGCAGATGAAAATTAAAGGAGGAGGGATACATGAACCGTTTGAAGGAAGCAAGACTGGCTACCGGAATGAGTCAAAAGGATGTGGCAGATGCGCTGCACCTGGCCCCGCCTTCTGTCTCCAATTGGGAGAGCGGCAAAACCAATCCCTCTCAGGAAAATCTGAAAGCCCTGGCGGAGTTGTATCATGTATCTATCGATTATCTTTTAGGTCGGGATCGGAAACCTGCATCTACCATCCGTATTGTCGGCCCTTCTGCTGATGAAATCAACGAACTGATGCAGAAGGCCGCCACCCTTCCCGATCTGCAGTATCAAATGGCTGAGAGCTTTTTGCAGTTCTTGCTCGCGCTCCATGATGGCGGACGGATTCGGTATGCGGAGTTGGCGATGCTGGAGGATTATATCGAATTTCTCGCTTCACATACAATATAAAATGTTTGGCAGAAGATCAGCAGTTGACGCTACACATCCTATACTTGGAACTGGGAGGAAGAGCACATATGATTACCGGCGAACTGAAGAGCAAAATCGACAGCCTGTGGGAGATTTTCTGGACCGGCGGCCTGACCAATCCCCTGGACGTGATCGAACAGATGACCTATCTCATGTTCATCCACGACCTGGACGCCGCCGACACCCTGCGGGCCAAGGAATGCGCCATGCTGGGCTTGCCCTTTCAGAGCATTTTTGCCGACGAGGTGCCCATCGGCACCCAGAGGGTGGACGGCACGCAGTTGAAGTGGAGTGTGTTCCATGATTTCCCCGCGCAAAAGATGTACAGCGTCATGCAGGAGTGGGTGTTCCCCTTCATCAAAAACCTGCACGGGGACAAGGAAAGCGCCTATTCCAAGTACATGGGCGACGCTATTTTTAAGATTCCCACGCCCTTGATGCTGGATAAGATCGTTACCGCCATGGACGGCATCTATGAGCAGATGGCCAAGCTCAGCGACACCGACGCCCGGGGTGACGTGTACGAATATCTGCTGTCCAAGCTGTCCACCGCCGGGGTGAACGGCCAGTTCCGCACGCCGCGGCACATCATCCGCATGATGGTGGATCTGATGCAGCCCAAAGTGGATGACCTGATCTGCGATCCGGCCTGCGGCACATCGGGCTTCCTGGTGGCGGCCAGCGATTATTTGAAGGAGAACCGCAAGGCGGAGGTCTTTTTCAACCGGGACAACAAGGCCCATTACATGAACCGCATGTTCACCGGCTTTGACATGGACCGCACCATGCTGCGCATCGGCGCCATGAACATGATGACCCACGGGGTGGAGAACCCATAC
>CACWUV010000169.1 GCA_902764185.1 uncultured Eubacteriales bacterium
ACGGCAAAATTGTCCAGCAGATCGCTGCGGCGCTGCGGCGTCAGATCGGGCGCCTTCTGAGCTTTGGCCAGGATCTCCTTGGCCTTTTTGTAGTTTTCCTCGCCGCCTTCCCGCAGCAGGATATAGGTCCAGGACACGATGTACTGGGAGGCCAGCACGCCTTTGGCGTACAGCTCCTCATAGACGGCACGGGCGGCGGCCACATTGCCCTTCTGGTGCTGGATCAGGGCTTTGCGCATCTTGAAATTATCCCAAAATCCCATTTTCTATCCCTCCAATATCAGCATAAACCAGGATCGTCAACGCAAGATCAACCCTGGGGATGCGTCTTTTGCAAAAGCCGGGCATAGCGCCGGCTCAGATCCTCAAAATCCGCCTGCTGGAAGCTTCCTTCCGGCAGATCGCTGAGATACAATAGCCCGCGGCGGGCCACGGTGGCGGCGGCTTCAGGATTGCCCAATCGGTGCTCCAGCAGCTTGGCCAGAGCGATATAGGGCTTCACGCCGCCTTGACGGCTGGCGATCATCTTTTCATAGATGTCCGCCGCGTCCCGGGGGCGCTTTTCCCTTCGCAGGCTGTCCGCCAGCCTTTCCCGGCTGAGAGCGCTCATGCTGCCCGCGTCGGCGGCCCGATAGCACATGCGGGCGGTTTCCTGACGTCCGCGTTTTTCATACACCCGGCCCAGGCTGTAAATATCCTGCAAATGCTCGGCGGACAGCGGGTTTTCGTGGAGCCGGCACAGGCGAAACAGCAGCCGCGCCAGGCTGGCGATGTCCTGGGCGTTGTGCTTGAGGATGTCCTCCAAAAGCGCAAAATCGTGCCGTTTCAGGTAGTCAAAATACCGCTGAGGCACCTCCGCGCCGGGCAGGTCGTCCTCCCGGGGCTCGTGGAAGATCAGCTCCTCCAGCGTGCCCAGATTGCAGCGCTTGAGCCGCAACTTCCACACCCGGCGGGCCGTATGCAGCAGGTCGGCATGGGGGATGCGGTCGCTGTCAAAGGGCATGCGCTGCATGACGAAGCGGGTTTGCAGCAGCGGCATATCAAAGCTGCGGCCATTAAAGGTCACCAGCGCCTGACAAGCGCTTAAATCCTGCTGCACGCGCCGCAGCACGAAGGGCTCCTCGTCGTAGTCGCGCATCAGGTATTGACGTACGATCAGTTCGCCGTTTTCGATTTCGCCCACCCCCACCAGAAAGGCCACGGTGCCCGCGCCGTGGGACAGCCCGGTGGTCTCCGTATCCAGAAACAGCAGCCGTTCCGGGTTCACGTGATGGGGAATGGCCGGGTCTCCCTGCATCAGGGAGAGCATGCCGTCCGGCAGCCGTGTGCCTTCCGGCAGATCAAACCGGGTTTCCCGCACATAGCAATCCTGCGCCGCGGCGCGGACGGGTGCGGGACGGCGCGGCGCGGTCTGGGTGGCCCGCAGCTTATCGCGCAAAGAGAGCATGGCGATTTTCCTCCCGGATCACAAGCCGAAGAAGGAAACCTCGGCGTCGCCGTCATCGTCGGTTTCGCCGGTGGTCACAGGCTCCGGCAGGGTGGTGAGCTCCTTGCAGTAGGCGTCAAAATCGCCGCCCGCGGCGTTGTAGGAGGCGATATAGGCCTGCCATTCCTCCGTAAATTCCTCCAGGGACAGGTTGTTTTCATACATGTAGGCCGCGCATTCCGTGCCCACGTAGCGCAGATGCCAGGGCTCATAGTGAATGCCGGTGATTTCCACCTTGTCCGCCAGATAGCGGATCACAAACCCGTATTCGTGGCAGTGGACCGCCATCCACTGCGCTTCCTCGGTGTTGGCAAATTCGGAGTTCATGCCGTCCTTCTGGGTCCAGGCATAGTTGAGCACGTCCAGCCCCAGACCGGTCTGGTGATCGCTGGCGCCGGGATAACTGACCCAGCCGTCGTCCTTGCCGTTGTTCTTCTTCAGCCGGTTGTAATACATGGTGTTCTGGGTCTGATAGCTGCGGTAGGCGCTTTTGACGTACAGGGTGCAGCCCGCCTCTTTGGCGGCGGCAAACATGGTAAGCAGCGCGTCATGGGCGGCCTGGCGCAGCTGAAAACGGCCGCTGACGTGCTTGGCCGTCACGTTCACCAGGTCGTCCGGGGCATAGGAGGCGTCCAGCAGATGATCCCGGTTGGCCAGCGTCAGATAACCCTCCGAGTTGCGCAGGGTCAGGGGCGATATGGCGTAGGTCCAGTCCTCCGCCAACGCCGTCAAGGGCAGCAGACACAGGATCGTCAGCAGGCACAGCAGCTTTTTCATTCTTGCTCTCCTTTTGCATCGCGCAGCATCAGCACATAGTTTTCCAATGGGATGTCCAATTCCTGCAAAATGGCGGCGTGCTCCTTGCCCACATAGCGGATGTGCCAGGGCTCGTAGGCATAGGTGGTAACGTCCGTCCATTCGGCTTTGTAGCGGATGATGAAGCCAAACCGCCAGGCGTTTTCCGCCAGCCAAAGACCCTCCTTGGTTTTCCCAAAGGCGGCGTTCAGGGACATATCGGGCCTGTTCTTCACATCCATGGCCAGACCCAACTGATGCTCGCTGGCGCCGGGATCAGCCACCAGCTGCCGGGCCCTTTCCAGGCTTTTTGCGTTTCGGATCTTCCGCTCATAGATATTCCGCTGGGTGGCATAGCTGCGATAGCCCGAATGTGCGTAGAGCGTCAGGCTGGCTTCCTCCTGGGCGGCGGCAAACAGCTCTTCCAAAGCGGCGGCAGCGTCCGAGCGCATCTGATAGGCGTCGCTGGAATGCTTCACCTGGGGATAAACCAAATCCTCCGGCACATATTCCTCCGGCAGCATGTAATCCCGGTTCACCAGCATCAGATAGCCCTCGGGAGCCATTTGCGCGGCCAGGGTGTCCAGGCTCACGGAAAAGGCCGTCAGCATGGCCATCAGCAGAGCGGTCAACTGGGCGATCATGCGCCGCTGCCCGCCATGATGTCAGGATAGCGCGCGGCCAGACGGCCATAGGCGGCGGGCTCCAGCATGGCGGTGACCCGGGTGCCGTTTTCCAGGTATTCTTCCTCCAGCACCCGGCCCAGCTGCCGGATCTCGCCAATCACGGCGTATTGATCGAAGGGCACCAGCACGCTGACCTTGCATTCGCTGCCGCGCAGGGCTTTGGCAATGGCGGACAAGAGATTGTCGATGCCTTCGCCTGTGGCGGCGGAAATGCGCACGGCGTGGGGGAGAGGCGCAAAGTCCTCCGCCGGTGCTTTGTCGCATTTGTTCAGCACGTCGATGCGGGGCTGGCCGGTGGCGTTCAATTTGGCCAATACGTCCTCCACCACCGCGTGCTGGCTCAGCATATCGGGGGAGGAGGCGTCGCCCACCAGCACCAGCACGTCCGCCAGCGCGGCCTCCTCCAATGTGCTGTGGAAGGCCTCCACCAGCTCCGTGGGTAGCTTGCGGATGAAGCCCACCGTGTCCACCAGCAGAAATTCGCCACCGTCGGGCAGCTTGACGTTGCGGGATACGGCATCCAATGTGGCGAACAGCCGGTCCTGCACATAGACGTCCGCGCCGGACAGCCGGTTCAGCAGCGTGGATTTCCCCGTGTTGGTATAGCCCACCAGAGCTACCACGGGAATGGCGCTCTTTTCCCGGGCCTTGCGGCGCAGGGCGCGCTGGCTTTCCAGCTCGTTCAGCTCCCGGCGCAGTTGGGTGATCTTTTCCCGGATGCGGCGGCGGTCGATCTCCAGCTTGCTTTCGCCGGGACCCCGGGTGCCGATGCCGCCCGCCAACCGGGACAGCACCAGTCCCTGGCCGATCAGGCGGCTGCTCTGATATTTGAGCTGGGCCAGGGATACCTGCAGGCGGCCTTCCGCCGTGCGGGCGCGCTGGGCAAAGATGTCCAGGATCAGCGTGGTGCGGTCCACCACCTTCACCCGCAGGATGTCTTCCAGGTTATGCAGCTGCGCGCCGGTCAGCTCGTCGTCCACAATGACCACGTCGGCCTCCAGCGCCTGGGCGTCCAGGGACAGCTCCTCCGCCTTGCCGCTGCCCACATAGGTGGCGGTATCCGGCCGGGTCTTGCGCTGAAAGGAGCGGCCCACCACTTCGGCTCCGGCGCTTTCCGCCAGCGCGGCCAATTCGTCCAGGGATTCATTGCTGTCAATGCCCACCAGCAGCGCGCGCTCGGGCAGATCGTCCTCCCGCTTGTCCTCGCCCTGCAATACCCGCTGGTCGGACAGGGCGATTTCGTCCATCCAGCCCTCCTGGGGCAGACGGCGCAGGGACAGGATGGGCGTGCACACGGGCTGGGGCTCGCCGTTCACCCGCTCATGCAAAAAGGCGGCCTGCACCCCGGTGATGCTGCCCTCGGTGTCCACGCCCAGGGCGCACATGCTGTCCAGCCACAGGGATTTGAGCGCCGTGATGTCCACGTCGCTCAGCTCCGCGCTGCCTCTGGGATGGGTATGCACGCACCGCACCCGGGACAGGCGCTTTTGACTCCTGCGCAGGCGAATATCGCTCAGCGGCACGCTGGCGGTATCGCCCATGGTGATGTCGATCACTTCGCCTTCCCGGCTGATATACAGGGAAATTTCTCTGTTTAAAGCACAGGAATACCTGCCCAGGATGCCCGCAAGCTCCCGGGGCAGGTATTCATCGCGTCCTATGGGGTAGTCGTAGAGGGTTTGCAGCTCGGCGATGGTGCTTTTGCGCACACCCTCCAGGTTGCCATGGATATCCGGCATGTTTGTCCTCCAGGGGATATTCCGGGTCAGTCGATGACCGCCTCGGGATGCTTTTTCATGTAGTCCTCCACCGCAGCCTTGACGGCCTCCTCGGCCAGCAGGGAGCAGTGCATCTTGACGGGGGGCAGGCCGTCCAGGGCTTCCGCCACGGCGGCGTTGGTCAGCTTCAAGGCTTCCTTTAAGCTCTTGCCCTTCACCAT
>CACWUV010000170.1 GCA_902764185.1 uncultured Eubacteriales bacterium
TAGCGCAGGTCGGTATCCGTCAGACCGTGGAACTTTTCGGGCAGGGGCTTCAAGCACTTGGCCAGCAGCGTCAGGCTCTCCACATGAATGGAAATTTCGCCGGTCTTGGTCTTGAAGGGCTTGCCGGTGATACCGATCAGATCGCCCAGGTCATACTTTTTGAAGGCGGCGTAGGGCTCCTCGCCCACGTCATCCCGCTTCACATAGATCTGGATCTTGCCGGCGCCGTCCAGGATGCGGCCAAAGGAGGCCTTGCCCATGATGTGACGGCCGATCATGCGGCCCGCCATGGACACGGTCTGTCCCTCCAGGGCGTCAAAGCTGTCCAGCACGTTCTTGCTCTCGTGGGTCACATCGTACTTGGTGATCAGATAGGGATTCTGACCGTTATCCATCAGCGCCTGGAGCTTTTCCCGGCGGATCTGCTCCTGCTCGCTGTAATCGACTGTATTCTGCATTTCCTGCTGCTTTTCAGACATGCGTGTACTCCTTTGTGGAAATTGAGAAATTAATCTGTTTACCGGGAAATGGCCACGATCTTGAGACGGATCTCGCCGTCGGGAGCCAGCACCACGGCCACGTCGCCCACCTTTTTGCCCATCAGGGCGGCGCCCAGAGGACTGTCGGTGGAGATGATGTTGTTCATGGGATCGGCCTCGCTGGGACCCACCACGCGGTATTCCTCTTCGTATTTTTCGGCTTCGTCGTAGATCTTCACCTTGGCGCCCAGATTCACCTTGTCGTTGCTGGTCTCATCGTCGGACACCACCACCGCGTTGCGGATGGCGGCTTCCAGCTCCAGGATCTCCCCTTCCAGCTTGGCCTGGTCGTTACGGGCGGCGTCGTACTCGGCGTTTTCACTCAGGTCGCCAAAGGAACGGGCGACGGCGATCTGCTCGGCGATCTGCGCGCGGCCGGTGGTTTTTAGGTAGTCCAATCTTTCCTGCAAGGCCTTGAGGCCTTCGGCGGTGATCACATTGCCGCGCTTTTCGATTTCGCTCATGTTTGTTTTCCTCCTCGATCACGAATACTTGGTGGGCAGGCTTCGCTTTGCCCGGAAGTGTTCAAATATTTGGATATCGTATTCCTGCTGCAGCTGCTGATAGGTTTCCTCGTCCCGCACGGTCCAGGCGACCAGCAGCGGGCGGAACACATCGGCGACAAAGCGGTAGGATATATTCGCATCGGTATCATAACCGTAGGCGATGAAATCAGGGCGGCCCAGGAAATTGATCAGCAGATACCCCAGGAGCACACGCTTGATCTTGTCCAGCAGGCTCAAATCTTTGTTCTTTCTGAAATCCTCCATGAAGGCCAGCTGGCCGCGCACCACCTTGGGCGCGTGCTTTTTGAACCAGCGCACGGCGCTGGGGTCGAAGGATTCGATGCAGTAAACGCCGGGATAGCGCCGCAGGCGGTCGTAGACCTTTTGGGGCAGCCCGTGATTGGAAAAATCGGTCTTGATTTCCACGATCAGCGGCACCTGGCAGTTCACCAGGGAAAGCACCTCGTCGAAGGTGGGAATATATTCCTGTGTGCCAAACAGGGAGAGCTGCTGGAGCTCCTCAAGGGGCACGTCGCACACCCGGCGGGGATCGTCGCAGGAGCGTTCCAGATCCTCGTCATGATGCACCACCAGCACGTGATCCCTCGTCTCCCGCACGTCCAATTCGATGCCGTAGCCTTCCCGCACAGCCCGCTGAAAAGCGGCCAGGCTGTTTTCCGGCACGCCGCGCTTGTTGTCGTAAAGGCCGCGGTGGGCGTAATCATGGCCGGTCAGCTGCTTGTGGGACAGCTTTCGCCGGAAAAGATTGGGCGCGGTCAGAAAGCAATACACCGCAAACAGGATCACAAGCGCCCGCAATAAGCCGATCACCCAGTTCATCCGCCCGCCTCTCTTTCTTTTAAAAGATAAAGAACGGCATATATTATACGATATTTTCATCTGATTTGCAACTGCAATAAATTTTCTTTTCCCAACCGTTTTTTCCGGCTTTTCCCCTTGTAATCGCTGTTAAAATTCGTTATAATTGTCAAGACCCGGCTGGGCCTCATTTGTTTTTTGATACGGAGGGATCTATTTATGGACGAAACAACGCTCGAGCGCACCAATTTTATCTGGGATGCCATTGACCAGGATCTGGCAAGCGAGCGCTGCCAACAGATTCACACCCGTTTTCCCCCGGAACCCAACGGCTATCTGCACATCGGCCATTGCTAGGCGCTGATCACCGATTTCGGCACGGCGGAAAAATACGGCGGCCTGTGCAACCTGCGCTTTGACGATACCAACCCCGCCAAGGAAGACAACGAATATGCCGAGGGCATCAAGCGGGACATCGAATGGCTGGGCTTCCACTGGAACGGCGGATTGTATTTTGCCAGCGACTATTATGACAAGCTCTATGAGATCGCGGAGGATTTCATTAAACGCGGTCTGGCCTATGTGGATGAATTGACCCCGGAACAGATGACCGAATACCGCGGCACGCTGACCACCCCGGGCAAAAATTCTCCTTGGCGGGATCGTCCCGCGGAAGAAAGCCTGGATCTGTTCCGCCGCATGCGGGCGGGCGAATTCCCCGAAGGCCGCTATATCCTGCGCGCCAAGATCGACATGGCGTCCCCCAACATCAACATGCGCGACCCCGCCATGTACCGCATCCTATATAAGGAGCACTGGCGCACGGGCAGCAAATGGTGCATCTACCCCATGTACGATTTTGCCCATCCCATCAGCGACGCCCTGGAGGGCATCACCCATTCCCTTTGCTCCCTGGAGTTTGAAAACCATCGGCCGCTGTATGACTGGGTGGTGGAAAACGCAGGCTTCCGCAAGGAAAGCACCTTTAACGGCAAAATCTATCACGGTCCCCGCCAGATCGAGTTTGCCCGCCTGAACATCACCCGCACGGTGATGAGCAAGCGCCACCTGCGCCGCTTGGTGGAAGAGAACTTCGTCTCCGGATGGGATGATCCCCGCATGCCCACCCTGTGCGCCATGCGCCGCCGCGGTTATCCCGGCGCCGCCATCCGCAATTTCGTGGAGCAGGTGGGTCTGTCAAAGGTGGATTCCACCGTGGACGTGGCCATGCTGGACGCCTGCGTGCGGGACGAATTGGGCAACACCTCTCCCCGCGTTATGGCCGTGCTGAACCCCGTCAAGGTGGTTTTCACCAACGTGCCCGAGGATTGGCAGGACACCCTGCCCATGGAAAACCACCCCGACCATCCCGAGATGGGCGAGCGCAATGTGACCATCAGCAAGGAAATCTGGATCGAGCAGGAGGACTTCATGGAAGAGCCTCCCAAGAAGTATTTCCGCCTGAAGCCCGAGGGTGAAGTCCGTCTCAAGGGCGCTTACATCATCAAGTGCGAAAACGTGGTGCACGCCGCCGACGGCAGTATCGATCACATCGAGTGCTCCGTGGATCTGACCTCCCGCAGCGGCAGCGAAGGCGCAAACCGCAAGGTGAAGGGCACCATCCATTGGGTGGACGCCCGGGATTGCTCCGCTTTTGAAGCCCGCCTCTACGATCAGCTGATGACCGAGGAATGGGATACAGCCGCCGCCGAAGACAAGAAGGACGTGACCAAATTCCTGTCCCCCGACTCCCTCAAAATCACCCGCGGCTACTGCGAGCATTCGCTGGTGTCCGCCAAGGTGGGCGATACCTTCCAATTCTTGCGCAACGGCTACTTCTGCAAAGACCCGGACAGCACCGACGAGCACCCGGTTTATAACCGCGTGGTGAGCCTCAAGAGCAGCTTCACCGTAAAATAACGAAAGGAAACATAATCATCATGGAAGTCCGTACCCGCTTCGCGCCCTCCCCCACCGGCTTTATGCACCTGGGCGGCGTGCGCACAGCGCTGTATAATTACCTTTACGCCAAGAAGAACCACGGAAAATTCATCCTGCGCATCGAGGATACCGACCAGGAGCGCTATGTGGAAGGCGCCACCGACGTGATCTACGATACCCTACGCGCCTGCGGCATGGAGTGGGACGAAGGCCCGGACAAGGGCGGCGATTACGGCCCCTATGTGCAGTCCGAGCGCAAGCCTCTGTATCTCCCCTACGCCAAACAACTGATCGAAAAAGGCGCGGCCTATTACTGCTTCTGCACCAAGGAGGATCTGGACGAACGCCGGGCAGCCGCCGAAGCCCGCGGCGAAGTGTTCAAGTATGACAAGCACTGTCTGCATCTTACTAAGGAAGAGGTGCAGCAAAAGCTGGACGCGGGCACGCCCTATGTGATCCGCATGAACTGCCCCACCACCGGCGAATCCACCTATGACGACGAGGTGTTCGGCCGCCTGACCTTCCCCAACGACACCCTGGACGACATGGTGCTGATCAAGACCGACGGCATGCCCACCTATAACTTCGCCAACGTCATCGACGACCATCTGATGGGCATCACCCACGTCATGCGCGGCATGGAATATCTGAGCTCCACGCCCAAATACAACATGCTCTACAACGCCTTTGGCTGGGAGATTCCCCAGTACGTCCATCTGACCACCGTCATGCGGGACGCCCATCACAAGCTTTCCAAGCGGGACGGCGACGCCTATTACAGCGATTTCATCGACAAGGGCTACCTGAAGGAAGCGCTGATCAACTATCTGGCGCTGGTGGGCTGGAATCCCGGCGACGACCGCGAGTTCTTCACCATGGACGAGCTCATCGAGGCCTTCGACATCAAGCGTTTGAACAACGCGCCCGGCATCTTTGATACCGACAAACTGACCTGGTTCAACGCCGAATACATCCGCAAGCTGCCCTTTGAGGAATATCTCCAAATGGTGACGCCCTGGTTTGACAAGGTGCTGGCGGGCCGGAACTTTGATTACAAGCGTCTGGCCGAGCTG
>CACWUV010000171.1 GCA_902764185.1 uncultured Eubacteriales bacterium
CGAGGAGGATTGTTTGATATGGGACGTATGGATGGAAAAGTTGCCCTGATCATGGGCGGTGCCGGCGGAATGGGCGCAGCCAGCGCGAAGCTCTTCTCCAAGGAGGGGGCCAAGGTCGCTATCGCTGACTTCAAGGTCAACGAGGGGGAGGCTGTCGCAAAGGAAATCAACGATAACGGCGGAAACGCCATCTTCATCGGCTGCGACCTGTCTCAGAGAGGAGCGGCCGCCAAGGTCGTCAAAGCAACGCTGGATGCGTTCGGGGAAGTCAACGTGTATCTGCACTGGGCCGCCATTGCCGTTCCAGCCGCCGAGCTGAAGCTCTGGGAGTGCAGCCGCGAGACGTGGGACAAGATCATCGCGGTTAACCTCACCGGCGTCTATGAGATGGTTCACGAGCTTGCCCCGGTCATGATCGCCCAGGGAAAGCCCGGCGCCATGATGCTGTGCGGTTCTATCGCGGGTCTGTGGGGCTGGCCCATGGGCGATGCGTACACCGCAGCCAAGGGCGGAGTCATCTCCCTCACCCGTTCGCTTGCAACCGCGCTCGGCAAGTACAACATCAGAGTCAACTGCATCTGCCCGGGCTGCACCGCAACGCCCATCGTCACGGGCAGCACGGTGGACATGGATTACCATGATCTTGAGAAGGTCACGGTTTCCTCCTCGTGCGGTATGCCCGAGGGCCTCATCGCCCTCGACCGCTGGGCAAAGGCGGAGGAGCAGGCGGACGTCGCGCTGTATCTCTGCTCCGACGAAGCCAGCTATGTCACTGGCGTCGTCATGCCGGTTGACGGCGGTTGGACGCTCGTTTAAAGCACCCCGCACCACCCGCCGGCGCACATTGGCTCGGCCCTTCGATTGCCCGACGCATGCGGCGTTTTCCACACAAGTTTTCGTTCAATTCCGGCTCAGCTTCCGCTCCATGTGCTCTTGCCTGTTTTCCAACAAACTGTTATCGGGCGAAATGGGCCCTTGCGATTGACAGCAGGAACATCGGCAAGGCGCCTCAGCGGATCAGCCGGGAATCACGCACTCCATTCAGGGCATTCCCCCCAAGGGAACGCCCTGATTTTCATTTGGTTCGGACGCCCCGGTTTTGCAGGATTTTGCCGAAAAAAAGAGAATGTATCTCAGGTGATCGAATCGTATCCCTTGCGAGAACCGGGGGCTGTGAAAAATGGATTTCAAGTATGTTCGCATCCAGGGTCTGGAGCTGGCCGAAAACACCCTGTACGCCAAGGGGATTTTCAGCATGTGCATGCAGCTGATCCAGAACGACGTCATGGACGAGGAGGACGCCGCTCTGTACCGGGAAATCGACAGCTGGTTTGCCGATGTGCTGCCCTTCCCGCCCCAATGCCGCAACCAGGAAAAGGTGGTCTGCTTTTTCAAGACCGAAAACGCCCAGGAAATGATGAAAATGATCCGGCCCGCCATGTGGCTGCTGGAAAAATACCATCATCCCTACTATCTGGTCTATACCAACACCCCGGGGGAGATCGTGTATGAGAATCAATACCAGGTGGCGGTGAAGGTGCCCGGGGTATTGCAGATCGAAAAATTGCAGGAGAGCTGGAGCCCGGCATCATGCGGTCCGGTCCAAGGATGAATCATTGCACGAATAAGGAGAGAATGCACATGAAAAAGTACGGTTGGTTTGCGCTGCTGACGGCGCTGATGCTGCTGATGTCCCTGGCCGCCCAGGCGGAGATCCTGCCGCCCCACGGCGAAGGGCAGATCGGCCTGCAGGCCGTGGTGCTGTGTGAAGAACTGACCCTGCGCCATGAACCCCGGGCAGCCTCCCAGGCGCTGGCCACCCTGCAATATGGCGATCTGCCCATCGTGATCCATCAGGAGAACGGCTGGGCTTACTGTGTCCTGGGCGATTCCGAGGATTCCCCCGCGGGCTGGCTGAACGCGGATTACATCGCCGTCGATCCCGCATGGTACCGCACGGAGGTGCAAACGCCGGTGTACGCCTGGAGCGGCACGGACGCCCTCAAGGTGGCGCTGCTGGACAAGGACGAAACCCTGCCCATCCTGAAACAGGACGGCCCCTGGCTGCTGGTCAGCCTGCGGGGCGCGGCGGGCTGGATCCTGATGCCGACGGAAAAGAAGTGACAGGGCCCGGCAATCGGGTTTTCCCCCTTACAAATTTTTCTTTTCAGATAATTGACACCGTCCGCCTCCCATCGTATAATAGTTGATGGAAATGCCCGGTAGGCAAGGCTACCGCAGGGATACGGGCTGCTGCCGCGACAGGGTGGAGACACCCCAAGCAGGTATGAGCAGGCAATGTCGAAACAGCAAGGCGTTGTCTAATGCAGCTTCACCGCCCGGCGATGCTAAAGCTTGTACGGTAGCGAAATAACGCATGTTCGCCGTGCCGTCTTTACCGCAAGACCGCACGGCATATTTTGTTTAAAAGGAGGATCGTTATGGACACTGGCAACACCAGCGCAGGCACGGACGTCGGACGAAGAAGCTTGGCGGCAGCGTCCATACGGCCCGCCGCATAAGCTCGTTCTCCCGTGCCTTCCCTGGCCGACAAAACTGATTACGGAGGGAAGGAACAATGTCAGAAATCAACACCGCATTCATGACCACGGTGGAAAAGCTGTGGGAAGAAAAAAAGTATAACACCCTGCGCGACGTGCTCTCCACCATGCAGCCCGCCCAGGTGGCGGACCTGCTGTCCGCTCTGCCGGAGAACGCCCCCGCCATGCTGTTTCGGCTGATGCCCAAGGAATTGGCCGCGGACACCTTTGTGGAGATGGATCCCGACATGCAGGAGGCGCTGATCAAGAGCTTCTCCGATACGGAGCTGAAGGGCGTGCTCAACGAGCTGTACATGGACGACGCCGTGGACCTGGTGGAAGAGATGCCCGCCAACGTGGTGCGGCGCATCCTGGCCCAGGCCGACCCGGAGATGCGCAAGAGCATCAACGAGCTGCTCAAATATCCCGAGGACAGCGCCGGCAGCATCATGACCACGGAGTTTGTGGCGCTGCTGCCCCATTTGACCGCCGCGGACGCCATCACCAGCATCCGGCGCACCGGCATGGACAAGGAGACCGTCAACACCTGCTACGTCATCGATCAATCCCGTAAGCTCCTGGGCGTGGTCACCCTGCGCACCATCGTCATGGCCCAGGAGGACCAGACCATGGAGGAGCTGATGGAGGAAAACGTGGTCTCCGTCGGCACCCTGGAGGACCAGGAAACCGTGGCCCACATGTTCAGCGATTACAACCTGAACGTGCTGCCCGTGGTGGACAAGGAAAACCGCTTGGTGGGTATCGTCACCGTTGACGACGCCATCGACGTCATGGAAGAAGAGGCCACCGAGGACATCAGCAAGATGGCCGCCATCACGCCTACGGATAAGCCCTACCTCAAAACCTCTGTTTTTACCCTGTATAAGAGCCGCATCCCGTGGCTGCTGCTGCTGATGCTGTCTGCCACCTTCACCGGCATGATCATCACCCACTTTGAGGATACCCTCAGCTTTTCCATCGCGCTGACCGCCGCCATCCCCATGCTGATGGACACGGGCGGCAACTGCGGCAGCCAGGCGTCGGTCACGGTGATCCGCGCCCTGAGCCTGGGCGAACTGCACTTCACCGATCTCTTCAACGTCTGGTGGAAGGAATGCCGGGTAGCCATCATGTGCGGCGCCACCCTGGCCGTGGCCAACTTTGGCAAGCTGCTGCTGATAGAGCGCGTGCCCCCCATGATCGCCGCCTGCATCTGCCTGACGCTGTTCGCGGCGGTGGTCATCGCCAAATTTGTGGGCTGCACCCTGCCTATCCTGGCGGACAAGCTGGGCTTTGACCCGGCGGTCATGGCCAGCCCCTTCATCACCACCATCGTGGACGCCCTGAGCCTGCTCATCTTCTGCGGCTTCGCGGGCATGCTGCTGACGGGTGCCGCGGCATGACGGAGGGCAAAAAAATCCTCTTTCTGGATATTGACGGCACCCTGAGCTGGAACAGCCTGGCCCCCTGTCCCGAGGACATCGACGCCCTGCGACGGGCCCGGCAGGCCGGACATTATGTGTTCATCAACACCGGCCGGGCCAGCGGCTTTCTGCCCGCGCCTCTGCTGGGGGTGGATTATCTGGACGGGTATCTGTGCGGCTGCGGCACCCAATTGCTGATGGGCGGCCGGCAGCTCTTTGGGGACGAACTGAAAAGGCCCTTTTTGTGGCAGGTGGCGGCCTTCCATCTGGCCCGGCCCGACCGCATGGTGCTCTTTGAGGCCGAGGACGCCCTGTACGGCATCCACACCCCGGACGCCCTATACAACACCCGCCCCGTCACCCGGGAGGACGCCTTTGAGCGGGAATACGCCGGGGTGCGCGTGACCAAGATCACCGTGCTGGGCCATGGCCGGGCCACCCCCGAGGAACACGCGCTGTTTGACGGCCAGCTGGAACTGGTGGAGCAGACCAAGAGCAATTGGTATGAGGCCATCCTGCCCGGCAACGGCAAAGGCCGCGGCATGGAACGAACCTGCCGCCTGCTGGGCGTGCCCATTGAGAACAGCATCGCCATCGGCGACAGCGAAAACGACCTGGACATGTTTGCCCACGCCGGAGCCGCCGTGGCCATGGAAAACGCCAGCGAGCTTGCGCTTCAGGCCGCCCACTACGTCACCGGCCCCTGCGGCCAAGGCGGCGTGGCCCAGGCCGTGCGCGCCCTGGTGTTCGGGGAAGGGGAGCTGATCAAAAGATAAGAAAAGGCGGCAAGGCCGCCTTTTTTTTGATGGGGAGTGCGCAGGGAGAAACAGAAATTTAATAATGTTGCGCTTAGATCCTTGCCAATTTCTGTTTCTCCAACCCTCACAAT
>CACWUV010000172.1 GCA_902764185.1 uncultured Eubacteriales bacterium
ACAAAAAGATGAAGACCAATCCCGACGTGGCCAAGGAATCCCTGGCGCTGGTCAAGCCCGTGCTGGAGGGTATCGAGGACTGGAACGAAACCAACATCCATGATACCGTCATGGCGGCCATTGCCGAAAGCGGCAAGAAAAACGGCGCGGTGCTCTGGCCGCTGCGCATCGCCATCAGCGGTCTGGCCTCCACCCCCGGCGGCGCTTTTGAGATCGCCTATCTGCTGGGCAAGGAGGAAACCCTGCGCCGCCTCAATTCTTCCATGGAAAAGCTGTGCAAAGAGGCTTGATTTTCCGCCAGAAATCGCATATAATGGTTTACGAAATTTCAACACTCACGAAGGAGCGTAAAAGATATGAAATCTATCCCCATCAAGCTGAGCTTCGCTGAAGAAGTCAAAGCCTTTGTCAACATCGTCAACAAGTATCCCTATGACATGGATCTGCGCGCCGGCCGCCATGTGGTGGACGCCAAGTCCATCCTGGGCATCTTCTCCCTGGATCTGGGCCGTCCCATCGCCCTGGAAGTGTACACCGATTCCTGCGACGAATTGGAGCGCGACATCGCCCAGTTCAAGATCTGACAAGCCGCATATTTTCTCCCTCCGCGCATAGGATACGCGGGGGGTTTTTATTATGCGACTGAATTTCTTTGTGCCATCCGAGCCGCTGACGGGCAAGCCCCGGATTATCCTGACGGGTCAGGAAGCGCTGCTGATCGAGCAGCATCGCGGCGTGATCTCCTATACCCAGGAGCAGCTGATCGTGCGCCTGCCCCAGGGACGGCTGCACGTGCAAGGCCGTGGGCTGACACTGCATGCCTACGAAAAGCAGGATCTTTGCGTGGACGGCGAAATTATTTCCCTGGAATTTGTGCCGTGAAATATGTGAAAAAGCGCTATGAGATCCGAGGTTTGGGCATAGAACGGCTGCTGGACGGGCTGCAAAAGGCTGGTATTCCGCTGTATGACGTGCGGCGGGTGCAAGTGCATTGCGTGCGGTTTTCTGTTCCGCTGGATCAATGCGCGCAGGCGGAAGGATTCGCGGCGGATCATGGCTTTTCTGTTGCGGAGCTGCCGGATAGCGGGTCCATGCGCCAACTGAATCAGCTCAAGCGCCGCTGGCTTTTCCTGCCGCTGCTGACCGTGGCCATCGCCGTCCTGATGCTATCGCTGCAGTTCATCTGGCGCATTGAGGTCATCGACGCCGGGATCTATGGCGGGGAAGTCCTGCAATATCTGGCGGAAGCGAATATCCATCCCGGCGTCAGAAAGCAGGCTGTCGATCTTCATGCGTTAACCGACGGACTGCAATACCGCCTGCCGCAGATCGCCTGGGCATCCGCCGAAATCCAAGGGATCACCCTGCGCGTTCAAATCATTCCCGGTGTGCCCACGCCTGATCTGTCCGCGAATATTGGCGGACAGCCCGCCGACGTGATCGCCGCTTGCGATGGAATCATCGAAAAGCTGGACGTGTATGCTGGCACAGCAAAGGTAAAAGCCGGGGATACGGTCAGAAAGGGGCAAGTGCTGATCGATGGACTGGAGCGCGGCAGGCTGGGAAACGAATACCGCCCCGTTCCGGCCCGGGGACGGGTGCTTGCCCGCACGTGGGTGCATGCGCAGACTGCCTCCAATATGTTGGAAACCCGCAGCACCCCCACCGGCAACACTTCCACGCAAAGCGTTCTCCGCTGTCCCTGGTACGCTTATTCCGCTGAGGATGAACCGAATTATTTGACCTGCGATATGGAAACCCGCCGCACGCCCATTGGCGGCGTGTGGGTTCCCCTGTGGGTAGAATGCAAAACCTATACCGAGGTCGCGCTGGAGCGTTTTGCCCGTCCCTTGGAAGATTTGCAGGCGGAATGCGGCCTGGCGGCCATGCAAAAAATCTTTTCTTTGTGCAATAATAAAGATGAAATTATTGACAAAAACATAATTTTTAGTATGATAGAGGGGGAAACTATATTTGCGGACGCATACGCGGAGCTGCTGACGGAGATCGGCCGCGCCGTCCCACAAACAACGGATTAGGAGAATAATACAAAGTTGCTGTTATCACTTGAAAATCTTGACGCTTATCAAAAGCTGTTCGGAATGAATGACCGCAACATGGGCATTCTGGAACAGGAATTATCCGTAACCGCCATGCTTCGGGGCCAGGAGCTGCGCCTGACGGGCGACGCGGAAAACGTGGCCGTGGCAGAGGAAGCCATCGGCGGCCTGCTTTTGTTGCTTTCCCATGGAGAGAATATTGATCCGTTGCGCATCCGATATGCCATTCAGCTGGCCCGGGAAGGCAATATTTCCCGGCTGGAGGAATTGGGCAGCAAGGATGTGATCGCCTTTACCCACCGGGGACGGCCCATTCGCAGCAAGACGCTGGGCCAGCAGGCCTATGTGGACGCCGTGCGGAACCATGAATTGACCCTGGCTGTGGGACCTGCAGGCACGGGCAAAACCTATCTGGCCATGTGTCTGGCGGTGGTGGCGCTCAAAAACAAGGAGATCGAGCGCATCGTACTCACCCGTCCCGCCGTGGAAGCCGGCGAAAAGCTGGGCTTTCTGCCCGGCGATATATCCCAAAAGGTGGATCCCTATCTGCGCCCGCTCTATGACGCCCTGTATGAGCTGATGGGCGTGGATTCCTATCAAAAGCTGGCGGAACGCGGCACCGTGGAGGTGGCTCCGCTGGCCTTCATGCGCGGACGGACGCTGAACGACGCCTTCATCATTCTGGACGAGGCCCAGAACGCCACGCCGGAGCAGATGAAGATGTTCCTGACCCGCCTGGGCGCCAACGCCCGCTGCGTGGTGACGGGCGATATTTCCCAGACGGATCTTCCCAAGGATAAAAAGAGCGGCCTGAGCGAAGCCATCGAGGTGCTGCGCGGCGTCAGCGGCGTGGCGGTGGTGGAGCTGACCGCCAAGGACGTGGTGCGCCATGAGCTGGTGCAGCGCATCGTGCGCGCCTATGAACGCTACGAAAGGAACGGGGGCAAAAAATGAACCAGCAGTCCTCCTCTCCCCTGCGCATGCGCCTGGGTAGGCTGAACCAAAGCCTGGGCCAGCACCTGCACCGCTTCAAGCAGGCGCTTTTTTCCTGGCAGGCGCTGATCTTCATTTTGGGGCTCATCGTCATTTTCAGCCTGTTTTCTATCACCATCACGCCTGTGCGCTATAATATCTCCATCGGCATGGTGCCCACCCATACCATCACAGCCAATCGGGACGTGGTGGACGAGGTCACTACGGAATCCATGCGCGCCGCCGCGGCAAACGCCGTGCAGCCCACCTATATTTCGGTGGAGGGCGTGATGGAAGAGGTGCTGTCGCATTTTAATCAGATCTACAATCAGCTGGACGCAGCCATCCAATACAGCGAGACGCTGGAGGATTACAGCCCCACCCGGCGGTATTCGGCCGAGGAGCTGGAATATGCCCGCAGCATCATTACCTCGCTGAACCTGATGGACTACCAGCTGCGCACATTGCTCAATACCACCCGGGCGGACCTGGCCACCATGTATTCCACCCTGTATGACGCCATACAGAACACCATGTCCAGCTACGTCATCGAGGGCTCGGAATACAGCGCCATTTCCAATATCATGCAAATCGTGGGTTACCGCGTGGATACCAACCTTTTGCAGAATATCGTCCAGCCTGTGCTGAACGAAGTGATCCAGCCCAATATCATCGTGGACCAGGAGGCCACCGATGCCGCCCGGCAGCAAGCCCGGGACGCAGTGGAGCCCGTGATCTACAAGCAGGGACAGAACATCGTCGTAAAAGGCGAAGGTCGGGTGGAGCGCTATCAGTATGAAATGCTTTCCGCTCTGGGCCTGCTCAGCGGCGCTTCCATCAATATGAGCATCTACCTGGGCGCGGCGCTCTTTGTGATGCTGGTGTATTGCGCGGCCATGCTGCTTCTGCGCATTCTGTGCCCGGAAATCGTGCGGGATATCAAGCGCCTGCTGTTGCTCTTTGTGATTCTGATCCTTTCCCTGGGCCTTTGCATCCTGGCCCGGATGATCAATTCCTATCTGGCGCCCGTGGCGATGACGGCGCTGCTCATTTCCGCCATGCTGGGCCTGAAGGCAGGCATCATTTGCAATGCCATGATGGCTCTGCTGGTCAGCGCCCTGACCGCCGGCGGCAACACCACCTATACCGCAGAAATGGTGCTGCTCCTGTCCTGCTCCCTGTGTGCGGGCACCGTGGGCGCCATGATCGTCTATCAGCACAGCAACCGCCTGCGGGTCATCACCGCGGGCATCGCGGCCGGCGCTTCCAGCTTCTGCATCATCATGGCGCTGGATCTGATGACCAGCAGCACCATGGATGTGTCCCTGCGCAACGCCCTGTGGGGGCTGGCCAGCGGCGCGATCTCCGGCGCCCTCTCCATTGCCGTGCAGCCCTTGCTGGAGCTTATCTTCAACCTGCCCACGCCCACCAAGCTGATGGAGCTGAGCAATCCCAACCATCCGCTGCTGCGCAGGCTGCTGCTGGAAGCCCCGGGCACCTACCACCATTCCATCGTGGTGTCCAGTCTGGCGGAGGCTGCCGCCGAAGCCATCGGCGCAAATCCGCTGCTGGCTCGGGTGGGTGGCTACTATCACGACGTGGGCAAGCTGCGCCGTCCGCAATATTTTAAGGAAAATCAGCTGGGCGGCGAAAACAAGCTGACCGAAACCGACCCATACACCGCCGCGCAGATCGTCATTTCCCACACCCGGGACGGCGCGACGCTGGCGCGCAATTATCACTTGCCTCGGGAAGTGCTGCGCATCATCCAGGAGCATCAC
>CACWUV010000173.1 GCA_902764185.1 uncultured Eubacteriales bacterium
TCGAGCTCTGCGCCAGGGCCCGCTTGGGCCCTGGACCCATCCCGGCGAACCGGCTTGGCAACAATAACAAACAATTTGCGCCTGTAACTTAAAAGTCGCCAAAAGAGCTTCCGGGCATAAGAAAACCGGCGGCAGTCCGAAAAAATGAGTTTACTCATTTTTCTCGGCCTGACGTCGGTTTTCGCTGTGCGCTTTGCGCACAGCACGCCAGCATAGCTGGCTGCCCGGAAGCGGTAGACTGCGTCATCCAAGCAACTGCGGGAAGCTGTTTGTTATCGAAGCTGCGCAACATCCGCCATTGGCGGGGTCCGGGGTGCAACTTGCACCCCGGTGGGGTATGGGGCAAAGCCCCATCGTTCTCCCCGTCAAATTTCTGTTTCTCAAAAAATCTCGCCCCATGCAACAAAAAGCCCCTTTTCCTCGTTTGTATTCATGAACAAACCAAAGAAAGGGACTTATTTCCATGAAGACCAGGCCGTTTTTCTTTTTTCTCGTGATCCTCTGCGCGCTGCTGCTGGCCATCCGGGCGGAGGGCGTTCCGCTGCGCCTGCTGCATCTGTGAGGCCGCCCGCAAGAATTCATAGCCTGTTAAAAAATACTGGGTAGAGAAATCTGCAATTATATGCTATAATACATTCGTTCACTTCATTTTAAGGAGTTTGGCATGCCCCAAGTTGTCCGCAGACGTCAGGAAGCCCCCGCGCGCCGCAAGCGGCGGTACGATTTTCGTGCCCCGGTGCTGGTGCTGTTTTTGCTGTTTATTGTTTTTATGGTGGTGGTCAGCCCCTGGAAGCCCGTTCAGCAGGCGCTGAACGCCGACGGCGAAGGCGCGGGCACCTACAAGGGCCTGGTGATCAGCGAGATCATGGCGGCCAACGGCTCGGCGCTGCCGGACGACAGCGGCAGCTTTTCCGACTGGGTGGAGATCATGAACATCTCCGACGCCCCCATCTCCCTCAAGGACATCACCCTGTCCGACCGCAGCGATAAAGCCAAGTTCATTTTCCCGGACGTCAGCCTGGGCGCCGGCGAAACGGTCATCGTCTTTTGCGACGATATCAACCAGAACCAGCCGGGCCGCGCCTATCACGCCAAATTTAAGATTTCCTCCATCAAGGACGCGGTGTTCATGTTCAACCCCGCGGGCTACGCCATCGACAGCGTGGAGCTGCCCACCCTGAACACCAACGAATCCTACGCCCGCATGGAGGACGGCTCCTTTGAGGTCACCAGCATGTACAGCCCCGGCTATCCCAACACCGAGGAAGGCCATGTGACATACCTGAGCCGCTACACCATCCAGGCCAACACCCTGCGCATCAACGAGATCATGGCCGCGCCCCGCAGCGGCCTCAGAGACGAGGACGGCGATCTCAGCGACTGGATCGAGCTTTACAACGCGGGCAGCGAGCGCATTCTTCTGTCCGATTACGCCCTGAGCGACAACGAGGAAAAGCTGACCAAATGGTTCTTCCCCCAGGGCGCATACATCGATCCCGGCCAGTATTACATCGTGTTCTGCTCCGGCAAGGATCGCACGGGGGCCGAGACCGGCTATCCCCACACCAATTTCCGCCTGTCCGCCGAGGGCGAAACCGTCACGCTGTCCAACGCCCTGGCCCAGCTGGTGGATCGGGTGGTGTACAGCAACCTGCCCGTGGATTGCAGCTATGGCCGCAACGACCTGACCGGCGCATGGCAGATCTACACCCTGGCCACCCCCGGCGCGTCCAACAACGAATCCGGCGCGGCCCGGGCGGACGAATACCTGCGGGCCCTGAACCGCACCCACGTGATCCTCTCCGAGGTGATGGCCAGCAACGACAAAATCACCGTCAACACCGGTCAAAAGGACTGGGTGGAAATCTACAACGGCGGCACCGAGACCATCGACATATCGGGCTGGGGCCTTTCCGACAACATCAATTGGCCCCGCAAGTGGCAGTTTCCCCAGGGCACGGTGATCTGGCCCGGGGAATACAAGCTGGTGTCCCTGGACGGCCAGGACACCGTGGACACCCAGGGCGGCTACCACGCCTCCTTCAAGCTCACCCGCGCCGGGGGCGAGACCCTCACCCTGTCCGATTCCACCGGCTACGTGCTGGACAAGCTGTATCTGCCTGAGATCCCCACGGATTACAGTTATGGCCGCACCCTCGGCCTGGGCGGCTTTTTTTATTATGACGCGCCCACGCCCGGCGTGGTGAACGGCACGGGCTTCCGGGGCTTTACGGAGGCTCCCGCCTTCGTCACCGCCGGCGGCCTCTACGACGCCGACGTGACGGTTGCTTTCGATGTGCCCGCCGGAGCCGCGGTGTATTATACCAAGGACGGCACCGTGCCCACCGTCACCGGCGGCACGCTGTATACCGGCCCCTTCGTCATCACCGATACCACGGCCATCCGCGCCCGGGCTTTCGAGACGGGCAAGCAGCCCTCCCCCACCGTCAGCGCCACCTACGTGCTCAAAACCTACTTCACCCTGCCCGTGGTGTGCCTGGTCACGGAGCCCGACGGCCTGTGGAACGAGGAAACGGGTATCTTCGCCGCGGGCAAGGGCATCGACCTCAAATCCTATGAAACCTTCCCCTTCAAGAATCCCACCCCCGTATACGCCCTGATGAAGCAGCAGAAGGTGCGGGTGGAGGCCTACGCCGAAATGTTTGAACAGACCGGCGAAACGGTGTTCAGCCAGGGGGTGCAGTTTGGCATCATGGGCCAGTACAGCCTGGATATGCCCCAGAAAACCCTCAAGGTGATGGCCAAGGCCCGCTTTGGCAGCAAATATATCAACGGCAAGCTGTTCCCCGACCGGGAATACACCCAGTACCGCAACTTCGTATTGCGCAACAGCGGCAACGACTGCGTGAGCACCCGCATGGTGGACGGCGTCCAGAGCCGCCTGGTGGAGCAGCTGGACACCACGGTGATCCATCAGGCCTGGCGGCCTGTCATCGTGTACATCAACGGCCGGTATTGGGGCCACTACAACCTGCGGGAGCGGGTGGACGAATACTTTGTGGCCCAGCACGAGGGGCTGGACATGAGCCGGGCCAAGTCCATCGACGTGCTGGAATCCAACGGCACCAAGCGCACCCAGATCTGCAATGGCAGCAACGCCGAGTGGAAAACCTTCATCGAAAAGGTCAAAACCCTCTCTCCCGGCAAAAATCCCCAGGATCTGCAATATATCCTGGATCGCATCGACCTGGACAACTACTTTGATTACGTGATTTTTGAAAGCTTCTTCGCCAACACCGACACCGGCAACATCCGCTATTACAAGGTGCCCGGCGGCAAATGGAAGTGGATCCTGTACGACATGGACTGGGGCCTGTTCAACGCCAACTCCAACGGCATCGGCAACTACTTAAACCCCAAGGGTCACGGCGCCAACAAGGATATCGACAACAGCCTGATCCTGAAGCTATTGGAAAACGCGGACATGAAGGATCGCTTCCTGGCCCGGTTCGGGGAGGTCTTCCGCTTTTTCACCACCGACCGCATCCTGGCCCAGATCGACGAGTGCTACGCCATCCTGGAGCCCGAAATGGACATGCATTACGAACGCTGGGCCTCGGAAAACCTTAAATCCATTTCCTTCGACCAGCCTCAGACCAAGGACGGGTGCCTGCGCTACTGGCGCAACCGCGTGGAGAGGCTGCGCAACGTGGCCCGCAAGCGTCCGGCCTATTGCTGGCGTCAGGTGGCGGAATGGTTCCACCTCACCGACGCCCAGATGGCCAGCTACTTCGGCCCCATCCCCCTGATCTCCCCCGACGCCACCTGGGACAGCGAAAAGGCAAAAAACAACGGCATGACCTATCTGTACGGCAGCAATTGGCAGAAACTGTATCAATAAAATATTGTTTCCCGCGCGTTTCCTTGCTATAATACCCTTGATCATCATTGGAGGTACTTTCCATGAGCTTTATCCCCGCCCTCACCGTCCTCAGCAAGTCCGATATCGTGTCCAGCGATTTCTGGGCCTCCCAGTTTTCCTCCTTCACTCCGGCCAGCGTGCTGCTGGTGCTGATCTGCGCCGTGATCACCGGCGTGATCATCTCCGCGGTGTACAAAATCACCTACCGCGGGGTGCTGTACAGCCCCCAGTTTTCCATGGTGCTCATCATGCTGGTGCTGATCACCGCTCCCGTGGTCATGGCCATCGGCAGCAACGTGGCCCTGTCCATGGGCATGGTGGGCGCGCTGTCCATCGTGCGCTTCCGCACCGCCATCAAGGAGCCCCTGGACACCTGCTACATGTTCTGGGCCATCACCATGGGCATCCTGCTGGGGGCCCAGCAATACGCCATCGCCCTGGTGGTGGTGGTGGGCATCGGCATTAATGTCAATACGGAAGATTTTCCTGAGGATCTGGCGGAGATTGCCACATCGCTCAGGGCTGCGGCAGGAAAAAGCTTTGACCGCAGCCGGATCATCGCCGATATCATGCAGGCCTTTGAGGCCCGTTATGCCCAGCTGACTGCCTGCGGCGACCTGCGGGATATGCGGGAAGCTTATGAGGACCGGCTGGTCTGCAAAAAACGCAGGATCAACATGATCTCCCCGGCCGGTGTTACAAGCGGCACGGCAGAAGGCATCGACGATCTGGGCCATCTTCTGGTCCGTATGGCGGGCGGCAGCCTTCAGTCGGTCATGTCCGGTGAAATATCCGTAAGAAATTCAGATTGAGGTAGTTTATGTACCAGGATGATATAGTGCTTTGCGCGTCAAGCGCCTATGATA
>CACWUV010000174.1 GCA_902764185.1 uncultured Eubacteriales bacterium
CGGTCTGCTTCACGGCGACGCCCGTCGCGGGCGGCGCGCGGTTCGAGGGCGCGCTGCCGCAGCCGAAGGACGAGGTGGGCTTCTACCGCGACATCGCCGTCGTCGCCTTCCCCACGGAGGCGGGCGCGGTGCTGACCTACACCATCGCTCCCGTGTCCAATGAAGTCATCGCCACCGCGCTGGCCGTCATCCTGGCCTCCATTCAGCCCGCGGAGTGAGCCCTGTCTCCCTGCGCCGTCCGACAGATCTCGGGCGGCGTGCTTTTTTTATCACGAAAGGAGGCCCCGTCATGAAAAAGCTCCTGGCCGTTGTGCTTTTTGTTTTGCTTTTGTGCTGTGGGACCGCGCTGGCGGCCCAGCCCACCACCACGGTGATGGTCTATATGTGCGCCTCGGACATGTATGACGCGGCGCTGATGGACCTGTTGGAAATGTGCGAGGCCGACCTGGGGGACCAAGTGCAATTGGCCGTGATGGCAGGCGGCACCCAGGACTGGGACGACATCCTGGAGGGCGACGCCCTGAACCGCTTTTCCATTGTGGATCAGGACGTGGGCGACGATTACGAAGCCCTGCCCATGGCCAGCATGGGTGCCCCGGAAACCCTCTGCGCGTTTCTGGACTGGGCGGTGGACGCCCATCCAGCGGATCGCTATGTGCTGGTGCTGTGGGATCACGGCGGCGGCACGGGCTCGGGCATCTGCTGGGATGAAAGCGCGCAGGATGATTTTCTGTCCATCTGGGAAATCTATGACGCCTTGTACACTTATGAAGAGCAGAACCCGGATTTTCACCTGGATCTGATCGGCTTTGACGCCTGCCTGATGGGCACCTACGAGCTGGCCTCCCATCTGCGGGATCTGGCGGATTTCATGGTGGCCAGCGAGGAACTGGAGCCGGGCAACGGCTGGGATTACACCGCCTGGCTGGACGACCTGGCACGCGACCCCGCCATGGATACCCAGGCTCTGGGCGTCGCCATTGCGGACAGCTTTGTGGCCGCGGGCCTGGCGGAGGAGCCCGACGATTACCTGAGCATGAGCGTCACCTATCTGCCCGCCATGGGGAGCCTGTGCGATTATATGGAAGCCTACAGCGCCTATCTGGTGCAGGCGCTGGAAAACGGCCAGCTGGCCGTGCTCAGCCGCGCCCGGGACCGCATGTACTCCTTCGGCGATTTTGTGGAGCAGGACAGCGGCTGCGTGGACATGATGGCCTATCTGAACGGCACGCGGCAGTTTGCGCCCGAAACGGCCCAGGCTGTGGAGGACGCCTACAAAAAAGCGGTGCGCTACTGCGTGGGCAGCACGCAATATGATTACCTGACGGGCCTGAGCATCTTCTTCCCCACGGATTTCGAACAGGTGGAGGATCTGGAAATCGCCGAGGCCTGCCCCAATCACTCGGAGTTTTTCTGCGGCTATGTGCTGATGCGCAACGGCCAGAGCTACGCCTTTGACGTCACCGCGCCCACTGCCCTGAGCGTTTCCGCTCAGGCGGCCACGCAGCTGTCCTCGGCGGTGGACATCGACCTGCCCGCCGCCTCCTTCAGCGCCGATGAATCGGCGGCCATCGTGCCCCGGCCAGACGCCGCGGAAAGCCTGCCCCAGGCCCAATCCGGGCTGCAAAATCAGCCGGGCGTCCAGACCGGCGGCATCGAGGCCTCCGGCGGCCTGTTCTCCGGCCTGCTGGAAAGCCTGTTTGGTTCCCAGGAGCCCGACGAAACCGACTTGCTGGGTTACAGCGTGACCCTGACGCCCGAGCAGCTGGGGAGCCTCAGCATGGCGGAGGGTCTGCTGCTGATGGACGCGGGCGACGAGGAGGATACGATCCTGGTGGAGATGGGCTCCTTTCAGAACGTGGCCATCAACTGGCAGACCGGCGAGATCGTGAGCCTGTTTGATTACACCCTGCCCATGCTGAATGACGAGATCGTGGTGCTCTACGACCTGATCGTCACCGATACCCTGCGGCGCAGCGTCATTCCCGTGGCCCTCAACGGCCAGGAGGGCTACCTGCTGGTCACCCGCACGCCCGCCAGCCCCAATTGGTCGGTGGTGGGCTTCACCACCGGCTATAACGCCAACGGCATGCCGGACCGCGGCGCCCTGCGTCCCAAGGCCGGCGACGTGATCACACCGCTGTATCCGGCCTATTATGTGACCGACGACGACATGGAGGAATTCCAGGTGGAGGGCGACGGCTTCACCGTGGGCACGGACGGCCTGACGCTGTGCTTTGAGTCCATGGCGGGCGAGGGCGAAGCGCTGACCTACTATTATGCCTTCCTGTTCACCGATATTTATGGCGAAACCGACATGTCCGATTTTATCGCCATCGAAATGTGAACCGCTTGCGCCTGGTCCTTTTTTGTGCGATAATGGCAAAAAGGGGGTGGAGCGCGTCATGGAGGTACGGCCCAGGATTGCCGTGGTGGACGATTTGTCGGCGGATCGGGAGCGGTTGGCCGCCTGGGTCCGCAGCTGGTTTGACACCTCTCCCTACTGGCTGGAGGAAATCAGGGAATATAGCGGCGGCGCGGACCTGCTGCGGCATTTTGAGCCGGGCCGGTTTCATGCCGTGTTTCTGGACATCTGCATGGACGATCTGGACGGCATCGAGACCGCCCGGCGTCTGCGCACCCTGGACACCGAAGCGCTGCTGATCTTCGTTACCACCTCCCAGGAATACGCCTTTGACGTCTTTCCCCTGCACCCCTTCGATTATCTGCTGAAGCCCGTAAACCAGGATAAGCTGCACAGGCTTTTGCAGGAGATGATGCGCGTGCTGGACGGTGACGCCCGCAAGACCCTGACTGTCCGCGCCGGACGCAGCGACCTGCAGCTGCCCCTGGCGCTGCTGACCTGCGCCGTGGCTCAGGGCCACACAGTGGAATTGCGTCTGTCGGACCGGCAGATCCTGCGCTGCGCCATGGCCTTCCACGAGCTGGAAGAAAAGCTGCGGAGCGAAAATCGCTTCATCACCTGCAACCGCGGCGTCCTGATCAACATGGATCAGGTGTCCGCCCTGCGGGGAGACGACTTTGTCATGAAGGACGGCACGCGCTGTCCCCTGCGGGTACGCGGCCGGGCTGCCGTGATCAGCGCCTTTACTCAATACCAGTTTTCCAAAATGCATAAGGAGGCAAACCCATGAACGGGGCGCTGTTCCTGCGCTATTTTCTGGAATTCGCCATCCTGTTTCCGGCGGCCGCTCTGGCGCTGATCCCCGTGCGCGGCGCCTTTCGCATCCGAGAAAAAACGGCGTACATGCTGACCGCCCTTGCCGCCTTGGGCCTTGCCGCCGGCGGAGCCCTGCTGTGCACCCAGCTGGCCCTCTCCTCCAAGATCGTCCTGCCCTTCTGTTTTCTGGCCGGACTGATCCTCTATGATCGCCTGGTGGAGCTGGAGACGGATAAAAAGCTTTTTTGCTTTTTCAACGCCGCCATGGTGTGCGTCTTTTGCCGCATGTACACCCATTTTCTCGCCGCGCCCCTGGAGCTTCAATCCTCCGGCGGACCCTTTTTCTGGCAATCCAGCCTGCTGTGTCTGGGGCTGGCGGCGGCGTGCACCGGGCTGGCCTTCCGCACGCTGCATGTCAAGATCCCGCTGCTGCTGCGCACGGAGTCCCTGAACCGCAGCTGGCGCGGACTGCTGTTTCTGCCCTTGACGTTCACCGTGCTGCTCTACTGGATGACGCCGGTGAGCTTCCAGGTGGTCATGACCGGCCGGGTACGCACCGTGTCCATGGTGCTGCTGCTTTTCGTTCCCTGCTTGGCCTGGATCCTGTATCACTTCTTGTGGCTCATCGCCGTTCGGGTAACCCAGAGTGCCCGCCTGCAGCAGGAAAACACCCTGCTGCAAATGGAGCAAAAGCGTTACAACGAGCTGCGGAGCTACATGGAGGCCAGCCGCGCGCTGCGGCATGATTTTCGCCAGCATCTGCTGGTCATCGGCCAATATGCCAAGGACGGCAGCACGCAGGAATTACAGAAGTATCTGGCGCCTATGCTGGAAAAGGCGGAAAGCACACCGCCGCGATACAGTGTGAACGCCGCGGCGGACGCCATTGCCGCCCATTATGCCCGCCTGGCGGAGCAGCAGCAAACGCGCATTGCGTTCAGGATGGAGCTGCCCGAAAAGCTGCCTCTGCCGGAAAGCGACTACTGCGCGCTGCTGGGCAATCTGCTGGAAAACGCGCTGCAGGCCGTGGCCCGGCTGCCGGAGGATCAGCGCCATGTGAAGGCTGTATCCCTGATGCTGTCCGACGCCATGCTGGGCATCAGCGTATTAAACCCTTATAAGGATCGGATACGCCTGGGCAAAAACGGTCTGCCCCATGGGAACAAGGCCGGTCATGGCTTGGGTCTGGCTTCGGTGGCCAGCACCGTTCAGCGCTATCGCGGCACCCTGGACATCCGTACGGAAAACAACGTGTTTGCCGTGGATATCCTGATGTACTGCGCCGAAGAAAACAACTGACAGGAGGATGAGCATGCACCCGCTGATGCTGTGTATCCACATGGAAAAGGAAAAGGCTCTGCGGCTGGCCTTCCTGGGCATGTCGCTGGGCGTGGCCGTGAAACCCGTGGAGGCCGACCAGGAGGGACAAACCCTGGGCGCGCTGTGCGGTCTGGAGCCCTTGAAAGAAAAAACGCCCGCCGTACAGGCGGGTGAGGAAATCACCGAGG
>CACWUV010000175.1 GCA_902764185.1 uncultured Eubacteriales bacterium
CGCCCGGAAAGGCTGCCTGTGGCAGGCTTTCAGCGGAAAGCGGGCCGGAAGGCCCCGGATCGCGGAGGCCTCGAACGTCTCCCCGTCAAATTTCTGTTTGTCACCCTCTATCCGATGCACAGGCCTCCCTTTCTCCCCTTGCTTTTCCCGCGTTTTCTTGCTATGATAGCAGCAAGGACAAAACGATACACAAAGGGGCGAGCCGCCATGGAGCTGAGAAGCCAGAAGCTGAGAAAAATATCGCCGGAGCTGGACCCGCTACGGCTGGGCACAGGCTGGAAAAAAGAGAATCTGGGCAAACCGCAGATTCTGATTGAAAGCACCTTTGGGGACAGCCATCCGGGCTCGGGCCATCTGGACAGATTGGTAGAGGCGGCCCGGCAGGGCGCGGCGGAGGCCAGCGGCCACGGCGCGCGATATTTCTGCACCGACATGTGCGACGGCGAGAGCCAGGGCACGGACGGCATCAACTATTCCCTGGCCAGCCGGGAAATGATTGCGGGCATGATCGAGATCCACCACAGCGCCACGCCCTTTGACGGCGGCGTGTTCATCGCCAGCTGCGACAAGGGCATGCCCGGCAGCCTGATGGGCCTGTGCCGCATCAACATTCCGGCGGTGGTGGTCACCGGCGGCACCATGTGCGCCGGACCGGAGCTGCTGACCCTGGAGCAGCTGGGCATGTACGCCGCCCAATACCAGCGGGGTGAGATCGACGAAGGCCGCCTGCAATGGGCCAAGGACAACGCCTGTCCCGGCTGCGGCGCCTGCTCCTTCATCGGCACGGCCTCCACCATGCAGATCATGGCGGAAGCCCTGGGCCTGTCCCTGCCCGGCAGCGCGCTGCTGCCGGCTGACAGTCCAGACCTTATCGAATATGCCCGCCGGGCGGGAAAACGAGCCGTGGAGCTGGCCTTGGCGGATCTTAAGCCCTCGGATATCGTCACCCAGGACAGCATTGAAAATGCCATCCTGATTCACGCGGCGGTGAGCGGCTCCACCAACTGCCTGCTGCATCTGCCCGCCATCGCCCACGAGCTGGGATTGCATATCGACGGCGACACCTTTGACCGCCTCCACCGCGGCGCGCGGTATCTGCTGAACCTGCGTCCCGCCGGGCAGTGGCCCGCGGAGTTCTTCTATTACGCGGGCGGCGTGCCCGCCATCATGGAGGAGCTGCGGCCTGTGCTGCACCTGGACGCGCTGACGGTCACCGGCAAAACCCTGGGCGAAAACCTGGACGCGCTCAGACAAAACGGTTTTTATGCCCGCTGCCAGCAAGGGTTGGACGCCGCTAACGAAAAATACGGCATCCATTTGACCCGGCGCGACATCATCCGCCCCTGGGACGATCCCATCGGCCGGGACGGCTCCATCGCCGTGCTGCGCGGCAACCTGGCTCCTCTGGGGGCGGTGATCAAGCACACCGCCTGCCCCAAGGAAATGTTCAGCGCCATCCTGCGGGCGCGGCCCTTTGACAGTGAGGAAGCGGCCATCGACGCCGTGCTCCATCATCGGGTGCGGCCCGGCGACGCGGTGTTCATCCGCTATGAAGGCCCGCAGGCCACGGGCATGCCGGAGATGTTCTACACCTCGGAAGCCATCAGCAGCGATAAGGAATTGGGCCGCGCCATCGCCCTGATCACCGACGGCCGCTTTTCCGGCGCGTCCACCGGCCCGGTCATCGGCCACTGCAGCCCCGAGGCTCAGGCGGGCGGCCCCATCGCCCTGGTGGAGGAAAACGACCTGATCCAGCTGGACGTGGAGCGGCGCATCCTGGCCATCGTGGGCGTGGACGGCCAGCCCAAGACCCCGGAGGAAATGGACGCCATTCTGGCCGAGCGCCGCAAGCATTGGCAGCCCAAGCCTCGCAAATACACGCGCGGCGTGCTGCGCATGTTCAGCGAGCACGCCGCCAGCCCCATGGAGGGCGCATATCTGAAATTTGCAAATGAATAATTAATCATCAATTGAAAGGAGTCAGCCATGTCCACCGCTCCCACCCGCTTCTCCCAGCCCCACGGCCCCACTCTGGCCTATTATGAGGACACCGGCGTCCGGCTTATTGAACAGGACGGCCTGTATTTCAAGGATCTGGCCCGCACGGGCAAGCTGCTGCCCTACGAGGACTGGCGGCTCCCCGCCAAAGAGCGGGCGGCGGACCTGGCGTCCCGGCTGACCCCCCAGGAGATCGCCGGACTCATGCTCTATTCCCCTCACCAGATGGTGCCGCCGCCACCCGGCGCGCGGTTTGCGGGCACCTTTGACGGCCAGGAATGGGCGGCCTCCGGCCAAGCGCCCCACGCCCTGTCCGACCAGCAGAAGCGCTTTCTGCGCAAGGAGCACATCCGTCACATCCTGCTGATGGGCGTCAAGGACGCCGCCACCAGCGCCCGGTGGAGCAACGAGCTGCAGCATGAGGCCGAGCGCCTGCCCTACGGCATCCCGGTCAACCTCTCCTCCGACCCCCGCAACGGCAGCCGGGACGCCCACGCGGAATTCAAGTCCGCGGGCAGCGACGTGAGCAAATGGCCCGAAGGCGTGGGCTTTGCCGCCTGCTTCGACCCCGAGGTGGTGCGCCAGTTCGCCCAGGACGCCAGCCGGGAATACCGGGCGCTTGGCATCACCACGGCCCTGGGCCCGCAGATCGACCTGTGCACCGAGCCCCGGTGGCTGCGCTTCATGGACACCCTGGGCATGGATACGGCGGGCGTGCTCAAGCGCGTGCGCGCCTACTGCGACGGCATGCAGGCCACGGAAGGCGCCCCCGACGGCTGGGGCAAAGACAGCGTGAACACCATGGTGAAGCACTGGCCCGGCGGCGGCACCGGCGAGGGCGGCCGCGACGCCCATTATCCCTTCGGGGCCTATGCCGTGTATCCGTCCAATAACGCCGCCGAGCACGAGAAGCCCTTTACGGAAGCCGCCTTCCATCTGGATGGCCCCACGGGCTGCGCCTCCGCGGTGATGCCCTATTACACCGTATCCTGGAACCTGGACACCAAGTACCACAAAAACGTGGGCAACAGCTACAACACCTACCTGATCCGCGATCTGCTGCGGGAAAAATACGGCTTTGAGGGCGTGGTGTGCACCGACTGGGGCATCACCCCGGATCCCGATCCCGAGATGGACAGCTTTGGCAGCCGCTGCTACGGCATGAACGGCACCACCGAGCCGGAGCGCATGCTGACGGCCATCCTGAACGGCGTGGATCAGTTCGGCGGCAACAGCGACCCCGAGCCCGTGATGGCGGCCTATCGTCTGGGCTGTGCGCAGATCGGCGAGGCTGCCATGACGGAGCGCTTCCACCAGTCCGCCGCCCGGCTGCTGGTCAACATCTTCCGCTGCGGCCTGTTTGAAGATCCCTACCTGGACCCCGAGGAATCCGCCCGGGTGGTGGGCTGCGAGGAATTCTGCCGCCACGGCGAGGAAGCCCAGCGCCGCAGCGTGACGCTGCTCAAAAACAAGGGGGTGCTGCCCCTGAAAGCGGGTCTTAAAATCTATGTGCCTCTGCGGCATGTGGGCCCCTCTAAGGGCTTCTTCCGCCAGGATGTGCCCGCCCGGGACATCGACCCCGTGCCGGAGGAGGTCATCGCCCGCTACGGCGTGCGGGTGAATACCCCGGAGGAGGCCGACGTGGCCATCGTGTTTGCCGAAAGCCCGGCCTGCAATCCCTATTCCAAGGCGGACCGGGAGGCGGGCGGCAACGGCTATCTGCCCATCACCCTGCAATATCGGCCTTATACCGCCAAGACGGCCCGGGAAACCAGCATCGCGGGCGGCGATTTCCGGGAGGATTTCACCAACCGCAGCTATCGCGGCAAGACCAACACCGCCTACAACGAAAGCGATCTGGACAGCATCCTTTTCTGCCGTCGGGCCATGGGCGCAAAGCCCGTCATCGTGGTGGAGACCCTTGCAAACCCCATGGTGGTGGGCGAGTTTGAGCCGCAGATCGACGCTCTGCTGGTGGATTACGGCGTGTCCCGCCCCGCCGTGCTGGACGTGATCTTCGGCCGCTATGCCCCCAAAGGCCGCCTGCCCTTCCAGATGCCTCGGGACATGGAGACCGTGGAAGCCCACTGCGAGGACAAGGCCCTGGATCTGATTCCCTACACCGACGAAGCCGGAAATGTCTATGATTTCGGATTCGGAATCGGATATGACGGGAAACCGATTAAAAATGTATAACAAATAATTATATAGCTTTATGATTCCCCGATTAAAAGAAGGCGCTGAGAAGCAGAAATTTACCAGCGAATTAACAATGAATAATGAATAATTTTAGAGTGTTTGATATATGCTGCCAGTCAAAAGGCTGTTTTCCCTTTTGCTGGGCAGCTTTTTGACTATACAAAATTAGAGCCTGTTTCTAAATTCAAAAAGATGCATTTTCGGCATATCAACCTGCACTTCAGCGTTGCTTTTCCTCGATTTACCGACAGTAAACCATCGTCAAAGCGCCTTGAATTGCAGGCTGATATGCTCGAAACTGCACATTCCTCATTTTAGAAAC
>CACWUV010000176.1 GCA_902764185.1 uncultured Eubacteriales bacterium
TTCAACGTCAAGGAGCTGGTGGGCAACAAATACGGCACCCCCAATCCCGTGCCCTTCCGCGTGGTGGACCGCAACATCGGCCTGGATGTGGATATCGCCATCCGCTGCTTTGGTGAATACAGCTATCGCATCACCAACCCCATGCTGTTCTACACCAACGTGTGCGGCAATGTGGCCGACGCCTACACCCGGGATCAGATTGACAGCCAGCTCAAAACCGAATTGCTCACCGCTTTGCAGCCCGCCTTTGCCCGCATCTCCGAAATGGGCATCCGTTACAGCGCTCTGCCCGGCCATACCCAGGAGATCGCCGACGCCCTGAATGACGTCCTCAGCGAAAAGTGGATCAACCTGCGCGGCGTGGAGATCGTGTCCTTCGGCGTCAGTTCCGTCACCGCCTCCGAGGAAGACGAGGCCATGATCAAGAACCTGCAGAGCGCCGCAGCTCTGCGCGATCCCAATATGGCCGCCGCCCAGCTGGCCGGAGCCACCGCCCAGGCCATGCGCGACGCCGCCAAGAATGAAAATGGCGCCATGATGGGCTTCATGGGCATGAATATGGCCCAGCAGGCCGGGGCCGCCAACGTGGCCAGCCTGTTCCAGATGGGCACGCAGCAGCCCGCTGCCCAGCCCGCCGCGCCCGCGGACGGCTGGAAGTGCCCCCAGTGCGGCGCCATGGCCCAGGGCAATTTCTGCCCCGAGTGCGGCGCCAAGAAGCCCGCCGAAAACGGCTGGACATGCCCGGCCTGCGGCAGCGTGAACAAGGGCAAATTCTGCACAGAATGCGGCGCCAAGAAGCCTGCGGGCGCGCCCCTTTACCGCTGCGACAAGTGCGGCTGGGAGCCGCTGGATCCCGCGCATCCACCCAAGTTCTGTCCCGAGTGCGGAGATCCCTTTGACGAGAACGACGTCCGTTAATAAGGAGGGGTGCAAATGGGCCTTTTTGATAAGAAATACTGCGATATATGCGGTGAAAAGATCGGCTTGCTGGGCAATCGCAAGCTGGAGGACGGCAACTGCTGCAAGGACTGCGCGGCCAAGCTGTCTCCCTGGATGACGGACCGCCGCAGCTCCACCGTGGCGGAAATCAAGCAGCACCTGGCCTACCGCGAGGCCAACCGGGAAGAGGTTTCCCGCATCCAGCCGACCAAAGTGCTGGGAAACAATACCAAAGTCTATATTGACGAGACTCAGAATAAGTTTTTCGTCACGCGCTACTCCAATTGGCAGGATCGCAATCCGGATATCATTCCGCTGTCCGCCGTCACTTCCTGCCGGGTGGATGTGGAGGAGCACAAGGAGCAGCAGTACAGGCAGGACGACCAGGGCAAGCGCGTGCCTTATGATCCGCCCCGGTATGAATACTCCTATGAATTCACCGTCACCATCCTGGTCAATCTGCCCTGGTTTGATGAAATCAGCTTTGAATTGACCGATGATCGGCCGGAGAGCCGCTATACCGACGGCTATCGGGAATATGAACGCCAGGCGGAGGACATCCGCCGGGCGCTGGACCCCGAATACCGCCGCAAGGCCGAATTGGATGAAAAGCTCAAGGAAGCACTGGCCCAGAACCTGGGCGTCGCTCCCGCCGCCACGCCGGCGGATCAGCCTGCCAACATCTGGTTCTGCCCGGAATGCGGACGGAAAAACGACGACAATTTCTGTCCCCATTGCGGCACCAAACGCCCCGTGCTGATCAAAAAGTGCGGGCATTGCGGCTATCAGCCCGATGATCAAAGCAACCTGCCCAAGTTCTGTCCCCAGTGCGGCGCGCCCTTTGGGGGATAAGCGCAGCTGAGAAAAAAACAATGCCGATGGAATCTCATTTTCCATCGGCATTTGCTTATGCTGTAAAATTCACATCGCTTCCAGCGCTTCCTGATCCACCAGCTTAATCCCCCGGCCGGTGAGCACGGCGGACGCCTTGTTTTCGTCCGCCACCTTGAAGATCATGTATGCGCCGCTGATGTTCTTCCCGCCCTGGAAGGCGTACATGTATTCCACGTTCACGTCCTCCTCGGTCAGAATCTGCAGCACCTGGTTCAATCCGCCGGGCACGTCGGGGATCACCACGCCCAGCACATTGCTGATGCTGTACACAAAGCCCATGTCCTTCAGCACCTGGCAGGTCTTGTACACGTCGTCCACGATGATGCGCACGATGCCGAAATCGCTGGTTTCCGCCAGGGTGAAGGCCCGCATGTCGATGCGGTTTTCCGCCAGCACGGTGGTCATGGCCAGCAGCGCGCCGGGCTTGTTTTCCATAAAGATGGAAATCTGCTTTACGCTCATTTTGATGCCTCCTGTCAAATTTTGCGTTTGTCGATGACGCGCACGGCTTTGCCTTCGCTGCGCACGATGGATTTGGGCGCAACCAGTGTCACCTTGGCGGTGAGGCCCAGCATGGCCCGCAGGCCGTCCACCAGCTTCTTCTGCCGCTCGGCAATGACGCCCATGTTGTCGGTGAACATCTCCGGAGTCATCTCCACCTGCACGTCCAGGGTATCCGTGCTGCGCACGCGGTCCACGATGATCTGATAGTTGGCCGGATAGCCCAGGTTGAGCAGCACGGTTTCGATCTGGGAGGGGAACACGTTGACGCCGCGGATGATCAGCATATCGTCGGTGCGGCCGCGCGGCTTGCTCATTCTCACATGGGTGCGGCCGCAGCTGCATTTTTCATGGCTCAACACACAGATATCCCGGGTGCGGTAGCGCAGCAGGGGGAAAGCCTGCTTGGTGATGGCGGTGAAGACCAGTTCGCCCTGCTGGCCGTCGGGCAAAGGCTCGCCGGTTTCGGGATCGATGACCTCGGGGATAAAATGATCCTCGTTGATGTGCATGCCGTTCTGGGCGCTGCATTCAAAGGCCACGCCGGGTCCGCTGAGTTCGGTGAGCCCGTAAATATCATAGGCCTTGATGCCCAGGGTGTCCTGGATGCTCTGGCGCATTTCCTCGCTCCAGGCTTCCGCGCCGAAGATGCCTGCCTTCAAGGGAATCTGATCGGGGGTCAGCCCCAGTTCCTTCATGCTCTCGCCCAGATAGGCGGCATAGGAGGGGGTACAGCACAGGATGGTGGCGTTGAGATCGCGGATGAACATGATCTGCCGCTCGGTGTTGCCGCTGGAGGCGGGGATGGTGAGACAGCCCACCTTATGACTGCCGCCGTTGAGCCCCGGACCGCCGGTGAACAGGCCGTAGCCGTAGGATACCTGGCACACATCCTCATCGGTGCCGCCCGCGGCGGTGATGGCGCGGGCGCAGCAGTCCTCCCACAGATCAATATCCGCCTGGGTGTAGAAGGCCACCACGCGCTTGCCGGTGGTGCCGCTGGTGGACTGGATGCGCACGCAGTTTTTCAGCTCCGTGCCCAGCAGGCCGTAGGGATAGGCCTCCCGCAGATCGGCCTTGCTCAAAAAGGGCAGCTTGTGCAGATCTTCCGTGCTGCGGATATCCTCCGGGGTCAGCCCGGCTTCCTCCATCTTTTTGCGATAATAGGGCACGCTGTCCCACACATGGCGCACCTGCTTTACCAGGCGCTCATCCTGCCAGGCCTTGATTTGCTCACGGGATGCGGTTTCGATTTCGGGCTGATAATAGCGCTCCAAGGGAATCATCCTTTCATCATAAAAAAATACAGAAACGCCTCAGGATTCGTCAGCGCCGTCCTGGGGCACGGCAAGGCCCATGCGCAGTATGATTTCCCGCATCATGCCACCTTCATCGTTGTTGAGGATGTTGCGGCGCACGCGGCTGATGGTGGCGCTGCTGGCGCCGGTCTTTTCCAGGATCTCCAGATACACCTGATCCTGCAAAAGATAGGTGGCCACGTCAAAGCGCTGCTCCATGCTGCGCAGCTCGCCCGGCGTGCACAGGTCGTCAAAGAAGCGGCGGCACTCGTCCACGTCCTTCAACTGCAGTATCGCCTCGTACAGCGCCATGCTTCGCTGTTTTTTCACATTCTTAATCATAAAAATTTCTGCCGTCCTCTCCATATCCGTTTTTGATATATTAACACATTAAAGTGTGAAAGTAAACGCGGTCTTTGCCTTTTTATTGTATAAAATTGGGTGAGAAGCCCGTTTTTTGTTGCGCATTTGGCCGGATTGGGCTATAATTTGGCGTGATTTCTTGCAACAGGAGGAAATGCGTATGCCTTGTACCACCGTCTTGGTTGGCAAAAATGCCAGCAACGACCGTTCCACCATGATCTCCCGCACGGACGACGGCTTCTTCGACGTCAAAAAGCTCATCGTCGTGGAGCCGGACAAGCAGCCCCGAAAATATAAAAGCGTCATCTCCCATGTGGAGATTGATTTGCCCGCCGATCCCATGCGCTATACCGCCTGCCCCAGCGTGGACAAAAAGCACGGCATCTGGGCCGCCACCGGCATCAACGCCGCCAACGTGGGCATGACCGCCACCGAGACCATCACCACCAATCCCCGGGTGCTGGCGGCGGACCCCCTGGTGCTCTATCAAAAGGCCGAAAAGCGCGGCGAAAAGG
>CACWUV010000177.1 GCA_902764185.1 uncultured Eubacteriales bacterium
CTCCCGCCGCATCCGCAGCAAGACCGTTACCCACAGCGGCGCGGAAATGACCGTGGAGGTGCGGCTGGACAACCGCACCGATATCGTGCGCAACGTGCTGGCCGTCGCCGGCGTCCATGACGCCACCCTGGTGGCCTGCCAGAATGAGACAGGAGCCTGATTATGGCAGTTCCCCTTCGGCATGAGCTCAAGTTTTTCATCAGCCCCGGCCAGTATCAGGTGCTCAGCCGCATGCTGCGCTCCACCCTGACGCCCGATCCCCACGGCGATGAAAACAACCAATATCACATCCGCTCGCTGTATTTTGACACGGCCTTCGACACTGCGCTCTACGATAAGATCAACGGCACCGCGGACCGCGACAAATACCGCATCCGCATTTATAATTTCAGCGATGCCATGATCCGCCTGGAGTGCAAAAGCAAATACCGCGATCTGATCAGCAAGCGCAGCGTGCGCATTAGCCGCGACCTGGCGGAGCAGCTTATCTCCGCCGATCCCACGGGGCTGGACACCACGGCCTCCGGCCTGGTCAGCGACGTGTTCCGGGAGATGCGGATCAATCTCCTCCATCCCGTGGTCATTGTGGACTATCTGCGGGAGGCCTGGCTGCACCCCGCGGAGGAGGTGCGCATCACCTTCGACATGCAGCTGCGCACCGGGCTGGGCAGCATCGACCTGTTCAATCCCCACGTGCCCACGGTGCCGCCCTTCGATCATGAGGAAATCATCCTGGAGGTCAAATACAACCAGGTTTTGCCCCCTTACATCAACAACCTTTTGTCCTTCGCGCTGCGGGACGGCGCCGCCCGTTCCGCCATCAGCAAATACGTGTATTGCCGACGCTTCGAATTCAAGGATTTTTGATTTTTCTGGAGGTACAAATGCGCCGGATTCTGTGCTGCATCCTCTTTTTGCTGCTGGCATGGCCCCCTTGTGCCCACGGTGAAACCGCCGCCGCTTCCCTCAGCGAGTTTGCGGCGGTTTTTTCTGCCCATACGGACCGGCTGGAAAGCAGCTTTGAGATCGCCTGCACGCCGGAGCTGCTGGACCAGCTGTTCAGCGGCAGCCTGCTTCCCGGCTACACCCTGTTTCGCGAGTTCACCTCCAACTGCGGCGTATTGAGCCTGTCCTACGCCCGGCGAAGCCGCTCCATCATTTTAAGCGACGTGCGGTACTACGAGGGTATGCGCATCCTGCACGCCCACCGCACCGGCCGATTGAGCTCCCTCACCGAGCGGGAGCGCCAAACCCTGGCCGCCGCCCAGCGCATAGCCGCCGGCGTGCAGGGCAGCGACCTGGAAAAGGAGCGCCAGCTCCACGATCTGCTGTGCGCCCAGGTCACCTATTACACCAGCGGCGTTTCCTCCCTGCATCAGGATCACGACTGCGCCATCGGCGCGCTGCTGAACGGCCGGGCGGACTGCGACGGCTACGCCGACGCCTTTTATCTGCTGGGCGGTCTGGCCGGGCTGGAGGTGCGCTACCAGCACGGCAACACCATTCCCCGCAGCGAGGCCCAGTCCGGCGCTGCCGCAGGCAAAAAGGACGTGACCCACATGTGGAACGTGGTGCGCATCGACGGCCAATGGCTGATGCTGGACGTCACCTGGGACGACACCGACCAGGACGTATCCTACCTCTATTTCAACAACGGTCAGGACCGCCACCTGCAAACCCACATCTGGGACGATCGAGCCATGGCCGTCACCGTGGCCGCCACCGCCATGGACAGCGCCCGTCCGGCGGATCTGCGCTATCAGCTCGTTGCCTCCTGGGATGCCCTTTATCCTCTGCTGCGCGCCGCGGCGGAGGCGCGGCAGCCCCGCGTTTGCCTTTCCTATCCCGACAGCTTTGACCTGAGCCGCCAAAAGCAGGCGCTGTCCAACGCCATTTACGCCGTGGGCGTGACGGATTACCAGTGGGCCTTCGGCGGCCAGTGCGCCGAGCTCCACGCCCTCGCCTACGCCGACGCTTTCCGCATCTGCGACAGCGAAGGGGATATCCTGGACTACATCGACCAGTGCGCCCAGCAGGGAGTGCGGGATTTTTCCCTCTATCTCTATCCGCCGCTGGATCAAAAGCTGTTCGCCTACGACCACCGGTCCCTCATCCATCTGCTGGCCCAGTCCCGGCTGCTGGACATTAATTACAAATACAGCCAGGACAGCGGCCGCGTGCGCGTCACCGACGCCCAATACCTGCCCCGGGGCTCTAACCTGAGAACCGAGGCCGACATTCTGAGCTTCCTGCGCGCCAAGGCCCAGCTGCGCAGTACCTCCATCATCTTTTACACGCCCCTGTCCCTGCCCCTGAGCTTTTTCACCAATCCGCTGTATTCCGCGGGGGTCGTCAGCCTGTCCTGGGGCGAAAAGGCTGGCCGCTATACCTTCACCAACCTGGAGTACTACCCCGAATACCGCCTCGTTTCCAGCACCCAGGAGGTCAGCGATTATCTGCTGCTGTGCCGCCGCTACGCCGTGGACGCCTTCCGGCTCTACTGCGCGCCCGCCGCCTATCTGGAGCTCATGTCCGATCAGGGCAGCGCGCTGTTTTCCCTGCTGCGCCAGGTGGGCGCGGAGGACTGCGGCGTCTCCTACAACGCCGACTACGGCATGATCGCGGTGGAGAGCATCCGCTGGCAATAAACAGAAACGGAGAAAAACACCCATGGAGAAAAAACAGCGCGAGTCCATCTTTTTGAGCGAGCGCTTCATGGCGGCGCTCTGCGCGGCGGTGGTCGTCACGGGCCTGGTTTCCCTGGTCCTGTGCCTCCGGCAGCGGGATTCCTTTCTCGTCTTTGAAGTGCTGACCAAGCTGATCACGGCCAGCGCCATGTTTCTGGCCTTCAAGTTTTTCAAATGGGACGTGGCCAAGGGGCTCATGGGCGGCGTGCTGTTCTGCCTCATGTATCAGGAGGCCCATCTGGTGCTGAGTGTCCTTTGGGCGGAGGAGAGCTTTGACGCTTATCTGGTGGCGGGCGTCCAGGGCAGCCTGTATCTGGCCGCCGCGGGCATGGCCTTCCTCATGACGGTGATCATCACCATCAACCACTTTTTTATCAACTACGCCACCCACGGCAATCCCAAAAACGTGATCCTCAACCGCATGGCCATCCTCTTTAAATTCGCCGTGTATGTGCTGCTCTTTGTGTCCAACAGCCAATTGGGCTTTGCCGCCGAAATCCTGTGGCGGAACGCGGTGCAATACCTGACGGACATCGCGCTGCTGCTGCTGTTGGCCGCGATGGAATCCCAGTTTGATTCCTTCAACGCGCTGCGCCAGGAGCTTTTGCAGCTGAAAAGGAAGAAAGGCGGCAGGAAATGAACCTCAAACAGCGGCTATCCGGCATTTGGCTGATCTCCATGACCTTGCTGGCTCTGTTTGCCTACACGGTGTATTTCGTGGCCCAGATGTGGCTGAACATCCTGCAAGCCCTGTATCTGACGCTGGCCATCCTGCAAATCGCCGGGCTGATCCTCTATCTTTGGGGGCCGGAAAAGCTGAAATCCCGGCTGATGAAGCTCCTCTACCGCCTGCTGTACGCCTCCTCCTTTTTCGTGATCCCCGCCTTTGCCTTCATTTTTATGGGCCTCGTGTCCCAGTATCACATCCGGATTCCGGACAGCATCGACGCCGCGTCCCTGCCCGTGGAGCAGATTTTGCCGTCGGAGGAAACGGTGATCTACAACACCGGCACGGTGTACGTGTTCTTCCCCCAGTATTCCGGCATCGAGCTTGCCTGCGAGCATCGTCCCGCCAAATCGGATAAAACCATTACCTGGTGCAGCGGCGCGGCCTTTCAGCACGCCATCAGCCTGGGCTTTACCCACGAAAACATAGACGGCGACCATGCCGTCAACGGCGAATTGTATATCAGCCCCTACAACAAGGACAGCTTTGCGGCCTTTGTCTATGCCGACGGCAAGTTCGCCTTTGCGTTTGACCAGCCCGCCGAGGCCATCCGCCAGGCCGCGGAAGCCGGCGGCAGCGGCTTTATGCAGTTCGGCCTCATCCGGGACGGGGAAACCGTCATGCAGATCAACCGTCCCCGGGCCCGCTGCTACCGCACCCTGGCGGAGCTCAACGGCCATCTGTGCATCATCGATTCCGTCAATATGCTCCATTTTGAGGACTTCATGGCCGAGCTCCGTCGCCTGGGCGTCACCAACGCCCTGTATATGGACATGGGCGCGGGCTGGAATTACTCCTGGTACCGAAACGCCGCCGATAAGGCCGTCACCCTCTTTGGTCTGCCTGTGCCCTGGTCCCACAACTGGATTGTGTTCAAGAAGTAGGAATGGGGAAATTGGCAAGGGGGAACGTTCGAGGCCTCCGCGATCCGGGGCCTTCCGGCCCGCTTTCCGCTGAAAGCCTGCCACAGGCAGCCTTTCCGGGCGCTCCCCCATCCCGGCGAACCGGCTCGACTACACTTTTCAGCAATTTCCGCCAGACGATTGAATAGGCTTGACTTGTCAAGCGCTCCAGAAATACGCCGCAACACAAAAGTGACCGGAAACGAGCAAGCCCGATCCGATCACTTTTGCTTATGCGGCTATACTGCTGACGCAGCATTGACGGCTTACGCCGTCATTTCCGGAGCAGTTGAGTTTCTCCGAGTTTGGTTTACTACTTACGCAAGTCTGGGGTCGGCATGCGCAGCAGGCCGAGAATCGCGCAGCGATTCGATCAAGCTTGCTTGTATCTGACGGCAGATGTCTTTTTCATTGCCCCGGACGGCACCTACAGCCGCCCAAAAGTGAAACTGGCGGAAACTGCTTGAACGTGTAACCAAGCCGGTTCGCCCGATGAGGTCCAGGAGAAGAATTCTCCTGGCGCAGAGGTTTGGAGGCCGCGGAGGCCTCCAACGTTCCCCTTGCTAATTTCTATTTATTCATTTTCTTTTCTCAGCGCCAGCACATTCACCGGCGCGATTCCCAGGGCCTCGGGCATCTGTCCGGGGCGTTTTTCTTTGGGCAGGCGCCACCAGATGGCGGGGCTGTCCGGGCGCTGGGCAGCGTAGCGGAACTCGATAACCCACTCAAAGGGCTCTTCCATATCCCCGGCAAAGACGACGGGAAAGCGGTTGCGCGTCTCCCGGGTGCTGAAATAATGGGCGCGGATGCCCACGTGGGTGGTATCCTCGGGCACGGGCAGGGCGGTTTCCAGCTGAATGCCCCAGGCGGGCACATACAGCAGCTTATCCCCCGCCTTTTGGGCTGGGGTGATGTTCTTGCAGCCCGTCAGGATGGCCGCGTGCACCGTGCCGGGATTGGCGAACAGCTCCTTGGTGGACACCGGCGGGGACACCCGGCCGCCGTCCATCACCGCGATCTGCCCGCACATGTGGTAGGCCTCGTCCCGGCTGTGGGTCACCAGCAGCACCGGCCCGCCATAGCCCCGCAGGGCGTCCAGCATCTGCAATTGCAGCCGCATGCGCAGGTGCGTATCCAGGGCGGAAAAGGGCTCGTCCAGCATCAGCAGTCGGGGCCGGCTGACCAATATTCTGGCCAGGGCCGCCCGCTGCTGCTGGCCGCCGGACAGGGCGTGGGGCTTATGGCCCGCCACCTCCTCCAATTGGAACATCCGCAGCGCTTCGGCGCAGGCCCGCCGTTTCTCCGCCTTGTCCTTCACTCCATGCAGGCCGCACAGAATGTTTTCCTCCACCGTCATGTTGGGAAACAGGGCGTAGCTCTGAAACAGATACCCCACGTGCCGCTGCTGGGGCTTTTTGTTGATGCGCTTTTCGCTGTCGTACAGCACGTCTCCATCCAGCACGATGCGGCCCCGATCCGGCGTTTCGATGCCCGCGATGCACTTGAGCGTGTAGCTCTTGCCGCAGCCGGAAGCCCCCAGCAGGCCGGTGATGCCCTCCGTCACCTCAAACTTCGCCCGCAGGGTAAAGTTCCCCAGCCGCTTTTCAATATCCACTTGCAGGCTCATGGACGCGCCCCCTTCTTCTGCCGGGACTCCAGCAGGTTCACCGCCAGCAGCACCACGGCGCTGATGCCCAGGTTCACCATCACCCAGAAAAAGGCGCCGCCATCGTCGTTGGTGCGCCACAGCTGATATACCGTGGTGCTGATGGTGGCCGTGCGTCCCGGCGTGTAGCCGATCAGCATGCTGGTGGCGCCGTATTCGCCCAGGGCTCGGGCAAAGGCCAGCACAAACCCCGCCAGGATCCCCTGACGGCAGGCGGGCATGCGGATGCGCCAGAAGATGAAGGTGTTGCTGAGGCCCAGGGTCTGCCCCGCGTGGGCCAGGGTGCGGTCGAAGCTCTCAAAGGCGCCGCGGGCCGTGCGGTACATCAGCGGAAAGGCCACCACCAGCGCCGTCAGCACGCCGCCGTACCAGGTCATCACAAACCGGATGCCCCATTTTGCCAGCAGCATGCCCAGGGGCCGCCGGGCCCCAAACACCAGCAGCAGAAAATACCCGCACACCGTGGGCGGCAGCACCATGGGCAGGGTGAGCACCACGTCCAGCAGCCCCTTCACCACCCGGGGCAGCCGGGCCACATAATAGGCGCACAATATGCCCAGAAAGAACACCAACACGCTGGAAATGGCCGCGATGCGCAGCGAATTCCACAAGGGATACCAGTCCATATGCGTCTCCATTCATCAAACCAAAAGAAATGTATGCGTTAGTTGCTCTCAGATCCTTCGACTTCGCTCCGCTCAGGATGACATTGTTAGGCAGCTTTTTTCTTGTTTATTTTTATTGGCGGATTTTGCTGCAATTTCAGTTAAAAAACCAAGGACAGATCCCTTTCCAATATCATCCTGAGCGGAGGGCAGTCGAAGGCTCTATTTCAAACTTATATCCAATTTCTGTTTGTCAACGTATCAAAATGCCAAAAAGCCCACCGGCAGCGGGACGCTGCCGGTGGACCTGCATCCTGTTATTGCGCCACCGGCGTGAAGCCCACGGAGGCGAACACGGCTCCGGCTTCCTCCCCGGTCAGGTAATCCAGGAAGGCCTGGGCGGCTTCCTGACGGGCGGAGGTGGAGAGCACGGCGGCGGGATAGATGATCTGGCCGCACATTTCGGCGGTGGCCTCGTCGGTGACGGTCAGGCCGGCGGAGAAGGCGTCCGTGGCATAGATGACGCCGCAGTCCACGCTGGCTTCCTTCACCTGGGTGGTCACTTCCTTCACGTTGCTGCCGTAGGTGATCTTGCCGGCCTTGGCCAATTCTTCCTCGTCCAGGCCATAATACGCCAGGATCTTCTGGGTGTACTGGCCCACGGGCACGTCGCTGTTGCCCATGCACAGCAGCACCTGGCCGTCCCTGAGCAGTTCGGCCAGCTGATCAAAGCTGGCGATGTCGCCGCCCTCTGCGGCCACCAGGGTCACCTTGTTTTCCAGGAGGTTAATCCGGCTGCCTTCCAGCACAAAATCCAGCCCCTCGGTGTTCACGGCGGGGTCGGCGTTCTTGTCCAGCTGGTTCATCTGCTTTTGACCGGCGGAGATGAACAGGTCGCATTCTGCGCCTTCCTGGATCTGGGTCTTGAGGGTGCCGGAGGAATCGAAGTTGTACACCAACGTTACGCCGGGGTTGGCCGCCTCGTACAGCGCCTTGATCTCCGTCAGCGTCTCGGTCATGGACGCGGCGGCAAACACCACCAGCTCGGTCGTTTGCTGGGCCAGCGCGGGCACGCAGGCCAGGATCATCGCCGCGGCGACGATCAGGGACAGGATCTTCTTCATGGGTACGCTCCTTCTTGCAGTCTTTACTGCAAATTATATTATTGAAGGACGCCTCCCGCCGGATTTACGCCAGGCCAGCGCCCGTTCAACCCCATTTGATTTATTTTACCGCAAACGGGGGAGAAAAGCAAACCTTTTGCATGCCGAGCTTCCGCGCAGGCGCAATTGTGGCATTATCGTGTTTAAAGGCGCAATTTGTTGCATTTTATGCCATTTCTGATATAATAAAGCTATCTTTATCCCGTAAAGGAGCACGAAGGCATGAACATCACGGTGTATCTGGGCGCGACGATGGGCAATGATCCCCGGCTGGAGGCGGAGGTCCGTCGGCTGGGCCGCTGGATTGGCGAGAGCGGCCACGCCCTGATATACGGCGGCTCCAAGGCGGGGCTCATGGGCGCGCTGGCGGAGAGCGTATTGCAGTCCGGCGGCGAGGTGACGGGGGTGGAGCCTCAATTTTTCATCGATATGGGCTACGAATATCCCCAGATCACCCGCCTGATCGTCACCCAGGATATGACCGAGCGCAAGACCAAAATGATCGAGCTGGGCGACGCCTTCATCGCTTTCCCCGGGGGAACGGGCACGCTGGAGGAGATCAGCGAAGTCATGTCCAAGGTATCCCTGGGCCACCTCGGCGCTCCCTGCATCCTCTACAACCTGAACGGCTATTATGACGGGCTTAAGACCTTGCTGGCGCACATGATCGCCACGGGCCTTTCCAGCCCGGAAAAGCAGCAGGACATCCATTTTGCCGACAGCCTGGAAGAGATACAGCAGATACTCGCGTAACAAAGACTGACTATTAAAAGTCAAGCCCCCGAGAGGAGGAAATTGCAGAAAATCTCGTAACCCACCGCCGCCCTTGACAAACAGCATTCAAGCGCTG
>CACWUV010000178.1 GCA_902764185.1 uncultured Eubacteriales bacterium
ATGAAAGAACAGCTTGAAATCTTCACGCGAAATATCCTCGGAGTTGATAAGCTCCGAAGCACCGATAATAGCGTTCAAAGGTGTTCTGATTTCGTGAGAAATATTGGTAAGAAGGTTCTGCCTGGTCTTTTCGTTGGCTTCCTCAAAGCGGAAGATATCCACAAAGCTGCCGGGAAGCAGATCGGTATCACCATTATCCACCACGCGCACCTTGCGCAGCATCTGGCGGACGATGATCTCGATGTGCTTATCGCTGATGGAAACGCCGCCCTGGCTGTGGTACACGCTCAAGACTTCCTTGAGCAGGTACTCCTGCACGGCCTTGACGCCCAGAATGCGCAGCAGATCATGGGGATTGATGGAGCCTTCGGTCAGTTCGTCACCGGCGTTCACCATATCGCCGTCGTTCACCTTGAGGTGCACGCCGTAATGGATGGGATAGACCTTCTTTTCGTTGGGGTCATCGGGGCTGGTGATGATGACTTCGCGCTTCTTCTTGTTTTCGCTCAGGGTCACCTTACCGCTGATCTCGGCCAAAGTGGCGTCGTGCTTGGGCTTGCGGGCTTCAAACAGCTCTTCCACGCGGGGCAGACCCTGGGTGATATCTGCCGTGCTGGCGATACCGCCGGTATGGAAGGTACGCATGGTCAGCTGGGTACCGGGCTCGCCGATGGCCTGCGCCGCGATGATACCCACAGCTTCGCCAATATCCACGTCGCCGCCATGGGCCAGGTTCATGCCGTAGCAGCGGGCGCAGACACCCTTCTGGCAGCGGCAGGTAAGCACGCTGCGGACCTGCACGCTCTGCAGCCCGGCCTTGCCAATGGCTTCGGCCTTCTTGTAGTCGATGGTTTCGTTCAGAGAGCAGATCAGCTCGCCGGTCTTGGGATCGATGATGTCCTCGGCAGCCACACGGCCCAGCGCACGCTCGGACAGGGGCTTCATTTCGCCAATGGCCTCGATCTTGATGCCGCGCACCTTTTCGCCGCGCTTCTCGAAGCAGTCGGTCTCACGGATAATGACCTCCTGGGCCACGTCCACCAGACGGCGGGTCAGATAACCAGAGTCAGCGGTACGCAGAGCGGTATCGGACAGAGCCTTGCGGGAACCGTGGGAGGACATGAAGAACTCCAGCACGTTCAGGCCTTCCAGGAAGTTGGCGCGGATGGGGATCTCGATGGTTTTACCGGAAGGAGAAGCCATGTTGCCGCGCATGCCGGCCAGCTGGGCCACCTGAGCGATAGAACCGCGGGCGCCGGAGTTGGTCATCATGAAAATGGGGTTCTTCTGGGGCAGCACCTTCAGCACGCGGCTGCGCAGGGCGGCGGTGGTATCGTTCCAGGTCTGAATGACGTTGCGGTAGCGCTCGTCCTCGGTCATGATACCCTTGCGGTACTTGCGCTCGATGTCGCGCACACGGTCATCGGCGGCTTTCAGCATCTCGGGCTTTTCGGGCGGGATGATGATATCGCTGACGGCCACGGTGATGGCGCCGCGGGTGGAATACTTGTAGCCCATTGCCTTGATATTATCCAGCACCTGGGCGCAGATGTTAACGCCATGCACGCGGAAGCAGCGCTCCACGATGTTGCCCAGATCCTTCTTGACGACCACCTTGTCGATCTCCAGCTTGAACATATCGTCCATGCTGTTGCGGGGCTGGAAGCCCAGATCCTGGGGAATGTTCTCGTTAAAGATCAATTTGCCCAGGGTGGTTTCGATGAGGCGGCGCTCGGTAACGCCCTCAAAGGTACGGGAAATGCGCACCTTGATGGGGCTCTGCAGGGTGATCTGATGGGCCTGATAAGCCATCAGTGCTTCATCCTGGTTGGCGAACACGCGGCCCGCGCCAATGGCGTCGGGGTCCACGATGGTCAGATAGTGGCAGCCGATAACCATGTCCTGGGTGGGGCTGATAACGGGCTTGCCGTCCTGAGGCTTCATGACGTTGTTGGCGCACAGCATCAGGAAGCGGGCTTCCGCCTGAGCCTCCATGGACAGGGGGACGTGAACAGCCATCTGGTCGCCGTCGAAGTCGGCGTTGTAGGCAGTGCAGGCCAGGGGATGCAGCTTCATGGCCTTGCCTTCCACCAGCACGGGCTCAAAGGCCTGAATGCCCAGACGGTGCAGGGTGGGCGCGCGGTTGAGCAGCACGGGGTGATCCTTGATCACGCCCTCCAGGATGTCCCACACTTCGGGCTTGACCTTTTCCACCATGCGCTTGGCGGCGCGGATGTTATGGGCAATGCCGTACTTGACCAGCTTTTCCATAACAAAGGGCTTGAACAGCTCCAGCGCCATTTCCTTGGGCAGGCCGCACTGATGCAGCTTGAGCTCGGGACCGACCACGATAACGGAACGGCCGGAATAGTCCACGCGCTTGCCCAGCAGGTTCTGGCGGAAACGGCCTTGCTTGCCGCGCAGCAGATCGGACAGGGACTTGAGCGCACGGTTGCCGGGGCCCGTGACGGGGCGGCCGCGGCGGCCGTTGTCGATCAGGGCGTCCACAGCCTCCTGCAGCATGCGCTTTTCATTGCGCACGATGATGTCAGGCGTGCCCAGCTCCAGCATTCTCTTCAAACGGTTGTTGCGGTTGATCACGCGGCGATAGAGGTCGTTCAGGTCGCTGGTGGCAAAACGGCCGCCGTCCAGCTGCACCATGGGGCGCAGATCCGGAGGAATGACGGGCACCACGTCCAGCACCATCCACTCGGGCTTGTTGCCGCTCTGGCGGAAGGCTTCCACCACTTCCAGACGCTTGATGGCGTGGGTGCGCTTCTGGCCTTCGCCTTCGCGATCCTTTTCCTTTTCGATCAGGGTGGCGATCTCGGCCTTGAGCTGGGCGCTCAGGGCTTCCAGATCCAGCTCGGCCAGCATTTCATGCACGGCTTCTGCGCCGATGCCCGCCCGGAAGGAGCCGCGCTCCTCCTCGGTCATGGCCATGATCTGGCGATAGCGGGCGTCGGTGATCAGGCTGTGCTTTTCGGCCTTCACCACGGCTTCATTGCCGGGATCGAGGACGATGTAGCTGGCAAAGTACAGCACCTTTTCCAGGGCGCGGGGGCTGATATCCAGAATCATACCCATGCGGCTGGGGATGCCTTTGAAATACCAGATATGGCTGACAGGCGCGGCCAGCTGGATGTGACCCATGCGCTCACGGCGCACCTTAGCGCGGGTGATCTGCACGCCGCACTTGTCGCACACCTTGTCCTTATCCTTGTACTTAATGCGCTTATATTTGCCGCAGTTGCATTCCCAGTCCTTGGTGGGTCCGAAAATGCGCTCACAGAAAAGGCCATCCCTTTCCGGCTTAAGCGTGCGGTAGTTGATGGTTTCAGGCTTGGAAACCTCGCCGTAGGACCATTCCAGAATCTGCTCAGGCGACGCCATTCCGATCTGGATCGCGTCAAGATTGGTCAGTTCAAACATTCCGTCTCACACTCCTTCGCAGTTTACTGAATGTCGTCGTCGTCGATGTCGGACAGCGGATCGTCAAAATCGGCAAAGTCGATGTCGTCATCGCCGTCCAGGGCGTCCAGGGTGCCCAGCTCGTCGTCCACGTCAGTAATATCGTCGATGTCCTCGTACTCGCCGGGCACTTCGATATCGCCATCGGTGTCCAGCAACTCGTCGCGCTCGTCCAGACGCTCGCTGCGGCTGCCGGTATCGCCGGTATCGTCATCGTCGTCATCCTTGATCTCGATGACCTCGCGCTTTTCGTTGAGCACCTTGATATCTAGGCACAGGGACTGCAGTTCCTTGATCAGCACCTTGAAGCTCTCAGGCACGCCGGGAGTGGGGATGTTCTGGCCCTTGATGATGGCTTCGTAGGTCTTTACCCGGCCCACGATGTCGTCGGACTTGACGGTCAGGATCTCCTGCAGGGTATTGGCAGCGCCATACGCCTCCAGAGCCCACACTTCCATTTCACCGAAGCGCTGGCCGCCGAACTGGGCCTTGCCGCCCAGAGGCTGCTGCGTGACCATGCTGTAAGGACCGGTGGAACGGGCGTGCATCTTGTCGTCCACCAGATGATGCAGCTTAAGATAATACATGATACCCACGGTGACGGGGTTTTCAAAGGGCTCGCCGGTGCGGCCATCGTAGAGGATGGTCTTGCCGTCCTCCCGCAGGCCCGCCATGCGCAGGCACTCGGCGATATCATCCTTGGTGGCGCCGTCGAACACGGGAGTGGCCACCTTCCAGCCCAGCTTGCGGGCAGCCATG
>CACWUV010000179.1 GCA_902764185.1 uncultured Eubacteriales bacterium
ACCACCCGCAGCGGCACGGCGCGGATATAGGTGACGGTATTTTCATAGCCCAGCTCCGCCTCCAGGCTGATCTCCGCCCAGGCGGCGCAGGTCAGCATCAGCAGGCAGGCCGCGCAGGCCGTCAAAAACTTGAGCAGCTTCATGTTGCCCTCCTTGAAAAAAGTTTCCAAATAAATAGACGGAATAGCAGGCCGTTTTGTTCCCGTTTTCCAAAATAATTATTTTACAGTCAGTCCGGGGCGCATCTCCCCCGTCTGAAAAAATACCGGCAAGCACAGGCCTGCCGGTATTTGCAGTGGGCGAAAGGCTTTATTTGAGGCCCAGTTTTTTCAGGGTGCCGATGCTCATCTCCGCGGCCTCCAGAGGCGCGCGGCCCACGGATTCATCCTGCTCCACGACCACCCACTGCGCCCCCGCGTCGATGGCGGCGTTCACCACGGCGGCGGCGTCCTGGCAGCCGTAGCCAAAGGGGCGGAACTCGAAGGCCACGCCCGCGTTTGCCTTTGCTTCCTCCTGGCCCAGCAGGCCATAGGGCGCGGCCCCGCCTTCCCGGCGGCCCACATAGTCCTTGAGGTGCACCACGGGCGCGCGGCCCGCGTATTTGCGAAGGTAGGCGCAGGGATCCTCCCCCGCGTACTTGACCCAGCAGGTGTCGATCTCGGTTTTGAGGATCTCGGGACAAACGGCCTCATAGAGGAAATCCAGGCCGTACATGCCGCTGAAGGGCGCAAACTCGAAATCGTGGTTGTGATAGAGCAGCTGGATGCCGTTTTCCCGGCACATGCGCCCGAAGGTGTTGACGGTGCGGATGACGCTGGCAAAGCCCGGCGTGCCGGGACGGCGGTCGTCCATCAGGTAGGGTACGGCGATATATGCGCAGCCGATGGCCTTATGAAAGTCGATGGTGCCCTGCATGTCGGCCTCGATGAGATGGAGGCCCACATGGCTGGAAACGGCCTGGAGGCCGGTTTCTTTGAGCATGGCGCTGATCTCCCCGGCGCTGCGGCCATAGAACCCCGCGAATTCCACGCCGTCGTAGCCCTGGGCGGCCAGGGTGCGCAGCACGGACAGAAGATCCTGCTCCGCCTCCCGGCGTGCGGAATAGAGCTGATAGCCAATGGGAAGCTTTTTCATGGCGGCACCTCAGTATTCAAAGGTCACGGGCTTGCCGGACTTTGCGGAATCATAGATGGCTTCCAGGATGCGGGTGACCACGATGGCCTGCTCGGGCTTGACCACCACTTCGCCTTTGCCGCGCACGGCGTCGGTGAACACCTTCTGTTCAAAGACGTTGGGATCGTCGCCCGTGCCTTCGTAGAAGTCCACGCCGCCGGCACCCAGCGCCGGGGTTTCGGTGTACTGACGGCCATGCTTGACGCCGTTGATGTGCAATTCCTTGTTGTGCATGTCCGCGCCGGCCTTGGTGCCGCACAGCATGGTGCGGGCTTCCTCAGTGTCCAGGGTGTTGAGCGCCCAGGAGGCGTTCAGCTCGATGGTGGCGCCGTCCTCCATGACGATAAAGCCAAAGGCGCTGTCCTCCACGGTGAATTTTTCCGGGTCCCAGTCGCCCCAGGCGTTGCCGGTCTCGGTGTCCTTGTTGAGCTTGTGATACACGGTGCCCAGGACGGTCTTGGGGCGATAGTTGTTCATGCACCAGAGGGTGAGATCCAGGGCGTGGGTGCCGATGTCGATCAGGGGACCGCCGCCCTGCTCATACTCGTTGAGGAACACGCCCCAGGTGGGAACGGCGCGGCGGCGAATGGCGTTGGCCCGGGCAAAATAGATCTCGCCCAGCACGCCGGCGTCGCATTCCTTTTTGAGGTACTGGCTGTCGGGACGGTAGCGGCCCTGATAGCCGATGGTCAGGATCTTGCCGGTTTCCTTGGCGGCGTCCAGCATCTTCTGGGCTTCGGTGGAGTTGATGGCCATGGGCTTTTCGCACATGACGTTCTTGCCCGCGTGCAGGGCGTCCACGGTGATGAAGGAATGGCTGCGGTTGGGAGTGCAAACGTACACGCAGTCCAGGTCCAATTCGAGCAGCTCCTTATAATCCACAAACACCTGGGCGTCCGGGGTGCCATACTCCGCCTTGGCCTTTTCGGCGCGCTCCACGATCAGGTCGCAGAAGGCCACCAGATCCACGCCCCCCAAAGCCTTGATGGCGGGCATATGCTTGCCGTTGGCGATGCCGCCGCATCCGATGATACCAGCCTTTAAATTCTCCATGTTCATGCATCTCCTTTCAGTGAATAAAAGCAAATAAACAAGTTATGCCTATTATAGCTTATTCGGTCCCCGATGTCGAGACGGAACTGACAAAATATTATTGCCGGGATGGATGGATGCTGGTATAATGATACAAACGGAAAAGCGGAGGGTCAAGCCATGGAATATACCGATATGAACGCCCGCACCATCGACCGCTGGTGTCAGGAAGGCTGGGAATGGGGAAAGCCCCTGCCCAAAGAAAAATACGAGGCTGCCAAATGCGGAGAATGGGACGTGCTGCTGACCCCCACCCGGCCTGTGCCCCACGGCTGGTTTGGGGAGATCCGGGGCAAAAGGCTGCTGGGCTTGGCCAGCGGCGGCGCGCAGCAGATGCCGGTGTTCGCGGCACTGGGCGCGGACTGCGCGGTGCTGGACTACAGCGAAAGCCAGATCGCGCGGGAGCGGGAATACGCGGCCCGGGAAGGCTACGCCATGGACATCCTCCGGGCGGATATGACCAAGCCCCTTCCTTTTGAAAATGATAGCTTTGACATCATCTTTCATCCCGTGTCCAACTGCTACGTGCGGGAGGTGGAGCCCATCTGGCGGGAGTGCGCCCGCATCCTCAAAAAAGGCGGACGGCTGCTGGCCAGCTTTGACAACGGCATCAACTATCTGGTGGGCGAGGACGAGGAGCGCATCATCCACAAAATGCCCTTCGACCCCCTGAGCGACCCGGCGCTGATGGAAGAATGCATGCGGGACGACGTGGGCGTGCAGTTTTCCCATACCTTTGAGGAGGAATTGGGCGGCCTGCTGAGAGCGGGCTTCCGGCTGTGCGATCTCTATGAGGACACCAACGGCACGGGACGGCTGCATGAACTGAACATCAACACCTTTATGGCGGTGCTGTGCATCAAGGAGTAAAACATGCAATTCGGAATGCCTTTTTTGCTGGAAAACGACAGCGTGGAAAGCGCCGCCGCCCTGGGCGCGGAATTGAAGCTGGATTTTGTGGAGCTGAACATGAGCTTTCCCCTGTGCCAGGCGGAGCGGCTGTCCGCCCGGCAATTGAACGCCTTGCAGGAGAAATATGGGGTTTATTTCACCTTCCATCTGCATGAGGAGATGGACCCCTGCACCTTCAGCGCGCCGGTGCGCAAGGCCTGGCTGGAGGTGGCCCGGGAAGCCATCACCCTGGCCCGCCAGGCCCGCATGCCCACGGTGAACCTGCATTGGGTGCGGGGCGTCTATGTGACGCTGCCCCACACGCGGGATTTTCTGTATAACCGCTACCGGGAGGACTATCTGCGCAACACCCTGGCCTTCCGGCAGGCATGCGAGGAGGCCAGCCAGGGGCAGGTGAACGTGTGCATCGAAAACACGGAGGAAGGCGGCTGGGAGCCGCACCGGCAAGAGAGCATCGAATTGCTCCTGCAGTCCCCCGTGTTTGGGCTTACCCTGGACGTGGGCCATAACGCCCTGTCAAAATACGCGGACGAGCCTTTTTATCACAGGCACGGGGACAGGCTGCGGCACATGCACCTGCACGACGCCACAGAAAAACAGTGCCACATGCCTTTGGGCGCGGGTGAGCTGGACATCGCCGGGCTGATCCGGCGTGCCGAGAGCGCCCATGCCCGGATGGTGCTGGAGATCAAAACCGTGGCGGCGCTGCGGGACAGCGTGGGATATTTGCAGGATCGGGGGCTTTGGCATGGGTGAGCTGACAAAACGGCTGCAGGCGCTGCGGGACGATAAAAACGCCGATTTTCAATATCGCATCCTGCCCACGCTGCGCCGGGAGGATATGCTGGGCGTGCGCACGCCGGATATCCGCAGGCTGGCCAAGGAATTCAAGGGTACGCCGGAGGCGGCGGATTTCATGGGCAAATTGCCCCACCGGTATTTCGACGAAAACAACCTGCACG
>CACWUV010000180.1 GCA_902764185.1 uncultured Eubacteriales bacterium
GAAATTTGACGGGGAGAACGATGGGGCTTTGCCCCATACCCCACCGGGGTGCAAGTTGCACCCCGGACCCCGCCAATGGCGGATGTTGCACGACTTCGACAACAGGCAGTTTCCCGCAGCTACTTGGGTATCGCAGCCCACCGCTTCCGGGCAGCCAGCTTTGCTGGCGTGCTGTGCGCATAGCGCACAGCGAAAACCGGCATCAGGCCGGAGAAAATGAGTAACCTCATTTTCCCGGACTGCTGCCGGTTTTCTTCTGCCCGGAAGCTCTCGTTTCAACACCCAAGTTTCAGGCGCAGATTGTCTGTAGTTGTTTCAAGCCAGTTCGCCGGGATGGGTCCAGGGCCCAAGCGGGCCCTGGCGCAGAGCTCGAGGCCGCGGAGGCCTCGAACGTCTCCCCGTCAAATTTCTGTCCCCGTCAAATTTCTGTTTATATGTCCGAACCTGAATGAAGAAACCTATAAGCAAGAAATACGATAAGTACGTACTCTCTCCAGAAAGCGCGTACCCCTTTTACTTCTTGATCATCAGCGCATACTTGGGCTTTTCGGGCAGATACTTGACGCGCAGCTGCGTGCCCTCGGTGAGGAAGCGGGGCGGATTGCCCAGCTTGGCTTCCACGGTTTCGCCGTTCTGGTTCTGGTAGCGCACATAATACTCATAGTCCGTGGTGTAATGGCCGTCGGAGTCCTCACGCTCGATCTCCTTGACGCGGCTCACCACAGCCTCGGTCTCCACACCATTTTCGTTGATTTTTTTGCTGCGGAGATAGGAATAGACGAGACCGCCGATGACGGCGACTGCAAAGATGGCAATTGCAACGTAATACATGATCATTTTCTCCTAATTAAATCTTTTTCATGGTGTTCATCAGCACCCGACGGCTGCCGCCGTGATCGTCGCTGGCGCCGCTGCGGGCGAAGGCCAGCAGGATCACAAAGAGCAGGCTCAGGTCGGTTTCGGTGGTGGTCACGCGGTAAAAGCCCTGGACGGGCACCAGGCTGGCCAGCTTCGATTTGGCTTTCTCGTCCTCCTCGTGCACGTTCTGGCTGCTGCCCACGGCCAGGGCAATCTGCCTGCCGTCCCGCAGGATCTTATACTCGGTGCGCGCCAAGCCCGTCAGGCTGGATTCCACGCTGACGCCGTTTTTGCGCAGGTGCTTCCAGATGTCCTGACCGTCAAAGGTAAAGGTGTAATGGTTGTCGAAGATCAGGCTGTCCCGCTCCGCGCTTTCCTCGTGGCCCACCAGGTGAGGCATGGTTTTGCCGTGCTCATGGTCGATGAAATCAAAGCCGAAGGGGGCGGTGAGGGTGAACTTGGTCATCCTGGCCTCGTAAAGCACATTGCGCGCCGCGTCCTCCAGCCGATGGCCGCCCTTGACGGTGCCCACGTCAGTGATAAAATAGAGCTTGCGCTCCGGCCCGGCGATGGAAACGGGATACTCCGCGCCGCCGTTCTCCGCCTGCTGGGCTTTCACCGCGCGCAGCGCCCCTCTCTTTTTGATCTCGGTGCCGACGATCACCCCCAGCAGCGCCACCCCCACGCCCAGCACATACAGGCCAAACATGCCGCCGCTGTGCACCACGGCAGGGTCCTGGGGATCATAGAGCACGCTGACGCGCTGACCCACCTTGTAAGAGCTGCTTTCGGTGTCCAGCTCGCCGGTGTAGGTCTGGCCGTCCACGGTATATTCCACCGTGGCGCGGTAGCTGGTGGTGTGGCTGTCCGCGTCCTCGTCCCCCTCCTCCACCGCCACGATGGTGGCCTCCGTTTTGACAAAGCCGCTGGAGTGGAAAAAGGTGAGATAAACGCCGCCCGCGATGGCCACCAGCGCCATGAAAAGGGCAAAATACTTGATGCCGATTCCCTTGAACGAAATCATTCTCTGCCTCCTCAAATTGATCAATGCTTTATGGTAGCATGGCCCCGGTGGCAAAACTGTCACAAAGACGAAAGAAACAGATCCCGCTTCCGGTCGATCATCTCGTCCACCCTGTCGATGTACTGCCGAATATCGCTGACGTTGAAGGCCCGGCGGATGAAACCCTGCTGGGGAAACAGCCGCTTGCTGGCCGCGCCCGCGCCCAGGGCGATGACGCTGGCGGTCTCCTCCATCATGTCGATATTATACAGGCATTCATGCCGGGGCAGGGCGTAGCCCACGTTTTCCTGGTTGCCCGCCATGTACTTCTGGCGGTAAAGATAATAGGGCCGCATGCCCATCTGCCGGGCCATGTCGGCTCCGGCGCGCACCATGTCCGCCACCATGTCCCCGTCGGGCAATTGGGCCTGCCACAGATGCAGCAGGCTGCTGCGCTTGATGGACAGGGTGTGCACGGTCATGCTCTCGGGAGCCAGGCCGTAAATCCAGCGCAGGGTTTGGTTAAATCTCTCCAGGTCCTCCCCCGGCAGCCCGGCGATCAAATCCATATTGATGTGATCAAAGCCCATATCCCGGGCCAGGCGATAGGCTGCCTCGGTCTGGCGGGCGGTGTGGCGGCGGCCGATGCGCTCCAGGGTGTCGTCGTGCATGGTCTGCGGGTTCACGCTGATGCGGGTGACGCCAAAGCGCCGCAGCACCGCCAGCTTTTCCCCGTCGATGGTATCCGGACGCCCCGCCTCCACGGTAATCTCGCCGCACCTTGCCAGCAGCGGCGCGGCGCGGTCCAGCACCCGGGCCAGCAGCTCCGGCGGCAGGGATGTGGGCGTGCCGCCGCCCATATAAAAGGCCCGCAGCCGCAGGCCGGTTTGATCCAGCAGCTCCTGGGCCGCGTCGATCTCCCGGCACAGGGCGTCCACATAGGGAGAAAGCAGTTCGCCCTTGCCCACCTCGCCGGATAAAAAGCTGCAATAAGCGCAGCGGGTCACGCAGAAGGGAATGCCGATATACAGGTCGGCTTCCTGCAATGTGGGCAGCGGCAGTTCCCGCTGAACGGATACGATCTGCCGCAGGATAGCGGTCTTTTCCTCGCTGACGTCAAATACCCGCCGCAGCTCTCCGCAGGCGGCGTCCATGTCCATCCCTTTATCCAGGTTGGCGTACAGCAGCCGGGTGGGTCGGATGCCCGTCAGGCTGCCCCAGGGCGGGGTGACGCCGGTGCGCGATTTCAGCACCTGATAGACCCCCAGCTTGGCCTGGCGGCGGCGCAGGCGCTTGTCCACCACGGGATCGCCGGTGACGGCCTCTTTTGTTTCATGGGTGCAAGCGCCGTCTGTCACCGTCACCACGCGCAGGCCGTCTTGCTCCGCCTCCGTGTGGGTGAAGGTCATTTCGCCGCCGGCTTCGTTGACCTTCAATTCGATATTGCCCAGAAACAGCCGCAGCACCTCCGCCATATCCCCGGACAGGGCGGGCATATTGGTGAAAAGCGAAACCGTAATCATGCGATGTACCCGCTTTCTCCGTGGCCGGGATAGACCCGCACGCCGTGGAGGGCCAGCAGCCGCTCCAGGGATTTGCGCAGCTCCGGCCAACTGCCGCCGGGCAGATCGGTGCGCCCATAGCCGCCCACAAACAGGGTGTCGCCGGTGAACAGATCCTCCCCGCAGCGATAGCACACCGAGCCCCGGGTATGGCCGGGGGTATGCAGCACCTCAAAGGTCATGCCCGCCAGGGTGATGCTGTCCCCTTCCTTCACGGCATTCGTGGCCGGGATATAAGGCGACGCGCCGCCCCGGGGACCGCAGTTGATCTCGTCGTCCGTCATGGCGTCAAAATCCAGGGCGTGCACATAGATGGGCTTGCCCTTCAGGGCCGACAGGCCCAGAATATGATCAAAATGCGCGTGGGTGATCAGCACCCCCGCCACCTGCCTGTCCCCCAGGGTGTGCGTCAGGGTGGGAATGTCGTCCCCGGGATCGATGACCACCACGGTGTTCGGGTCCTCCTGCCACAGGATGTAGCAGTTGGTTTCCAGCAGCCCCAGGGTGATCCGTTGAATGTTCAGCATGCGCTTGCTCCTTTGGCATTTTTCCGCCTGTATCATATCATATTTGAGAGATTTTGTCATTACGCCAAAAAGCACGAAAGGCTGGGCGATAGAAGAAGCGGATAACAAAAATTGACAAAGTGCCCTCATCCGACCTTGATCGGATGAGGGCACCTTTTTTTCAATCAGAGATCCATATTAATTGTATTGGGTCTTCTTTTTTCTGCGCAGGGCCAGCGCGCTCAGGCCGCCCAGGCCCAGCACGGCCAGGCCGATCCACAGCGCCGGGCTGGCGGTGTCGCCGGTCTTGGGCACCTTATAGTTGATGATGGTGCCGCCGTTGTAGCAGCGGTCGGTTTCGCCCGCGTGCTTGCCCACGTTTTCATAGCGCACCTTATAGCCTGCGGGCGCCTTTTCCACCAGGTAGTAGTCCGCGTCGCTGGTGAACCAGTTCTCGTAGTGCCATTCGTACTCGCTGACGATCTCTTTTTTGAACGTCGTGCGGTACTCGGAGCCGTCGGGCGCATAGAAGGT
>CACWUV010000181.1 GCA_902764185.1 uncultured Eubacteriales bacterium
AGCGCACAGCGAAAAACCGCTGGACAGACCAGAAAATGAATGCATTCATTTTCTGGCTGGCCATCGGTTTTTCTTATGCCCGGAAGCTCTCGTTGCGACACTCAAGTTACAGGCGCAGACTGCTTGTAGTTGTTTTCAAGCTGGTTCGCCGGGATGGGTCCAGGGCCCAAGCGGGCCCTGGCGCGGTGGCTTGGAGGCCGCGGAGGCCTCCAACGTATCCCTTGCCAATTTCTGTTTTCCGAATTCCAACCTTTATACTACTGCATTTTCCTGCCGTCCATCCAGCCAGGCCCGCAAATTATCAAACACGATGCCTGCCCGCAGGGACATGGACTCGTGGGTGGCGAAGGCCACATGGGGCGTCAGCAGGGTGTGGGGCGCGGCCAGCAGCGGAGTATTGGCGGGCAGGGGAGGCTCCTGGGCGAACACGTCCACGCAGGCCCCAGCAATGCGTCCTTTTTGCAGGGCGTCCGCCAGGGCGGCTTCGTCCACCACGGGGCCCCGGGCCACATTGATCAGGATGGCGGTGGGCCGCATCAGCGCCAGCTTTTCGGCGTTGATCATGCCCCGGGTGCTGTCGTTCAGCGGGCAGTGGAGCACCACGATGTCGCTGCGGCGCAGCAGCTCGTCCTGGGATGCCAGCTCCACAAATTCCGGCACCCGCTGGTGCTCGCCCCGGCGCTGGGCCAGCACATGGCAGCCGAAGGCGTGCAGCAGCTCGCCTGTGCGGCTGCCGATGCGGCCATAGCCGATGATGCCCACGGTGCGGCCCCGGAGCTCGCCGCCCACCAGGCCGTCCTTGGTGCCGCCGGTGCGGGTGCGGTCCTCCACCTGCCGCAGATTGCGCAGCATGCTCAGGGCCATGGCGATCACCAGCTCGGCCACGGCCTCGTTGGAATAGCCCGAGGCGTTGCTCACCCGGATGCCGCGCTCCCGGGCGGCATCCAGGGCCACGTGATCCACGCCGGTGAAGGCCACGTCGATGAATTGCAGCCGCTCCGCCGCCCGGATCACCTCTCCGGGCAAGGGCATGTTGGCCAGGATCAGGGCGTCCGCGTCCCGCACCTCGCTTTTCAGCTGCTCCACATCCGCCGTGCGGGGGTATGCCGCAAATGCCACTTCGCCCTCAAAGGGCTTTTGCAGGGCCTCCAATTCCGCCTGGGGAATGCCCAGGGATTCCAGCAGGACCACTTTTTTCATGCGTTTTGCTTCCTTTCATTTTTTTTCAAGTGTACACTGATGAGAGAAAATTTGCAAGAGGGGGAAAGCGCTCCCCTTTTTCGCTGCATTGCCACCCGCGCTTGATTTATGCTATACTATCCCCATCACACCAAAGGAGGACGGCGGGAATGCTGAATGTCGGCCTGCTGGCCCACGTGGACGCGGGAAAGACCACGCTGTCGGAGGCCATGCTGTACACCGCGGGCCAGCTGCGCAGGCTGGGCCGGGTGGATCACCGGGACGCCTTTCTGGACACCGACGCCCAGGAGCGGGAGCGGGGCATCACCATTTTTTCCAAGCAGGCCATGCTGACCTGGCAAGGCCAGGAAATGACGCTGCTGGACACCCCGGGCCACGTGGATTTTTCCAGCGAGATGGAGCGCACCCTGTGGGTCATCGACTGCGCGGTGCTGGTGATCAGCGGCGCGGACGGCGTGCAGGGCCACACCCTGACCCTGTGGCGCTTGCTGCAGGCCTACGGCGTGCCCACGGTGCTCTTTGTCAACAAGATGGATCAGCCCGGCACGGATCGGACGCAATTGATGCATGCCCTGCGCGCCCGCCTCAGCGACGCTTGCGTGGACGTGAACGCCCCCGACGCGCTGGACGACATCGCATTGTGCGGCGAGGCCGCCATGGAAAGCCTGCTGGAGACGGGGGAGATTCCCTTGAAGGAAATCCAGCGGCTCACGGCGGAACGCAGGCTTTTTCCCTGCCTGTTCGGCAGCGCCCTCAAAAATAAAGGGGTGGACGCCCTGCTGGACGCTCTGCTGCGCTATGTGCCCGTCCCCGCCTATCCGGCGGAGTTTGCCGCCCGGGTGTTCAAGATCAGCCGCGATCCCCAGGGCGCGCGTCTCACCTGGATCAAGGTGACGGGCGGCAGCCTGCGGGTCAAGACGCTGCTGGAATGCGGGGAAAAGATCAACCAGATCCGCCTGTACAGCGGGCAAAAGTTCAAATTGGCCGAGGAAGCCCCGGCGGGCACGGTGTGCGCCGTCACCGGGCTCACCATCCCCAGGGCGGGGGACGGCCTGGGCGCGGAAACCGCCGCCGACGCGCCGCTGCTGACGCCGGTTTTCACCTATCAGGTGCTCTTGCCCCTGGGCTATGATCCCGGCAGCGCGCTGCAAAAGCTGCGCGTCCTGGAGGAGGAGGACCCCCAGCTCCACGTGCTGTGGAACGGCGAAAAGCGGGAGATCCGGGTGCAGCTGATGGGCGAGGTGCAACTGGAAATCTTGAAGCGCGTATTGCAGGACCGCTTCCAATTGGCCGTGGCCTTCAGCGAAGGCAGCATCCTCTACCGCGAAACCATCGCAGGCCCCGTGGAGGGCGTGGGCCACTATGAGCCCTTGCGGCATTACGCCGAGGTGCATCTGCTGCTGGAGCCCGGCGAGCGGGGCAGCGGATTGCATTTCGCCACCGCCGTCTCCGAGGACGACCTGGATCGCAGCTGGCAGCGGCTGATATTGACCCACCTGATGGAAAAGCCCCACCTGGGGGTGCTGACGGGCAGCCCCATCACCGATATGAAGATCACGCTGATCGCGGGCCGGGCGCACCTGAAGCACACCGAGGGCGGCGACTTCCGCCAGGCCACCTATCGGGCGGTGCGCCAGGGACTGATGCAGGCGGACAGCGTGCTGCTGGAGCCCTGGTACGACGTGCAATTGACGCTGCCCAACGATTGCGTGGGCCGGGCCATGAACGATCTGAGCCAGATGGGCGGCAGCGTGTCCGCCCCGGAACCCCTGGGGGAAGGCAGCCTGATCACCGGCAGCGCGCCGGTGGCGGCCTTGCGGGGCTATGCCCGGGAGGTCACGGCCTATACCCGGGGCGCGGGCAGGCTGCTGTGCACCCTGCGGGGCTATGCGCCCTGCCGGGATCAGGCGGCGGTGATGGCAGAGATCGGCTACGATCCCGAGCGGGACATCGACAACCCGGCGGACTCCGTGTTTTGCAGCCATGGCGCGGGCTATCTGGTGCGCTGGGATGAGGTGCCGCAGCACATGCACCTGCATACCGAGGTGCTGGGCGCGGCCCCTGCTGCTGAGAAAAGCGCGTCCCCGGCGGTTTCCCGCAGCGCCTACCGCGGCACCGCCGAGGAGGACAAGCAGCTGCAGGCCATCTTTGAGCGCACCTACGGGCCCGCCAAGGAGCGCACCGGCGGCGCTGTGCGCCAGGCGCGGCCCACCGTCAACGATCGGCCCATCGAGATCCGCGCGCCGGAGGATGAATACCTGCTGGTGGACGGCTACAACATCATTTTCGCCTGGCCGGATCTGAAGGAATTGTCCCAGCACAGCCTGGAGGACGCCCGCAAGAGCCTCCAGGACATATTGAGCAATTACCGGGGCTTCAAGCCCTGCCAATTGATTCTGGTGTTTGACGCCTACAAGGTGGCGGGCAATCCCGGCTCCAGCGAGGACTATTACGGCATCCATATCGTCTACACCCGGGAGGCCCAGACCGCCGACAACTACATCGAATACACCATCCGCCGCCTGCCCAAGGGACGCCGGGTGCGCGTGGCCACCAGCGACGCGCTGGAGCAGGTCATCATTCTGGGCGGCGGGGCGTTGCGGGTGTCCGCCAAGGAGTTCCGCGCCGAGGTGGAGGCCGCCCGCATCGAGATCGCCGAGATCCTGCGCCGCAACAATTCCGCCCGGGACGGCGGCTCCAACGTGGAGCGGGCCATGAAGGCGGCACAGGAAAAATTAAAAATGAAGAATGAATAATTAATAGAGTCTGTTTCTAAAATGAGGAATGTGCAGTTTCGAGCATATCAGCCTGCAATTCAAGGCGCTTTGACGATGGTTTACTGTCGGTAAATCGAGGAAA
>CACWUV010000182.1 GCA_902764185.1 uncultured Eubacteriales bacterium
GAAACCCTTGTAAAACAAGGATTTTTCGACTCCCTAACGTGGTCTAACCGGTAACAAAAGACAAAACGACAGTACAGGAGGACACAGAATGAACTACACCACCAAAGAAATGTACAGCATGGTGCTGAAGGAATACCCGGACATCATGGACATTGGCACCATGTGCCAGGCGCTGCGCATCAGCGAAAAGACCGGCTACAAGCTGATCAAAAGCGGGCAGATCACAGCGATGAAGGTGGGCCGCGCCTACCGTATTCCCAAGATGCACGTTTTATCCTATCTGAAACTGACGAACGCAGCGTAAATCATTGAGTTCGAACCTTGCGCCGCTGGCATGATTGGTGTAAACTGGTCATGTCAACGGCAGGTTCGGTCCCGCTGCGAAAGGAGGACATATGGTAGCAGGACACCTGCAGGAAAAGAAAGGTCTTTTCTATATCGTGCTCAGTTATCAGGACGTTGATAACAATCGGAAAACAAAATGGATTCCCACCAACTTGCCGGTGAAGGGCAACAAGAAGCGGGCGGAGCAAATGCTCTGGGAGGCCAGGGAGAAATTCAAGCCGCCGGTGGAGCGGGGCGCGATGCACAGCGACATGCCCTTCTGTGAATACCTGGAGGAATGGCTCAAGATCGTCAAGGGTTCGGTTCGTCCGGCAACGCTGGCAAGCTACGCTTCCATGGTCAAGTTCCCCATCAAGCCGTACTTCGAGAAGAAGCACATCACCCTGGGCGATCTCAAGGCGGTGCACATCCAGAAGTTCTACACGGATCAACTGGAGCGGGTTTCGCCCAACAGCGTCATCCACTATCACGCCGTGATCCACAAGGCGCTGAAATACGCCGTGAAGGTGGAGCTGCTGAACGCCAACCCGGCGGATCGGGTGGAGCTGCCCAAGAAGGAAAAGTTCCTCTCCGATTACTACGACGGGGACGAGATCAACCGGTTGTTCTCTCTGGTGGAAGGCACCGACCTGGAATTGCCCGTCAAGCTGGCGGCCTTCTACGGGCTGCGGCGCAGCGAAGTGATCGGCCTTCGGTGGTGCGCGGTGGACTTTCAGAAGAACACCATCACCATCGACCACACCGTGACCGACGTGGAGATGGACGGCAAAAAAGTGGAAGTGGCGTCGGACACCACCAAAACCAAATCCAGCCTGCGCACGCTGCCGCTGGTGCCGCAGTTCAAGGAGCTGCTGCTGCGAAAGAAAGCCCAGCAGGAGGAATACCGCAAGGTCTGCGGCCGGAGCTATTGCAGGGACTACCTGGATTACATCTGCGTCAACCCCCTGGGGGAGCGCATCAAATGCAGCTACCTGACGTCGGGCTTTCCCAACTTTCTGGAGCAGCACGGGATGCGGCGGATACGCTTCCACGACCTTCGTCACAGCTGTGCCAGCCTGCTGCTGGCCAACGGCGTGCCCATGAAGCAGATCCAGGAATGGCTGGGCCACAGCGACTTCTCCACCACGGCCAATGTGTACGCGCATCTGGATTACCACTCCAAGATCACGTCGGCGGAGGCGATCCTGACGGGGCTGAAAATGCAGCCGGAAGCGTGAAAGACCAAAAATGCAAGAAAAACGGCTGTTTTTGAAGCGATTTTGTGCAGCGGACGGATGCGGGAAGGGCCCGAAAACCCAGGCGGGACAACGGTTTCAGCCGATCAAGAGTTCTCTCCTCAGTTCTCTCCCGAGTTCTCTCCTGAAACGGGTAAAACGGCAAAAAGAAAGCGGCGACGGGGCCGTAAGTTCGAACAGGAAAAGCGCCCCAAAAACGTGAAAACCCGCATGAACACTGGGTTTCATGCGGGTTGGGCGATGGCGGAGGCGGTGGGATTCGAACCCACGAGGGCTTTCACCCTACCTGATTTCGAGTCAGGGCCGTTATGACCACTTCGATACACCTCCAGGTGTATTTCACCCCAAAATCGTCTCTCGGAAAAAGGAGAGAACTTTTGGAGAGAACTTTGCCCCACTTTCGCCCGGGGGCATCCGGAAAGCCTTATAAATCAAGGGTTCCCGAAAAGGGAGTGCCGCGCGAATGGATCGATTTCGAGTCAGGGCCGTTATGACCACTTCGATACACCTCCACGGCGGGAAATATCATACCGCATCGGGGGGATTTTGTCAAGGCGAGGGTTGACAGGAATGAGGGAAGTACATATAATAGACGTTAGAAAAGTCATACTTTTCTAACTTTTTTGATGAGGTGAGCGGAATGCCGGACGGGAAGCATATTTTCGGCGTGGTGAACATTGGCGACAAGGGGCAGATCGTGATCCCCAAGAAGGCCCGGGACGTGTTCGGGCTGAAGCCTGGCGACCAGCTGCTGGTGCTGGGAGATGAAAAGCAGGGCATTGCGCTGGTGAAGGCCAGCGTGTTCCAGGGCTTTGCCATGGATATTCTGAACGCCATGAAACAGGGGGAACAGGACTGATGCATGCCATTGAAACGCGGGATTTGACGCGGCGTTTCGGCGCTCTGACGGCGGTGGACAGGCTGAACCTGACCGTGGAGGAAGGAGAGCTGTTCGCGCTGCTGGGCGTCAACGGCGCGGGCAAAACCACCGCCATCCGCATGCTGTGCGGGCTGCTGACGCCCACCTCGGGGGACGCGCTGATCTGCGGCAAAAGCGTGGTCCGGGAGACGGCGGCGGTCAAGCAGCTGATCGGCGTATCGCCCCAGGAAACCGCCGTGGGGCTGCATCTGACCGTGCGGGAAAACCTGCGGCTCATGGCCGGGCTGCAGGGTTTTGACAAGGCGCAGCGCCGGGAAAAAACCGAGGAAATGCTGGCCCGGCTGCACCTGGACCAAGTGGCGGACCAGCGGGCCAAAACCCTCAGCGGCGGCTGGATGCGGCGGCTGTCCATCGCCATGGCACTGATCAGCCAGCCTCGGGTGCTGTTTCTGGATGAACCCACCCTGGGCCTGGACGTACTGATCCGCCGGGAGCTGTGGAGCGTGATCCGCGCTCTCAAAGGCCGCACCACGGTGATTTTAACCACCCATTATCTGGAGGAGGCCCAAGCCCTCAGCGACCGCATCGGCATTCTGGCCCACGGCCGTCTGACGCGGCTGGGCACGGCGGAGGAGCTGATGGCCGCCGCCGGCACGAGCAGCTTTGAGGAAGCCTTTGTGGCCCTGGTGGGAGAGGAGGCAGCCCAATGAAAAACCTTCGCCGCATGCTGTGCTTTGCGGGCCGTTGCGCCAAGGAAACCCTCCGCGATCCGCTGACGCTGTTCTTCGGCCTGGCCTTTCCTATTATTTTGCTGCTGCTTCTGAGCCTGATCCAGGCGCACATTCCCGTGGATCTCTTCCGCATCGAGCATCTGGCGCCCGGCGTGGCGGTGTTCGGCCAGTCCTTCCTGGCGCTGTTTGCCGCCATGCTGATCTCCCGGGACCGCAGCAGCGCCTTCCTGATCCGCCTGTATGCCACGCCGCTGCGGGCCGCGGATTTTCTGCTGGGCTATCTGCTGCCGCTGCTGCCCATGGCCCTGGTCCAAGGGATCACGGTCTATGCCGTGGCGCTGGTCCTGGGCCTGCCCTTCTCCGGTGGCATCCCCTGCTCCCTGGCCGCGGGTTTGGTTCCGGCCCTGTTCTTCATCGCCCTGGGGCTGCTGTGCGGCACGGCGCTCAGCGACAAGCAGGTGGGCGGCATCTGCGGCGCGCTGCTCACCAATCTGTCCGCCTGGCTCAGCGGTGTGTGGTTCGACGTCACCCTGCTGGGCGGCGTGTTCAGCGGCATCTGCAAGGCCCTGCCCTTCTGGCATGCCGTAGAAGCCTGCCGCGGGGCCCTGAACGGCGGCCTCGTCTGGGGACATTTGGCCGTGGTGGCCGCCTACGCGGCGGCGCTGCTGGTCCTGGCAGCCCTGTGCTTTGCATGGAAGATGAAAAAGGGAAGCTGATAAACGGAAATTGGCAAGGGGGAACGATCGAGGCCTCCGCGATCCGGGGCCTTCCGGCCCGCTTTCCGCTGAAAGCCTGCCACAGGCAGCCTTTCCGGGCGCTCCAAGCCCTCGAGC
>CACWUV010000183.1:0-3919 GCA_902764185.1 uncultured Eubacteriales bacterium
CAACAAGGCGGGCGAAGCGCTGCAAAAAAGCGGCCTTTCCCTGCTGTATCACAATCATAATGTGGAGCTTTTGCAGGTGAAGCCCGGCCTGCGGGCCTATGACATCCTGCTGAACGGCACCGATCCCGCCCTTGTCAATTTTGAGTTCGACAGCTATTGGTTCACCGACGGCGGCGCGGACGCCAAGGACTGGATGCGAAAGCTGGGAAATCGCATGAAGCTGTGGCACATCACCGATCGGGGCTGCCGGCAATCCGGTCCGGCCATGACGCCGATCCTCAAGCCCGACAGCGTGGAATTAGGCACGGGCAACATGGATCTGGACGGTCTGAGCGCCATCGCAGCGGAAAACGGCATCCAGGCCGTGGTGCTGGAAAGCCACAAGAACTGGATCGACAAGGACCCCATCAAGAGCCTGGAAAAAAGCGCCCAATGGCTGAACGGGAGGTTTTAAGGATGGAAAAATTGCCCAGGAAATGGCAGGCCCGGTGGATTGACCCGGAACTGCCCCACGACCCTGACCAAAAGCAGCCCGCGTCCTATCTGCGCCGCCGGTTCACCGTGGAAAAGCCCGGCAGCGCCTGCCTGTATATCACCTGCCACGGCCTGTACAGCGCCTTTTTGAATGGGACGCGGGTGGGCGACTTTGTGCTCGCTCCCGGCACCGGAGACTATAAAAAGCGCCTGACGGTGCAGCGCTATGATGTGACCAGGCTGCTGAAAGCCGGCGAAAACGAGCTGCTTGTTATTCTGGGCGACGGCTGGTATCGCGGCGGCGTGGGCATCGACGGCCTGCGCAATTATTACGGCAGCGATCTGGCGCTGCTGTGCCAGCTGGAAATGGACGGCACCCCCATCCTGTGCAGCGACGAAGCATGGGAGGCCAGCCAGCAAGGCCCCATCCGGGAAAATGACCTGGAAATCGGAGAATGCTATGACGCCCGCATGGAAACCGTCACCGGCTGGCATGGGGTGACGGCGCGGGATTTTGGCTTTGACAATCTGGCGGCCACGGAAAGCGTGCCCATTCTGGAGCAGGAGCGCTTTGACGGCAGAATCACCCAGACCCCCAACGGGGAAACGGTGATCGACTTCGGACAGAACCTGGCGGGCTATGCGGCGCTGCGCGTCACGGCCAAGGCCGGGCAAAAAATCACCCTGTGGCACGGCGAGACCCTGGACGAAAACGGCAATTTCACCCAGGCCAACTACGCCCCCGGCTGGCGCAACCAAAGCGGCGGCATTCCCCAGAAGATCGAGTACATCTGCAAGGACGGGCTCAACGAATACAAGCCCAGCTTTGCCATTTTCGGCTTCCGATACGCCAAAATCGAAACGGAGACCGACCTGGCCGACGCCCGGTTTACCGCCATCGCCGTGTATTCCCACATGCCCCAAGTGGGCTTCTTCTCCTGCGGCAATGAGGATGTGAACCAGCTGGTGCGCAACAGCCTGTGGAGCATGCGATCCAACTTCTGCGACGTGCCCACCGACTGCCCCACCCGGGAGCGGGCGGGCTGGACGGGGGACGCGGCGCTGTTTGCCCCCACCGCCGTCTATCTGGCGGACTGTTTGCCCATCCTGCGCAAGTGGCTGGGCGAATGCCGCCTGGCGCAGCATGAAAACGGGCTCATTGAGAACATCGCCCCGGTCAACGACAGCCGCAACCAGATGTCCCTGATGCTGCAGGGCTCGGCGGGCTGGGGCGACGCCTGCGTGCTGGTGCCCTGGGCTCTGTATCAGGCCTACGGCGATAAAACGATCCTGGAAGAAAACTATGACATGATGGTCCGGTGGCTGGCCTTCTGCGAAAACCGCGCCCGGCAGCAGACCCGGCCGCAGAACGAAAACAACCCCTGGAAGGAATATCTGGCCGATCAGGGCTTCCACTTTGGCGAATGGTGTCAGCCGGGAGTGGACAACACAGAGGCCATGCGCAAGAACGCCATGGAGGGCGCGCCCGAGGTGGCCACGGCCTACTATTTCCGCTCCGCCGCGCTGCTGGCGAAAATCGCGGAAATCCTGGGCAAGCCGGAGGATGCTTCGCGTTACGCCCAAATTGCCGAAAACGCGAAAAAGGCCTACCGCTTCTGCTGCCTGAAGGATGGAAGGATCGTATCCGACCGCCAGTGCGAATACGTGCGGCCCATCGCCTTCGGTCTCCTGGACGGAGCGGAAAACCAGCAGGCGGCGGACGAGCTCAACCGCATGGTGATCGGAAACGGGTATCATTTGAACACCGGCTTCCTGTCCACCCCCGACCTTTGCCGGGTGCTGGCCGATTACGGCCACGCGGACACGGCTTACCGACTGCTGCTGCAGGAGGATTGTCCCGGCTGGCTCTACGAGGTGAAGCGGGGAGCCACCACCATCTGGGAAACCTGGGACGGCGTGCGGCCCGACGGCACGGTGCATGATTCCCTGAACCACTATTCCTACGGCGCGATTTGCGGCTGGCTGTTTGGCGGCGTGTGCGGCATACAGCTGGAGGCGGGCAGGCTGACCCTCCGTCCCTGTCCCCATCCCTCCCTGGACCACGCGGAAGCAAAATGGCTGTCTCCCGTGGGCGAGATCCGCAGCGAATGGCGGTATGAAAACGAAAAGGTTTCAATGCGTTTCGCGGTGCCTATTCCGGCTGAAATCATATTGCCGGACGGCAGAAAACATCAGGTGAAAGCAGGTGCGTACAGCTATGAAATATCTCTGTAATCCTGTCAACATCAACTACCGCTACCAATTCAACATGGACCCCCGGCAGCATGGACGGATGCAGATCTGCCGGGAGGCCGCCGACCCTTCCATGATCTTTTTCCAAGGCCGATATTACATCTTCGCCTCCATGACCCTGGGCGTATGGGTGTCCGACGATCTGGCAAGCTGGGAAAACCACCGACTGCCCAAGGAATTGCCCTTGTATGATTACGCGCCCGACGTGCGGGTGATGGGCGACTGGGTGTATTTCTGCGCCTCCCGGCGGGAGGAAAACTGCGACCGTTTCCGCACCAAGGACATTCTGAACGGTCCCTATGAGAAGATCGAAGGCAGCTTTCCCTTCTGGGACCCCAATTTGTTCCTCGACGACGACGGGCGGGCGTACTTCTATTGGGGCTGCTCCAACATCACCCCCATCTGGGGCGTGGAGCTGAACCCGGACACCATGCAGCCCATCGGCGAAAAGCAGGTGCTGATAGAAGGCCATCCCTTTGAAATCGGATATGAACGGGTGGGAGAAGACAACAGCCAGCTGCCCGCCTCCGAAGCTGAAATCGACGCGGCCTATCACGCCTTCCATCAGCGTCAAGGCATTCCGGAGGATCAGGTGCCCGCCCATTTGAAGCCCCTGATCCGCGGCATGCTCTCCCGGAGGCCCTATATCGAAGGCGCGTGGATGGACAAGCACGACGGCAAGTATTACCTGCAATACGCCTGTCCCGGAACGCAGTTCAACACCTATTCCGACGGCGTATATGTGAGTGGCAGCCCGCTGGGGCCCTTCGCGCTGGCGGAAAACAATCCGTATTCCTATAAGCCCGGCGGCTTTCTGCCCGGGGCGGGACACGGCAGCACCATGCGGGATGCGCAGGGCAATTGGTGGCATACGGCCACCACGCGCGTCAGCGTGAACCATGATTTTGAGCGCCGGGTGGGCATCTGGCCCGCGGGCTTCGACGCGGAGGGCCAGCTTTACTGCAACCAGCGCTACGGCGACTGGCCCATGGCCGTTGCGGGCGACCCCTGGCGGGAGCCCGCCTGGATGCTGCTGAGCGCAGGCAAACAGGCTGTCGCTTCCTCCTTTGTGGAGGGGCACGAGCCGGAAAAGGCCACCGAGGAAAACGTGCAAAGCTGGTGGCGCGCCGCGTCCGCGGACCGTGCCGAATGGCTGCAAATCGATCTGGGACAGACCTATGACGTGCATGCC
>CACWUV010000183.1:3924-4500 GCA_902764185.1 uncultured Eubacteriales bacterium
AGATCGACATCCTCTGTCCCGGGCAAATCGTGGGCGGCACCCAGGCCCGGTATATCGAGGAGCGGGATCTGGCCACCCAATGGAAGCTGACGGGCAGCATCGACGGGAAAGACTGGTTTGTGATCGAGGACAAGTCCCAAGCGCAGACCGATCTGAGCCATGATCTGATCCTTCGGGAGGAGGGCTTCCGGACGCGCTTCCTGCGCCTTTCTCATATGGCGGTGCCCTACGGCCAGCAGCCCTGCGTCTCCGGCCTGCGGGTGTTCGGTCTGGGACAGGGAGAGCGGCCCGCCGCCCCCGTTTTTACCGCCAGGCGGGACAGCGATCTGGATATGACGGTTTCCATCGCAGCGCAGGAAAACACGCTGGGCTACAATATCCTGTTTGGAAACAGCCCGGACAAGCTGTATCACAGCTATATGGCGTTCAAATCGGGCGACCAGCGCGTGGGCGCGTTAATCAAGGACAGGAAATACTTTGTCCGGGTGGACGCCTTCAACGAAAACGGCATCACGGAAGGCGTCTGTGTTCAGCTGGAAGGAGGCGCTTGATATGACATTCCCGAAGGGTTTTTTG
>CACWUV010000184.1 GCA_902764185.1 uncultured Eubacteriales bacterium
CAAGGAGAAGAAGGCCTTCCGCCTGCTGTTCTTCATCGCCCTGCTGCTGTTCCTCATGGGCGTCACTTTCTGCTATTTTGCCGTCTACACCCTGGCGGTAGATTTTTTCCTGATCCAGGGCGACGGCCTGGCAACGCCCATGCTGAGCATCGACAAGTACGTCAGCTTCCTCTTTGGGTTCATCGTGCCCTTTGGCATCGCCTTCCAGCTGCCGGTGTTCCTGTACCTGACCACCCGCATGGGCTGGACCAACGCCCAAATGCTCAGCGGCAAGCGCAAGTACGTGATATTGGGCATCTTTGTGCTGGCGGCCATCCTGACCCCGCCGGACATCGTATCCCAGGTGGCCCTGGGCGTGCCGCTGTGTTTGCTCTATGAGATCGGCATATTAGTGGCCAGGCTCACCAAGCCCCGGGAAAGAGAATAACGACGATAAACCGCCTGCTGTTTCAGCAGCGGTTTTTTTGTGGGAGCAAAAAAGTGCGGCTGCCTCGGGAAGAAGCAGCCGCGAAAAACACAGGAAGATATACGCTTGATCAATCGTGCTTGCCCAGCAGGTACACGCCCACGTTGCCGTCCTTGTCCTTGGTGTAGCCGTACCAGATGCCGGTTTCGGGGGTCAGGAAGCTGGTGCCCACGCCCTTCTGATTGCAGATGTCGGCAAACTTGTCGCCCATGGCATCCAGCTCAGAATAGGAGAAGTGCTGCTGATGCTCGGGCAGCGCGGTCTTGGCCTTGACAGAGGCGATCCATTCGCCCATGTGCTGGCAGTTGGGGTTGCGGCGGTCATAATCGAAGGAAGCGCCCGCCACCTGATACATGAACAGGTCGGGATTGGCGTTCTGATAGAAGTAGGAACGGGTCTCGAAGCCGTAGCCGTCCGCCTGCATTTCGCTGTTCCAGAGCAGCACCGTGAAGCCATCATCGGTGGTGATCTTCATGTTCATGATCTCGCGCTCATAGATCCAGGCATAGAGCTTGAAGAAGTTGGGGCTGCCGTCGGGATTGCTGTACTTTTCCACATCCAGGGTGTCGCTCTTGGGCTTCTTGGAGCAGTTGTGGTTGGAGCGGATGGTCTCCAGGGTGCAGCCATGGAGCTGGAACTTGTCATGGGCGCCGGCTTCGCTGATGTAGTGGGCGGCGTAGTTGATCTTTTCACGCCACACCACGGAGGGCAGGGTGCCCTGGGGGCAGATCACCTGGCACTCGGGATACTCTTCCAGCACGGAATGCAATTCGCCGGTATGGTCGGCATGGCCGTGGGTCAGCACACAGTATTCGCCGCCGTGCACCCATTTGCCGCCGGACAGATCGGTGGGGGTGTACTTGTACTCATTGTGGGTGCCGTTGGGATCGTCCCAATAGGGATCCATGATGATGGTGTTGCCGTTGGGCAGCACAAACTCGTAGAAGTTGACGCCGCTCCAGCGGACCTTCAGCTTGATGTCGGGGTCGTCCCAATCCTTGGTGGGCAGGTTCTTGCGGTCCATAACGCCGGATACGCCGGGCACGGTGGGCTCAAAGTTGTTTTTGATTTCTACCTTTTCGCCTTCGTTGGGGTCCACGGTCTCAGCCTTGGCATTCAGGGCGATGCCGGCGGTGGCGGCGGTGGCGGCGGTGGCGGCGGCAGCCAGCATGCTGGCACCGGATACCTTCAGAAAGTCGCGGCGGCTGATTTCTTTCATTTTTGTTCTCCTCCTTGTGATGGCCGTATGGGAAACGGCGTTCTTGTTGAACTGACTATAACACGGTTTCATATGGAGATGCCAATACACAGTTTTTATGGAGCTGATATCCTTTGTTCATGGGGAGCGTTTGTCTGTTATTGACCTCCTTTGTCCGTTTTTTGTCGATGACGCCTTATTGATGACCAAATTATAAATCCCTGCATCCTGAAATTCAAATAACTTTTATTCATAGCCCCCATGAAAAAAGAGAAAGCAAGCCCCCTTCTTCCTATTAAATATGTTCTTTGATTTGACCGATTTTCTACCGAATTATACATTGTTTCTGCTTGACACATTTCTTTTTCCCAGGTAAGATGGAGTGGAAAGAAACGCTGAAGATTTCGCCTTACGTATAGAGGGGGAGGCGCGTCATGCAGCTTCGGGAATGCGAGTATATCCTGGCCATTGCCCAGGAGGGCAACATGAGCAAGGCTGCCCAGAGACTATATGTATCCCAGCCCACGCTGAGCAAGATGCTTACCAAGCTGGAGGAGAGCATCGGCATGCCGTTATTTGAACGGCAGAGCACCGGCATGGTGCCCACAGCGGCGGGCACCGTGTATATTGAAGGCGCGCGGCGGATGCTGGAGCTCAACGCCCAGTGGGAGCAGGAGATCAACGCCGCCAGCGGCAATCATCCTTCTCTTGATATCGGTATCCCCATGGTGCGGCTTGATGTGGTGGTCTTTTATGTTCTTCCCCGTCTCACCAAACGTTTTCCCGGCCTGCAAACTCATTCCGCCCATACCCCGCAGAGCAAGCTGGTGGTGGATCTGATCAACAACAAATGCGCCCTGGGCCTGGGCATCATTACGGAAAAGTATTCCCATATCCTGAATTGCGAGCCTGTGGGGGAAGAAGAGTATGTGCTGACCGTCCCCAAGGGACATCCCCTGGAGAAAAAGGCCCAGTCCATGGCAGGCTGCCGCTATCCCCACGTGTCGGTCACCCATCTGAAGGATACGCCCTTTGTCATTTCCCGGCCGGATGCGTTCAGCGCCAGGGTCACGCAGCGCTTTTTCTCGGATCATGATATTACGCCCCCCATCGCGGTGCGCATGCAAAACACCGGCAATATCGTGAAGGCGGTGGCCGGGGGCGCCGGCGTGGCGCTGCTGCCGTCCCAGCCCCTGTCCGCCATGGGCCTTGCGGATAAGCTGACCTATCTGCATGTGGATGTGCATGAACCGCCCATGCAGATCGGCGTGCTGTACCGCCGGGGATATACCCTCAGTCCCATTGAAAAGGCGTTTATCGCCACAATGTGCGAGGCATACCGTGCGTATTAAAATCCGTGCCAAGGAGGAAAGGCATGTTTAATATCGGCTTTGCCGAATTGATCCTGGTGCTGCTGGTGGCTTTTCTGGTGGTGGGCCCCAAGGATCTGCCCAAGGTGGCCCGGTGGCTGGGACGCATGGTCAAGCGCGTGCGGCAGCTGATCCGGGAACTGAAGGAGGAGGTTGGCTGGGACGAACTGACCCAGGAGACCGACGTCATCGGTCAGGAGATGAAGGAAACCCTGCGGGAAGCAGACGTGCGGGCCGATTTGAAACAGGCCTCCCAGCAGCTGACCGACAGCGTGAACAGCGCAAAAAAAGAAACCGTAAAAGCGATTCAAGAGGAAAAAAAATAAAGAAAAGAGGATATTGTTATGCGTTTGGGAACCACTGAAATCATTTTGATCATCGTGCTGGTGCTGGTGCTGTTCGGCGGCGGCAAGCTGGCCGGCGTGGGCAAGGCCCTGGGCAAGAGCATCAAGGACTTTAAGAGCGAAGTCAAAGAGGACGACGCCGGCAAGGACCAGAAGCCCGAGGACGAGCAGAAGGTCTGAGTATGTCCGAAAATACCAACCCGGCGGAGCTTTCTCCCCAGGAGAAGCGCTCCAGCCTGCTTTCCCACCTGCTGGCCCTGCGAAAAGTGGTGGTGATCTCCGCCATCGCGCTGGTGGCGGCCTTTTTGCTG
>CACWUV010000185.1 GCA_902764185.1 uncultured Eubacteriales bacterium
GGACTTAGGCAGTATCGAGGTCGCGAACTTATAGACCTCCTTGCCGTTCTGGAAGAGCTTGTGGAGGGGCATATCGGGGAACTCGTCCGTGAAGTACTCCGGGGCATCAGTTGCCAGCTCGGGGACCTGTGCAAGGGCACGGGCACAGAGGAGCTTTCCGCCGCTTCCGTCAGAGCCTTTATGCCAAGGAGCTGCCGCAGAACGGGCGCGCGGAACGAGCCGCGCGGGAGATCCACCGCCGTCCTGTTATCACCCTGCTTTCCTGCCTGGTCTTCTTCGTGATCATTCCGGCGGGCATCTATTACGCCTCCTATATCCCGTATTTCCTGCCCTATACACCCTCGGGTGTGACCGTCAAGCGCGTCATCGAGGCGGCCCAGGGCATGCTCAGCTATCATTCCACGCCGGGCCTGGGCATGGATCATCCCTTCTATTCGCCCTGGTATCAGTGGCCCATCATCGGCAAGCCCATGTGGTATTATTCCAGCGCCTATCGGCCTGCGGGCATGTCCCAGACCATCGTGGCCTTCGGCAATCCCGCTGTGTGGTGGGGCGGCCTGGCAGGCCTCGTGGCGGTGCTGCTGATCTGGCTGCTGCGGCACGTGCGGCGGGACGGTCTGTCCCTGCATACCCAGATCAACGACATGCGCCCGGCCATTCTCCTCATCGGCCTGGCGGCCCAGTATGTGCCCTGGACGCTGGTTCCGCGGGGGACCTATATCTACCATTACTTCCCGTCGGTGCCTTTCGTCATCCTGTGTATTGCTTTGAGTTTGGATTACTTCTATGATTGCACGGCAAGCCCTTTGCGGATTCCGGCGCTGTCCGCGCGGTTCCTGGCAAGGTGGCATGGCTGGTTCGGCACCCCCATCAGTGATAGGCTGAAAGAGAAAGCCGGTCAATCCCATACCCTGAAGGCCCGGCGCTGGCCCCTGATTCTCACCATCCTGTGGATGGCCGTGGCGCTGGCCTTGTTTGTGGCCTTCTTCCCCTATATCAGCGGCTGCTGGGCCAGCAACACCTGGCTGCGGGCCATGCAGTGGTTCCGGGGGTGGATCTACTATTAATACAAGAGAGCGGTGATCATCATGCTGGCACGGACGTGCTGTTTCGCCCTGCAGGGCGTGGAAGGAATCCCGGTGACGGTGGAAGCCTTTGTGTCGGGCGGCCAAAGCATTTTCAATCTGGTGGGCCTGCCCGATGCCGCTGTGCGCGAAAGCCGGGACCGCGTGTTTGCCGCGCTGAAAAACAATGGCTTCGCTGTGCCCACCGGGCGCGTGACGGTGAGCCTGTCCCCGGCGGACGTGCGCAAGGAGGGCGCGGCCTTCGATCTGTCCATCGCAGTGGCGCTGATCATCGCCACCCGGCAGGTGAGGCCCGTGGACGTCAGCGGCATATTGCTGATGGGCGAACTGTCCCTGGACGGTCGCCTGGTGCCTGTGCGCGGCACTCTGTCCCAGGTGATCTCCGCCCATGAGCACGGCATCCGCGAGGTGATCATGCCCGCGGAAAACGCGCCCGAGGTGCAGGCGGTGCAGGGCATGCGGGTCTATCCCGCCCATACCCTCTATGAGGCCGTCATGCATCTGACCGGCGCCGCGCCGCTGCTGGCCCAGGAGCAGAAGAGCTATGAGGAATGCCTGCGGGAGCGCGACATCACCTGCGATATGCGCTCCATCCGCGGCCAATTGGGCGCGCGCCGCGCGCTGGAGGTGGCGGCTGCCGGCGGTCATAACATGCTCATGGTGGGCGTGCCCGGCAGCGGCAAAACCATGCTGGCCCGGTGCCTGCCCGGCATTCTGCCCGATATGACCTTGGAGGAAGCTTTTGAGACCACCCGCATCCATTCCGCGGCGGGCATCCTGCCGCCGGGCCAGGGCCTCTTGACCGAGCGCCCCTTTCGCACGCCCCATCACTCGGCCTCCATGCCGTCCCTGGTGGGCGGCGGAGCCAACGCCATGCCCGGCGAAATCTCCCTGGCCCATAACGGCGTGCTGTTCCTGGACGAGCTGCCCGAATATTCCCGCACCGCCCTGGAAGCCCTGCGCCAGCCCTTGGAGGACGGCGTGTGCACCGTTACCCGCGTCCGTGCCCATACCCAATATCTGTCCCGGTGCATGCTGGTGGCCAGCATGAATCCCTGTCCCTGCGGATACTTTGGCAGCACGGTGCGGCAGTGCCGCTGCGGCTCCCATGAGATCCGCCGCTATCTGGACCGCATTTCTGGCCCGCTGCTGGACCGTATCGACATCCACATCGAGGTGGACGCCGTGCCTGTCAGCGAAATCACGGCGGACGCCGCGGGGGAAAGCAGCGAGACCGTGCGCCAGCGGGTGGAGGCGGCCCGCAAAATCCAGCAGCAGCGCTTCCGGACGGCGGGTATCACCTGCAACGCTCAGATGACAAATAAGCATATCGAGGAGTTGGCCCGGATGTCGGAGGCCGCCAAAGGGCTTTTGACCCGTGCCACCGAAAAATACGCCCTCAGCATGCGCGGCTATACCCGGCTCATCAAGGTGGCCCGCACCATCGCCGATCTGCGGGGGGATGCGGAGATCAGCGCGCCCGCCATGGCGGAGGCCATCCAGTACCGCATGCTGGACGCCAAATACTGGAATCGCTGAATTGATAATTTTTTGTACAGGGATTGTAATTCGAATAAAAGTATGTTAACATGTCCACGAAATGTGGATGTGTTTTTCTTAAGAAAAACGCATTCATTTTCGTAAAAAATCAGGATACGGAGCGGTTTATGCGTGCCTATACCCATGAGCAGATCTATCGGATCGCCCTGCACTGCGCCCATAAGCTGACCTGGCAGCACCGGGAGGCGCTGCTCAGAACCTATGGAAACGCGGAAGAAGTGCTGACCCACATGGATCAAGGCGTGACGGACATCGTGGGGGCAAAGGCGGCGGAGGAATTGCGTCAGATCCGCAAGCTGGGCGCCCGGCAGCTGCTGGAAAAGCTCAGCGCCTGCGGAGCGGAGGTGTATTTCCGGGACGATGCCGAATATCCCGCGCTGCTTCGGGAAATCGCCGATCCGCCCCAAGCCCTTTTCGTGCGCGGCATCATGAGGCCCGATGAAAAGAGCGTGGCCATCGTGGGTTCCCGGCGGGACACCCGCTACGGCAGAACGCAAGCCTACCAAATCGCCAGAGAGCTGGCCGAAAACGGCGTCACCGTGGTCAGCGGTCTGGCCCGGGGCATCGACACCGCCGCCCATGAAGGGGCGCTGGCCGGCGGCGGACGCACCGTGGCGGTGCTGGGCAACGGCATCGACAGCGTGTATCCCGAGGAGAATCAGGCGCTGGCGGAGCGCATCATCGCCCAGGGCGGCGCGCTGATCTCGGAATTTCCCTTGGGCGCCGAGCCGCTGGCCTATCATTTTCCCATCCGCAACCGCATCATCAGCGGCATGAGCGCCGCCTTGCTCCTGATCGAAGGCCACGCCAGGAGCGGCACCATGATCACCGCCGGCTATGCCGCGGAGCAGGGACGCGATGTCTTTGCCTTGCCCGGCCCGGTGGACGCGCCCGGCAGCGCCGCGCCGCTGCGGCTTTTGCGGGAAGGGGCCGGTATATGCACCTGTGCCCAGGATATACTGGTAGATATGGGCTGGGCGCAAAAAACGGAGACGGCGATCCAGCAGCAGATGGCG
>CACWUV010000186.1 GCA_902764185.1 uncultured Eubacteriales bacterium
CCGCAGTAATAGCGGATGGGCTGCCGGTCCAATTTGACCATGTCCAGGTCGTGGAACCAGCGCTCTGCCAGATCGTCCAGAGGATCTTCAAACAGATCCCGGCTGATGCCGGAAAACAGCATGGCCCGCAGGTCCAGGGTTTCCAGGGTTTGGCGGCTGCAACCGGGCAGGGCCTGCACCAGCACGCCGCCGGCGGAGAGCACCACGCCTTCATGCACGATGGCGCCCAGGGACACGATGGAGGGGGTCTGCTCGCTGTGGGTATAATAGGAGGCGAAGTCCTCGCCCAGCTCGCCGGACACCAGCTCCGTTTTGCCGATGTAGGGCTCGCCCACGCCGTAATCGCGGATCACGGTCAGGGTGCCGTCCTTGCCCAGCAGGCCGGATACGTCGGGGCTGCCGTCCTTTCTGGGCGGCAGGGCGATCTGCGGGTTGTGCATGCTGATCTTCACGTCCCCGCCATGGGCCACGCAGGTCATGCGCCCGCCGGGCCCGCCGCCGTCCACGATGGCGGTAATGTTGGCCTCCTGCTCCTTCATCATCACGCCCAGCATCACGGTGCCGGTCATCATGCGGCTCATGGCGGCGATGGCCACGTCCGAGGCGTTGTGCACGTCGCCCGCCTGCTGGGCGGTATGGGTGGTGCGCAGCAGGGCCACCCGGGCTTCGCCGCCGCACACGGTCATGCGCAGCAGGGCGTCTTTTTCGTCAAAAGCGGTGTTGTTCATCATGCATTTTTCTCCTTTGGCCGCTGGGCGCTCACATGCCACCGGGGGCATTTTTCCCCCGGCGCGCGCAATGTGCGGTCCCCATAGAACCGCAGGCGCTCAAATCCGGCCTCCTGTAAATAGGCGGTCAATTCTTCCCGGCTGTGGGCCCGCTGGGTTTGATTTTCCTCCAGGCGGGCATAACTTCCGTCGGGATTTCGGACGAAGATGGACAGGCGCATGGACACCGTGCGGGTGCGCGGCTGCCAGGCGTTCTGCCAGATGTAGGCCACGTCCTCCTCCAGGCTGCCCAGGGTCTGATTCCCCAAGGTGTTTTGCAGCTTGTAGGGGGTGGATACGTCGAAGATCAGCGCCCCGCCGGGACGGAGCGCCTGATAGGCGGCCTTCAGAAAGGCCCGGACTTGATCAGGCTTTGTCAGATAGTTGAGCCCGTCGCAGGTGCACAGGATGGCGTTTTGCCTTTTGTGCAGCTGCAAACGGCACATATCCTGGCGCACAAAGGGGATCTGCATCCCCGCGTCCCGGGCCTTTCCCACGGCCACGGACAGCATGTCCTGGCTGAGATCGACGCCCGTCATCTGATAGCCCAGGCGCCTGAGGGGAATGGTCAGGCTGCCTGTGCCGCAGGCGCATTCGCACACCGGGCCGCCCTCGACGCCGCATTTGCGCAGCAGCCCGGCGTAATAATCCGCCCAGCCGCAGTAATCCACGTTTTGCATCAGCCGGTCATAGACCGACGCGAAGGCCGTGTACATGGGGGGTTAAAGTTCCTTTCCTCGCCGCATGGCGGCGATCATCCCGCCGATGCGGCCTGTTTCCTGGGCGCTGAGCCCGGCCCAGCCCACGCGCAAAAGCTTGTCCGTGAGGCCCAGCCGGGCGGCGGCGCGATATTTAAGCTCCAGTTCTTCCTTGTTCATGTGCTTTCACCTCCGCCCATAGCATGCGCGGAGGCGGGCGGCTTTATCAGGCGTTGATATTGTCGTCCGCAGGCTCGTCCTCCTCGGTGAAGTCCTCGTCCTCCTCCTTGGCCAGGCCGCGGTTGACCTGCACGCCTTCGATGCGGCTGTTGATGAAGCGGTCAAACACGCCGTTGGTAAAGGAGGCGTGGACAAACCGGGTGAAGGCGAAGCCGATGACGACGTAATAGAGCCCCAGGCCCAGCATGGCGTAGATCCACTGGCCCAGGAACAGCGTCACCGCGGTGGCGATCAGGGCGGGGATCAGGGTGGCCAGGCGCACGCCCACGGTCATGGGCAGCCGGGCCACGGCCAGCATCAGGCCGTTTTTGATCAGCTGGCGGAAGGTGAGCCGGTAGCTGACCATCAGCGGATACATGAACACCAGCCCCAGATACCACACCAGGCCCAGGCCCAGCGTCAGCATCTGCGGCACCATGAAGAGCACGTTCCGGCCCATCATCTGCCCGTAAAAGCGATAGCAGATAAAGAGGATGAAGGGCAGCACGGCGGTGATGGCGGAGACGCCCAGGGCCTGCTTCCAGTTTTCCTTGGCCGCGTCCTTAAAGTCCCCCCAGGCAAAGGCGTGCTCGTCCCGGGCCCAGTTGCGGGTCACATAGGCCATGCCCGCCTGCACGGGGCCGGTGATCAGGATGCAGGGGATCAGCAGCAGCAGCGACATCTGCACGATGCCCTCCGCCGGCGCGCTGCTGGCGGGGGAGATCACGTTGCCGGCCTCGTCCACCTGCTCGGCGTAGATGAAGGCGGTGTAGCTGTTGCCGTTTTCATCCTCCACCCGCTGGATGTCGCTGGCGGAGGCCACGGCGTTGATCAGTATCACCAGCACGATCATGGTGGGAATCCATGCCGCGAAAACCGTCAGATTCAAACGGCAGATGCCGGACAGGCGCACCCGCAGCATTTCCCAGAAAAGCTGCCAGCGGTTCTTGGGCAGATCCTCCTTGCGGTAGTCGCCCTTGCCGCTCTTGCCGTAATAATAGCTGTTCATCAGACGCGAAAACATACGCATTTTCCTCCGATCAGAATTTCACAGCTATATTATATCATAAATCGGAATAAAAGAAAATACATCCCCGCCGGGAAATGGTCCCAGGGAGGCGTATTTGCAAATTGTTCATATACAGTATCATGAGACGGTGATAGCGTTAGATCCTGCTGGTTTTGGAGCGGGGCATGGCGCGCGGCTTCGCCCGCGCCCATCCGCCCCGTGGACGCGCCTCTGACCGTCGCCAACTGTTTCTCCCACCGTCGTCAGCTTCCGCGCCATGAGGCAATCCGGCCTGCGGATGTGGTTGCTTTTCTGCCGTACAGATGGTATAATCTGTGCAGATTCACAAAATAAAAAACACCATAAAGAGGTGCGGTATGAAAATCACGACCATCGGCGAAATATTGATCGATATGACCCAGAGCGGGCTGGATGAAAACGGCGTATATCACTTTGCGGCCAATCCCGGCGGCGCGCCGGCCAACGTGGCGGTGGCCGCGGCCAAGCTGGGCGCAAAGACCGCCTTTGTGGGCTGCGTGGGCCGGGACGCCTTCGGCGATATCCTGCGGGATACGCTGAAAAAGCACGGCGTGGACATCGGCGGTTTGCAGGTGACGGAGGAAACCAGCACCACGTTGGCTATAGTGACGGTGGATGGCAAGGGCGAGCGCAGTTTTTCCTTCTGCCGCAAGCCCGGCGCGGACACCCGCATGGACGTCCATAAAGCCCTGGAAGCTGTCCGGGACGCCGGTATCCTGCACTTTGGCAGCGTCAGCCTCACCGATCCCCGCTGCCGGGACACCGTGGTGACCACCGTGCAGCGCGCCCGGCAGGACGGCACGCTGATTACCTACGATCCCAACTATCGCGCTTCCCTGTGGCAGAGCGAGGACGAGGCCATATTGCAGATGCGCGCCGTGCTGCCCCTGTGCGACATCGTCAAGATCAGCGACCAGGAAACCG
>CACWUV010000187.1 GCA_902764185.1 uncultured Eubacteriales bacterium
GCCACTCTCTATGCCGCCACCGATGAACTCCACCAGATGTTCGTAGACGGTCGGGGCCCGGCGCTGCTGGACGTGGCCATCGACAGCCTGGGCGCCCTCTGCGGCGCCGCCCTGGTGGCCCTGTGCCTCACCCTCCGCCGCAAAAGATAACAAAACACCCGCCGGAATCGGAACGACCGACCCCCGGCGGGTGTACTTTTTACCTTTATGCACCTATCAATAAAACCACCGCTGTCAGCACCGCCAGGAACAGTACGTTGACGATGGTGAACACCGCCAGATACCGTCCCGTCCGGGCGCCCTCCGCGTTGCCGTACAGCTTCAGACTGATCAGGCTGGCAAGACTGGCAATGGGCGTGCCTAATCCGCCCACGTTGACGCCCAACACCAGAGGCCGCACCTTGTCCGTAAAGCCGGACAGCAGCAGCGCCGCCGGTACGTTGCTGATGACCTGGCTGCTCAATAGCGCCGCCATGTATTCGTGGCCCGTCATCAGCCGCCGCAGCGCCGCCGCCACCGCCTCGATCCGCCCCAGGTTGCCGGAGAAGATGAAGAACGCGCAGAAGGTGAGCAGCAGCATAAAGTCGGCCTGGCGCAGCGCCTTCCGGTCAAAAACCCCCAGCGCCGCCGCCACGATACCCAGCATCCCCCACCAGGGCACCACGTGTACCACCACCAGCAGACAGACGATGAATAGACCGCCGTTGACCCACAACTTCCGCCTGTCTACCTCCGGCACATCTCCCAGGGCCAACGCGGGCTTCTCTCGGCTGACAGGCAAACACGCCGCCGCCAGCAGCACCAGTGAAAGCCCCCAAACGGGGGCCGTAATGGCGAAGAAGTCCCCGAACGCCATGTTGTACCGCGAGTAGAGATACAGGTTTTGTGGGTTACCCACCGGCGTCAGCATGCTGCCCAGGTTGGCGGCCACCGTCTGCAGCACCACAATGTAAATCAAATCTTGCTGCCGTCTGCATAGGGTCAGCACCGTTACCGCAAAGGGCACAAAGGTCAGCAGCGCCACGTCGTTGGTAATCAGCATCGCGCTGACGAAGCACAGCCCCACCAGCACCATGGCAAGGGCGCGCACCGTTCCCGCCCTGCCGCACAGCGCGTGGGCCATGCGGTCAAAGAGCCCTGCCTGCCGCAGCCCCGCCACTACCACCATTAAACAGTACAGCAGCGCCAGCGTCCGCAGGTCAAAATAGCTCCAGTATGCCCCGTCAGGCGGCACGAAGCAGCAGCTCACCGCCGCGCACACCGCCGCCGCCACCAGCACCGGCTCCCGCTTGATAAACGAAATTATGTATCTCATGGAATCATCGCCCCTTTAGTCGTTTTCCCAGTATACGCCCAACCGCCGCCTCTTGCAACCGTTAAAGCCGCAAAAAAAGCGCCGCCCCGAAGCCCTCGGAGCGGCGCATTTTGACAATAGATTATTTCGCCCTGCGGTGCAGCTTGAAGATAAGCAGCATCAGCACCGCGGCGTATACCGCCGCCAGCGCCATGGTCACCAGGCACATCACGTCGGACCGGGGTGCCATGCCCACCAGCACCAGTACCGGCGCGCCCAGAATGATGCCGAAGCTGCTGCCGGTCACCAGGTTGTTGGCCGCCGGGGTGGACAGGTTGGGGTCAATCTCCCGCAGCAGCAGCACGCCGGAGCTGATGGTGCCCGTCAGCATGCCGAACATGCTCAGCAGCCCCTCGTAGTAATAATCGCCGTACACCTTCTTACACACGATGCCCAGATGCACCCAGGTCATCACGCCGCCGCACACCGCCATCAGCACAAACGGCACCCACAGCCCCCGGATGTCCTCCAGGTTGATGGAGGCGATGCCCGCCACGATCATAATGTCGAAGAAGAACCCGGAAATGCGGTTCAAAAGGTAATTGTTCTGGTACTGCCGCTGCAAAAGCCCCGCCTTTTTGCCCTTTTCCAGCAAAGCCCGCAGGGCGATGGCCAGTGCCGAGCCGATGATGAAGTTAAAGCCCCAGATCAGCGTATTCACCGTGCCCGCCAGGCCCGGCGCCACCGCCGCCAGAGCCCCGGTGATGCCCCGGGACACCAGATACGTCACCAGATACAGTGCCATGATCAGCGCGATCTGAATGGACAGCTTGTCAATGGAGTCGGAAACGGGAATCTCATCCCGGCTCTGGAAGAAGTCCACCGTAGGCACGTCCTCCTGCTGCTGTCCGGCGCGAATCCGCCCCTTGGAGCGCAGCACATTCAGAATGATCACGCCCACCACGCAAGCCACCAGGTAGCCCGCCGCGGCGATGGCCAGACCGAAACTGCGCCCGCCGCTAAAGCCCAGGGCCTCATAGCTGGAGCCCACGTTGTTGGCCTGTCCGGGCCCCTGTCCGTAGCCCATGGGCAGCAGCAAGCCCGCCGCCTTGAAAAGCCCCGGCATCACGGTGTATCCCAGCGCCAGGGTGATGATCAGACCCGTCACGCCCTGCACCAGGTAGGTGCTTACGATGACAGCGCCGGATTTCAGCCCCGTAAAGTCTCCCTTGCCGCCCGCCTTCTCCGGCGGCACCCGCAGGCTCATGGCGATAAAGCCCAGCGCAATGCCGTGGTACACCAAAATCTCCATAATCTGCCCGTCCAGCGGCGCAATGCCCAGGTATTTAGCCGCCAGCAGCAAAAAGCCCGCCAGCACCGCAACGGGCATCAGGCTCGTGCGGATAAAAGGCACCTTTTGCCGCAGCAGATTGGCCAGCAAAATGGCCCCGGCAATCAGCCCCAGCTGAATGATGATGTTCCAAAGGGAAAGGTTGGCAGCAGAGTAATCCATGTCTATTTTTCCTCCCAAATCTCCAGATATTTCCGTAAATTGGCCCCGTTTTCGGCCCGTAATTCATAATAATCCGCCCCGGCGGAGAACAGCAGCAGATGGGTGCGCACCATGGCCTGCTGGCTGATGTCGGACAGGGAAAAGTGATACTCCCCGATGGAGAATCCGCCCTCATACTGCCGCAGCGTACCACGGCAAAGGTGCTGGCTGCGATGCCCGGCGTCCACCTTTGTCAGCGTAATGTCCTCGTCGGAGAACAATACCTCCCCGTGGGGGAAATCCCGGTCGTGCAGCGTTTTTTTCTGCCATTCGTCCCACTGCGCCAGCGTCTCAAAGGGCTCGGCAGGGGAGAGGAACGGCGTATATTGCGCCCTCCACCCGCACCGGCAGGAGACGGTGTCGCCCGCCGTCTGCAGCGTGCCCACGCCCCGGCACCCGGGGCACAGATAAAACGCCTTTTCCAGCCCTTGGGCAGGGGCCTTTCCCCGGTACGTCACAGGCGCTTCCCGCTGCCGCTGCCAGGCATCCTCCCGGATGTCCCGGCTGATGGCCTCGTTGATGTCCTTGGCGCTCATCCCGGCCAGCACCTCCGGCGGGTACACGCCCACAGTGGCAATATGCACCCGGCCCCGCCGCACCTTCTGGGCCCACCGGGGCAGGCTGAGATACCCGCCCTCAATCCGCATGGTCACCAGCGTGGCGCCGCAGCTCTTGGCCAGCTTGCCTGTGGCGGGGAAAATGGGGCTGTTCACCCCGGCCCAGCAGCCCTCTCCCTCG
>CACWUV010000188.1:0-3550 GCA_902764185.1 uncultured Eubacteriales bacterium
CCATATACTGCGCGCCGTATTCGGCGCAGGCGCTGTCGAAGCGGTCCAGCCAGGGCTTGGTGGCGATGGTGAAGCCGGCGTCCTCCAGACCCTGCTCCACGTTGATGACGGTGCGGGAGTTGACGTCGCCGGAGCCGGTGCCGCCCTTTACCATGTGGCGCACGCCGCTGCCAAACACCGCCAGCGCCCTGCCGTCGGCGGCGATGGGCAGTACGCCGCTGTTCTCCAGCAGCACCATGCCCTCTGCCGCAATGCGGCGCACATCGTCCATGTGTCGCTTTTCCCGCTCTGTCACGGCGGGATTGGTGGGGGCGAAAATACTGGCCATAATCGTCAGCTCCTCCGTTATTCGTGAAATCAGCACGCCGGATTTTCCGGTATGATGACTCATTGTAACAGAGGAGCCGCGGTGAATCTATAAATGGTGTGCCAATTCTATCAACGATGTGTACACATCAGCGGTTGGCCTTGCGGTAGGCGTTGGGGGTCATGCCGTACCAGGTCTGGAAGCAGGCGCCGAAATAGCTCTGGGAGGAAAAGCCGAAATATTGGGCGATCTGGGAGATGGTAAAGTCGGAATATTGCAGCATCCGGGCGGCGTGGCGGCACTTTTCCCGCTGGATGTACTGCTGCACCGTGACGCCCTCCGACTGGTGGAACAGCCGGGAGAGGTAGGTGCGGCTCAGGCCGATGGCGGGGGCTATGTCCCCCACCTGCAAATTCTTGCGGAGATTTTCCTCAATGTAGGCCTTGCACTCGTCCACGTAGGAAAGGGTGCTTTTGGACGCCTTGGCCTGCTGCACCAGCTGGGTGAACTCCAGGATAGCATTGTAGGAAAGGCCCAGGAAGGGCTCGCGGCGCTCCGCCGCCCGGCTGAGCCGCAGCAAATACACGTCGCCCAGCGCGTGGGCCATCTCCAGGGGGGCGCCCCCCTCTACCGCGGCGCGGGTCAGCAGCGTGATGACGGACACCACCAGGTATTCGTTACTCTTGCTCTCCCGGTCAGACACCTTGGCGATGGCGTCATAGTCCGGGCTGGGTCCGCTGAGCAGCGTCTTTATAGCCTCCACATCGCCCTGCTTTACGGCGCTTATCATAGCGTTTTCATAGGCGGCCCCTTCGGCGTGGCTGCGGTCATACTCCGATTGGGCCAGCTGGTATTCCTCCAGCTCCCCTGCCTGCCGCCACGTCTCCACAATGCGGGAGGTGACGGAGATGTCCTCCCGGGACAGGGCCGAGCCGGTGAAATGGAGATAGGTCAGCTCCATATAACGCTCCATGGTGCCCAGGTCGCACCGGGGAATGGGTACGGCGCCGTCCATGCCGTGGCCCACGGCGTACTCCCGCATGGTCTCCTCCGAGGCGGTGAGCACGGCGGCGGGCCCCAGGGCCACGGTAAAGGGGCCCACGGGGACGGCAGCGTAAATCACCCGGTCGTCCTCAAAGAACAGGCTGGGCCGCCCGCTGCGGCTGTAATCCTCCAATGCCTGGCGCAGCCCCTCATGGCAGAGGCAGGGGTGGTTCGGCGCGCTGCTCCAGTGCATGGCGTCGTCCTGCCGCCCGGTGCGCCACAGGGCCACCGCCAGTCCCGACAGCTCCCCCACCAGCTGCAAAAACCGTATGTCGCTGCGCCACGCCTGAGAAATCGCATCGCCGCCAGTGGACATGCTCCCCACCCTCTTCCTTTGTAATTTGTATATATCATACCATATTCCCCGGGTAAAAGTAAACCGTCATCCGCCCTGTGGGGCAAAACAGCAACCGCAGGGCATAATCACACCATTATCATACATCGCTGGCAAGATTCATACATACTTGATATATTTCACTCCGTTGCCTTTCCTATAATCGATGATAGACGGCGGGGCGTACCTGCCGCTGTGTGAAAACGAGAAAGAGAAAGGATGCAGATACTCATGGCGAAAACACCTAAAGTCAAGGGCCCCGAAGCCGTAGGCTTCAAAGAAATCTTCGGCGTCACTGCATTGTCCACCAACAATGGCTTTGCCGCCATCTTCATGTCCACCATGTTCATGACCTTCATGACCGACTACGCAGGTCTGGGCAAGCTGGGCGCCACTCTGGCCACCGTGCTGCTGCTGGCCGCCCGCATCATCGACGCCGTGGACGACCCCATCCAGGGCTTCATCATGGACCGGGGCAAGATCGGCAGGCACGGCAAGTATAAGCCCTTCTTCATGATCTCCATCATCATGACCGCCATCGGCGTTTTCTTCCTCTATCTGATGCCCAGCGGCATCACCGGCTCCGCCGCCGTGGTGACGGTCTGGGTCATCTTCTTCTATCTGGTCTATGATATCGGCGCCTCCTTCTACAATCAGAACCTGCTGTTCCGCACCATGACCAACGACCCCGGCGAGCGCTCCAAGCTGCTGATCGGGCCCCGTGTGTGGGTCATGATCATCGGCATGATGGGCTCTGCCATGGCCGCCATCGCCGTCACCATCCAGGCTTCCACCGGCAGCTACAAGACCGCCTATATGATTCTGGCCATGGTGGCCATGGTGGTATCCAGCATCATCTCCGTGGTGGGCTGGTTCATGGTCAAGGAGAAGCACGTGGTGGAGCAGGACCCCGACGACAAGGTGAAGTTCTCCGACTTCTTCGCGCTGATGCGCACCAACAAGCCCATGATGCTCAACTTCTTCAAGTGCATCGCCACCGGCTTTATCTGGACGTTCCTCTTCGCCGCCCCCGTGTACTACGTGAAATACGGCTACTGCGCCGACCTGACCACCGGCGAGGTCAACATGGCGTATTTCGGCACGCTGTCCATGGTGGTGTCGCTGATGATGCTCTTCCCCCTGCTGCTGGGCACCGTGTTTGCCAACCCGCTGCTGAAGGCGTTTAAGGGCGACTTCCTGAAGATGCACATCTTCGACCTGGCCATGCAGGGCGGCGCGGGATTGCTGATGTTCATTCTGCAAATCCTGGGCCTGCTGCGCACCAGCCCCGTGTTCTTCTTCATCCCCATGTTCCTGATGGCCTTCTTCGTCGGCATCGACTTTGTCCCCGGCTCCAACCTGAGCATGGAGATTATGGACTACACCATTTATAAGACCGGCAAGGACCGCTCCGCCCTCACCGGCGTGCTGGAGAAGTTCCTGGAGAAGGCCCAGAACGCCGTGTCCACCGCCATTGTGGGCGCCGTGCTGATTGCCATCGGCTACCAGGTGGACTCCGTCACCGGCAACTATGTGGGCGACATCGCCAAGATGCCCACCATGCTGACCTGGATGGTGGTCATCATCGGCCTGGTGCCCGCCATTCTGGCCTTCGTGGGCATCATGATCATCAAGGATTACCCCATCGACCCCGCTATGCGTAAGGATATCCACCAGTTCATCTCCACCCACCAGACCAAGAAGGACGTGGACTGATCTTGCCTGACGGCAAAAAAGGCCCTCATTATAATTGGTACATAGACAGCAAGGGGCCGTTGCAAAATGGAAGTTTTGCAGCGGCCTCTTTTTCAGGTCTAAAAGTCGAAAGAAACCGAGGATCTGTGGAAAACTTTCCGCAAATCTCT
>CACWUV010000188.1:3624-4733 GCA_902764185.1 uncultured Eubacteriales bacterium
AGCAAAGCCAGCCCCAGCCCATAGACTGGCGCCTAATGTGGAAAAATGGATTCAATTATTCGTTACGCAGCCGAAATCTCGGACAAATGCGTTCGCAATCGCCCTTTGTCCCGTTTCATCCAGAGCTTTTTCAGGTCAAATGCAAGTGCTAAGAAGAATAGCTCTGTACGAATGTTCTTTCTTCCCCGCGTGAGAAAGCGGCGGAACCCGAAGTCATTCTTGAGCAGCCCAAAGGCACCCTCTACTTGGATCGACCGACATTGACGAAGATAGATTCCGTACTCTGTCGTGATGTTCTCAAGCGAAGCTTTTCTTAATTCCTGAAACGTCTTGTTTACCCGCAGCTCCTTGGCTTGGTCTGCATCCTTCGCCTGGCAGCACTTATCCCGAACCGGACAGTCGGAGCAGCTTTCGCAGCGGTACCATGCCATCGTAACGTATTTCCCGTTCTGGAGCTCTGTACTCTCCCGGCGCAGGCTCAGCTTTCGTCCCTGAGTACAGGTATAACAGTCTTCTTCGGCGTCGTAGGACATGTTCTCCATTCTCCCAATCTGCTTCTTGAAGCTACTGCTCTTCTGCTGTTCATAGTTCGCAGGCTTGATGAAGCTCAACTGCCCGTTGGCCTCCAGATACAGATAGTTGTTGAAACGCTCATATCCGGCGTCTGCGGTTGCGGATTTGTACTTTTTCCCGTGCTTTTGCTGCATCGTTTTCATGAATGGGACCATAGTACCGTAGTCTGTTCGGTTGGAGAAAACTTCAATGCCCGTGATGTATTCGCTGTTGACCCCAATCTGTACATTGTACCCGGGCTTTAGCTGCCCGTTTCGCATATGGTCTTCTTTCATCCGCATAAAGGTGGCGTCCGGGTCTGTCTTGGAATAGCTGTTGCGGTCTGTGCCCATAACAGCGAGCTTTTCTTCGTAGTCCCGCCATCTCCGACGCAGCTCGTCCAGTGCTTCCCATTCCTTTTGCGCCTCGCTCTTCCTGCGCCCCGGGCCGTGGACGAAAGAAATCTCGGCCACCATCTCCGCAAGCCGCTGCTCCAGCGCTTCCAGACTGGTGATTGAAACTGCCGAGTGCACCTTCTCCTTCACTTTGGCAAGCTG
>CACWUV010000189.1 GCA_902764185.1 uncultured Eubacteriales bacterium
GAGCGCCCAGAATGCGGTTTTCATCGGTGATCTTGGTGCCGGTTTCCTTGTCCATGGGCACGTTGAAGTCAACGCGCACAAGCACTTTTTTGCCCTGTACGGACACGTCTTCAATGGTCTTTTTCATATCTCATTCTCCTTTTTCAATTGAAATCGGGAACTGGTTCGGTTTCACAGGCAAAACAGCCCGTAACAAGACAATTATACCCTATTTTTATCGATTGCACAAGCGTTTTGCAGGCAAAAATGGCAGGTTTTGCAAATTTTCGGGGCAGGCGCAAGGGGTATGGCACAAGCAATGTGAAATCGAAAGGAAAGGGCGTCCCCCTCCCCCATCTGCCAAGAAAAGCCCCGCCGGTTTCCCGGCGGGGCCATTTTATATTACTTGACGTTTTCGTATTTGTCGCGGGCCACGTAGGTGGTGTGGAGCAGGTGATGGGCCTTGTGACCGCCCACTTCGCCCAGGTACTCCTTATAGAGCACCTTGAGCTCCTCGTTGTCCTGGCTCTTGCGGCGGGCCTTGCCTTCGTCCTCGCCATAGAGGGCCTTGGCGCGCTCGGCGGAGACGTTGACGCCCATACGCACTTCGCTCTTGACAATGGGCTGACCGCCGCCGGTGACGCAGCCGCCGGGGCAGCACATGACCTCGATGAACTCATACTTCTTTTCGCCGCTGCGGATGCTGTCCAAGAGTTTTTGAGCGTTGGCGGTGCCATGGGCCACGGCCACGTTCAGCTTGGTTTCGCCCAGGTCGATGACGGCTTCCTTGACGCCCTGCAAGCCGCGGACCTCGTGGAATTCCACCTTCTCCAGGGTCTTGCCGGTGACGACTTCGTAGGCGAAGCGCAGGGCCGCCTCCATCACGCCGCCGGTGGCGCCGAAGATGACGCCCGCGCCGGTGCTCTCGCCCAGCACGCTGTCAAAGTCCTCTTCGGGCAGGGTGGCAAAGTCGATGCCCGCCTGGCGGATCATCTTGGCCAGCTCGCGGGTGGTGAGCACCTCGTCCACGTCCTGCATGCCGTAGTTGCTCAGTTCGGGCCGCTTGGCCTCAAACTTCTTGGCGGTGCAGGGCATGACGGAGACCACCGCGATGTCCTTGGGATCGATGTCGAACTTTTCGGCGTAGTAGGTCTTGATCACCGCGCCCAGCATTTCGTGGGGGCTCTTGCAGCTGGACAGGTTGGGAATGAAATCGCTGTTGTAGGTCTCGCAGTACTTGACCCAGCCGGGAGAGCAGCTGGTGATCATGGGCAGGGTGCCGCCCTTGGTCAGCCGCTGCACCAGCTCGGTGCCTTCCTCCAGGATGGTCAGGTCCGCGCCGAAATCGGTGTCGAACACCTTGTCAAAGCCCAGACGGCGCAGGGCGGCGGCCATCTTGCCGGTGACGCTGGTGCCCATGGGAATGCCAAATTCCTCGCCCAGGGCGGCGCGCACGGCGGGAGCGGTCTGCACCACCACATGCTTGGGGCCCTCCAGCAGCTTGTCCACGGCCTTGATGGAATCCTTTTCCTTCAACGCGCCCACGGGGCAGGCCACGATGCACTGGCCGCAGCCCACGCAGCCGGTATTGGCCAGGGGCAGCTTCCAAGGGCTCTCGATGGCGGTGGTGAAGCCGCGGCGCACAGCGCCGATGACGCCCACGTTCTGCTGCTGGTGGCAGGCGGCCACGCAGCGGCGGCACAGCACGCACTTGTTGTTGTCGCGCACCACGCAGGGGCTGGCGTCGTCCACGTCGTAGTGGTTCATTTCGCCGGAGAAGTGGTTGTCGTCGTCAATGCCCAGGTCGCGGCACAGGTCCTGGAGCTCGCAGTTGTTGTTGCGGGAGCAGGACAGGCACTTGCGGTCATGGATGGAGAGCAGCAGCTCCACCACGGTCTTGCGGGCCCGGCGCACGGCGGGGGTGTTGGTCTTGACCACCATCCCCTCTGCTACGGGGTACACGCAGGCGGCCTGCAGCGCGCGGGCGCCCACGTCCACCACGCAGACGCGGCAAGCGCCGATCTGGTTGACATCCTTCAAATAGCACAGCGTGGGAATGTGAATATTGGCCTTGCGGGCAGCCTCCAGCACGGTGCTGCCGGCGGGCACGGACACCTGCACGCCGTCAATCGTCAAATTGATCATGTTTTCCATACAGCTGTCCTCCTATTACTGACGGGAAATGGCGCCGAAGCGGCACTTCTCCATGCACGCGCCGCACTTGAGGCACTTGGCAGTATCGATGATATGGGCCTGGCGCACTTCGCCGCTGATGGCGCCGGCGGGGCACACTTTGGAGCAGGCGGTGCAGCCGCGGCACTTTTCGGCGTCGATGACATATTGCAGCAGCGCCCGGCAGTGATGGGCGGGACACACATGATCCTTGATGTGGGCCTCGTACTCATGACGGAAGAATTTCAGGGTGGCCAGCACGGGGTTGGGAGCGGTCTGGCCCAGGCCGCACAGCGCCGTGGCCTTGATGCCCTGGGCCAGCTCCTCCAGCTTGTCCAGGTCCTCCATGGTGCCCTTGCCTTCCACGATGCGGTTCAGGATTTCCAGCATGCGGCGGGTGCCCACGCGGCAGGGGGTGCACTTGCCGCAGCTCTCGTCCACGGTGAACTCCAGGAAGAAGCGGGCGATGTCCACCATGCAGTCGTCCTCGTCCATGACGATCATGCCGCCGGAGCCCATCATGGAGCCCGCGGCGATCAGGTTATCATAATCCACGGGGGTATCCAGCAGCTGGGTGGGCAGGCAGCCGCCGGAGGGACCGCCGGTCTGCACGGCCTTGAACTTCTTGCCATTGGGGATGCCGCCGCCGATGTCGTAGATGATGGTGCGCAGCGTGGTGCCCATGGGCACCTCCACCAGGCCCGTGTTGTTGATCTTGCCGCCCAGGGCGAACACCTTGGTGCCCTTGCTCTTCTCGGTGCCCATGCTGGCGAACCAGTCGGCGCCGTTCAGGATGATCTGGGCCACGTTGGCGTAGGTTTCCACGTTGTTCAGCATGGTGGGCTTGGCGAACAGGCCCTTGACAGCGGGGAAGGGAGGACGCGGGATGGGCTCGCCGCGTTTGCCCTCGATGGAGCGCATCAGGGCGGTTTCCTCGCCGCAGACGAAGGCGCCGGCGCCCAGGCGGATCTTGATGTCAAAGTTGAAGCCGGTGCCGAAGATGTTTTCGCCCAGCAACCCGTATTCGTGGGCCTGGCTGATGGCGATCTCCAGGCGCTTGACGGCGATGGGATACTCGGCACGCACGTAGATGTAGCCTTCGGCCGCGCCGATGGCATAGCCCGCGATGGCCATGGCCTCCAGCACGCTGTGGGGATCGCCCTCCAGGATGGAGCGGTCCATGAACGCGCCGGGGTCGCCCTCGTCAGCGTTGCAGGCCACGTACTTGTCGGGGCCGGGGCTGTTGTAGGTGAACTTCCACTTGAGGCCGGTGGGGAAGCCGCCGCCGCCGCGGCCGCGCAGGCCGGACTTGAGGATCTCGTCGATGACTTCCTCGCGGGTCATCTGGGTCAGGGCCTTTTCCAGGGCCTTGTAGCCGTCGAAGGCCAGATATTCGTC
>CACWUV010000190.1:0-1356 GCA_902764185.1 uncultured Eubacteriales bacterium
GCAGTTTTCCCCGCCCACGGCGATCATGCCGGGGGGCGTGCCGGAATCGTAATAGATGGTATCGCCGGGACCCAGGATCTCGCTGTGGGTGCCCACCTGGACCTTCAAATGGCCGCTGATGACCAGGTCGAATTCCTGGCCCTCATGGGTGGTCAGCGGAATATCCTGGCGCTGGGCGGATTCATCATATTCGGCCAGGGTATATAGCGGGTTGGCGATGCGGTTTTTGAAGGCGGCGGCCATGTTGTAATAGGTCATGCCGTGGGCCTTCTCAATGCGCTGGCCCTCCCCCGCCCGGGTGAGATCGAAGGTGCTCAAGGTGGGGCTGCTGCCTTCGATAAGGTCGGTAACGTCCACGCCAAAGGCCAGAGCGCAGCGATAGAGGAAGGCGAAGTTGAGGTCATGCTCGCCCGACTCGCAGGCCAGGTATTCGGCGGCGGTGACGCCGGTCTTTTCCGCCATCTGGGCCGGGCTCAGCCCCTCCACCAATCTCAGCTCGCGGATACGCGCCGCCATTTCCTGGATGGTCAGATCCAGTCCGGTGATTTCTGCCATAGTGGGACTCCTCTCCTGGGACGGATAAACAAAAACCGTCCCAAAGAAATCTTTCTTTGAGACGGGTAAAATGCCCGCGGTACCACTCAAATTGCGCTTTCGCGCCCCTCACGCTCCAACAAGCGTTATGCCTTCACGCGGCCAGACGGGATAGTTCTACTCAGCGCCGTTCCGGAGGATCCCTCCCCCATCCCGGCTCCTTTCTTCTTTCCGACTCGGAAGCTACAAACACACGGCACGCCCAAACGGCTTGCACCCACCGCCGTCTCTCTGATTGAGCGGATCGCCTGTGCCCTCTTCGTCACAGTCTTTAGATGATTATACCATCGATCCCAAAGAAATGGTGTTTTTCTTTTGTACTTTAAAGCAGGTTTCGCTGTATTTTGCCGGAAATGGTCTTGGGCAGGCTGTGGCGGAACACTACCACGCGGGGATACTTGTAGGGCGCGGTGTGGGTCTTGACGTAGTTCTGGATCTCCCGTTTGAGATCCTCGGTGCCTTCCGTGCCCTTCGTCAGCACGATGCTGGCCTTGACCACCTGGCCGCGGACGGGATCGGGCACGGCGTTGACGCCGCACTCCAGCACATAGGGCAATTCCATGATGACGTTCTCGATCTCGAAGGGGCCGATGCGGTAGCCGCTGCTCTTGATGACGTCGTCCACCCGGCCCACATACCAGAAGTAGCCGTCCTCATCCCGCCAGGCGGTATCGCCGGTGTGATACATGCCGTCGTGCCAGGCCTGCCGGGTATGCTCGGGATCGTTGTAGTAGCCCTTGAACAGGCCGCAGGGAACTTCGG
>CACWUV010000190.1:1380-4902 GCA_902764185.1 uncultured Eubacteriales bacterium
TCGCCCACGTCCACGGAATGGCCGTTTTCATCCACGATATCCACATCGTAAAGCGGCGAAGGCTTGCCCATGGCGCCGGGCCGGGGCTTCATGCCGGTGAAGGTGGCCACGCTCAGGGTGGTTTCGGTCTGGCCGAAGCCCTCCATGATGGACAGGCCGGTGTTTTCGCGGAAAATGCGGTGCACCTCGGGGTTGAGCGCCTCGCCCGCGGTGGTGATGTTGTTGATGCTGGTCAGATCGTAATGGGAGAGATCCTCGCGGATCAGCAGGCGCAGCATGGTGGGCGGCGCGCAGAAGGTGGTGATGTGGTATTTTTCAAACATGGGCAGAATGGCGTGGGCGTCGAAACGGTCAAAGTCGTAGACGAACACCGCGCCCTCGCACATCCACTGGCCGTAGAATTTGCCCCACAGCGCCTTGCCCCAGCCCGTTTCGGAGATGGTAAAATGCAGGCCGTCCCGGTCGCACTGATGCCAATAGCGGGCGGTGAGGAAGTGGCCCAAGGCGTATTTGTAGCTGTGCTCGGCGATCTTGGGATAGCCGGTGGTGCCGCTGGTAAAGAACATCAGGGCAGTATCGTCGCCGCAGGGCGCGTCCACCCCGCGGTCAAAGTGGCTGCTGAACAGGCTGTATTCGCTGTCAAAGTCCCGCCAGCCCTCCCTTTGGCCGCCCACCAGGACGCGGGTTTTGAGGGTGGGGCTGGTTTTCATGGCCTCCTCCACATATTCCGCCGCCTTGCCCTTGGCGGTGCACACGATGGCGGAAACCCCGGCGGCGTTGAAGCGGTATTCATAGTCGTGGACCAGCAGCTGATCCGTGGCCGGGATGGGCACGGCGCCGATCTTATGCAGGGCCAGCATGGCGAACCAGAACTGATAATGGCGGCGCAGCACCAGCATGACCCGGTCGCCGCGTTTGATACCCATGGACTTGAAATAATTGGCCGTCTGGCCGGAGGCGCGCTTGATCTCTCCAAAGGTGAAGCGGCGCTCGGTCATATCCTCGGCGATATGCAGCATGGCCAGCTTGTCGGGATAGGCCCGGCCGATGGCGTCCACGGTGTCGAAGGCAAAATTGTATTTGTCGGCGTCGGTGAAGGATACGCTGACCGGCGTGCCGTGCTCGTCCTCCTGGCACTGGACGAACTTTTCGCACAGCAGCTTTTCGGTGGTGCGGGCGCGCACGATGGTGCGGCTGAGCTCCACATCGTCGTTCTTTTCACCCGCCAGCACCATGGCCAGGAAGGTGCAGGCCGCGCCGTCCACTGCAATCATGCCATGGGGCGTGCCGGAATCATAGAGGATGGAGTCGCCAGCGCTCAATATCTCCACATGTTTGCCGATCTGCACTTTCAGGCTGCCGGAGAGGATATAGTCAAACTCCTGGCCGCCGTGGACGTCGGTATGGATGGGCTTGTGCTGCTGCTCCTCGTCATATTCATAGCGCACCAGGTAGGGCTCGCCGATCTTGCCGCTGAAACGCGGCGCCAGATCGCGGATCAGGATGCCGTCGTCGTCCACCGCCGTTTGGCCTTCGCCGCCGCGGGTGACCTGATAATGCCGCAGCATGGGCGAGCGGCCTTCCAGCAGCTCCGCCATATCCACATCGAAGGCCAAGGCGCAGTTATGGATGAAGGAAAAAGGCAGATCCTGCTTGCCCTGCTCATAAAACACATATTCTTCCGTCCGCAGACCCGTGCGCTGGGCCGCCTCCTCCACGCTGATGCCCAGCACCATGCGCAGCTCCCGGATACGTTCCGCCACTTCGGACAGATGTTTTTCCACCGTATTGACGACCATAAAGCATCCTTTCCGAGACAAGCAAAAGCCCGTCTCAATAGCAATCATTGAGACGGGCGTATCACCCGCGGTACCACTCAATTTGCGCACTTTCATGCGCCCCTCACGCTCCAGCAAGCGTTATGCTCTGACGCGGCAATCACGGAACGGGCTACATCGCTTCACCCATTCGGCTCGGAAGTGATGTGCCGGAACGCCTTCCGCCTGCTCGCACCGCCCGCAGGCTCTCTGGAGAAAAGCTGTGTCCCGGCCGTCTTCGTCATCGCCTTTCAGCTATTCACTTGTGGTACATAATATCACGAACATTTTTGTTCGTCAAGCAAAAATTTTACGGTTTTTGGCAAGAAACAAGAAAAAAGCATCCCTTTCCAGGATGCTTTTGCTGGTGCGGTCGACGGGACTTGACTTCGCCTGCGGGCGAAGCCCGGTCGCGGCTCTGACAGCCCACTGGGCTGTCATTCACTTCCGCTCTGTTCAAGTCCTTGATCTCAATATCAAAGAAATGGGACACCCCATGGGTGCCCCATTTCTTTGGTGCGGTCGACGGGACTTGAACCCGTACAGGTTTCCCTACACGCCCCTCAAACGTGCGCGTATGCCGATTCCGCCACGACCGCAGGCTTTAGCAGCAAGAAGTATTATACCGCAACAAAGGAGAAATGTCAATGATCAAAATTTGTGTAATTTTGGTTGAATTTCATCCATTTGTTGCAGGAATAACAAAGGATGCGTCGAACTATATAACCAGAGAAACAAGAGACGCGCAGCACAGGCACTGAATATCGAAAGGAGATCATCCTATGAAAACTACAATCACTGCGAAAAACATGGTTGTCACCCCGGGTATTACCAACCGCATTATGAAAAAAACGGCCACCATGGAACGCTATCTGAAGCCCGATACCCAGATGTATGTGCGTCTGCGCAAGGAGCGCAACCAGCGCATCGCTGAGATCACCGTGCCCATTGACGGCGTGACCCTGCGTGCCGAGGCTGCCAGCGAGGACAACCTGTTCATGAGCATTGACAAGTCGCTGGCCAAGCTGGAAAAGCAGATCCTGCGCCATCGCACCAAGCTGGAAAAGCGTCTGCGGGCCGATATTCCCGCCGAAGAGCCGGAGTTCATCGAGGAAGCTCCCGCCCAGGGCGAGCGCCAGGTTGTGCGCACCAAGACCTATACCACCCGTCCCATGCACGTGGAGGACGCCATTTTGCAGATGGAACTGCTGGGCCACAGCTTCTATGTTTTCATCAATATCGAGACCGATCAGACCAACGTGCTCTATCTGCGCAAGGATGGCAACCTGGGCCTGCTGGAGCCGGAATATTAAATTGAAATCAAAGCAGGGCGGCCCATAAACGTCTGAAATATCCGTTTGCCGGGTTCCTCCAGTTTCTCATTTTTCTCATCGCTTTTCGCTCCCGGCCCCGCCGCCCTGCTGCATGCATTCCCCTCCCGGATTTCCGGGAGGGGGTTTCTTTATGGTTTCATACTATTTGACATCTAAACCGTTGAAAGATTCGGGATGGATTTTTCGTTCTGGCGAAGCCGAATGAAGGGAGGCTGCATTGACCGCATTGAAGCGATGCCAGAACTGATACCCGATAAAAGGATACACAAAAACAGAAATTTGACGGGGAAAGGGTTACGTTGGGGCTTTGCCCCAAACCCCACCAGGGAGGGGAGCCCCTCCCTGGACCCGGCAATGGCGGATGATGCGGA
>CACWUV010000191.1 GCA_902764185.1 uncultured Eubacteriales bacterium
TCACCTTACATTGTCATCCTGAGCGGAGCGTAAGCGCAGTCGAAGGATCTTATGCCGATACCCGAATAAAAGGATACGCAAAAAACAGAAATTTATCAGCGAATGAATCAGAGATTCCTTAATAAATGATAAGATCCTTCGACTTCGCTGCGCTCCGCTCAGGATGACAGTGATGGGTTGTTTTTTCCTTGTTTGTTGGCTTTTTGCAGCAAATTAAGTCACCAAACAAAAGAAAACCATCTTACATTGTCATCCTGAGCGGAGCGCAGCGCAGTCGAAGGATCTTTTATTTTACTTCAATTCCTTCCTTATCTTCCCCTCATCCGCCTGGGGCATCGCCCCCATCAGGTGGGCCACCATGCCCTCGAAGGACTCCTCGGGGGTGCGGCCGCTGCGGATGGCCCAGAAGTCCTCCCCAAGCCATTTGTCGGCCAGGTCGATGACGGCGTTGCCCCAGCCGTAGGGCGCGCCGTCCTTGGTGCGGTCGTACTGAAAATCGCTGGTGACCACATAGGTCTGCATTTGCAGGCGGGTCAGCACGGTATCAAAGCCCTTGGTGAAGCCGCACTCCCGCTTGGCGTATTTGGAGAGCACGCCGGGATGGGCCGCCAGGTAGTCCATCAGCAGCCGGTCGTGATAGGGCGCCAGATCGTCGTCCACCCGCTCGTCCCAGGCATAGCCTTCCCGCCGCCAGTTGGCCAGGTCGGCAAACCACCGGGGGCTGATGAAGGCGGCCTTGCGATGGATGAACTTGCCGTACACGCAGGTTTTTTCCGCCGCCAGCGGCCCCTTCCACTCCCAGGGGCCGGGAATGCTGGTGAACCAGCAGGCGGGGTCGATGTTTTCCTCCACCGACCAGCCCGCAACGGTGTTGGCAAAAAAGGGCAGGATGCCCACCTGGTCGATCAGGCGGGCCAGATCTTCTTGGCTGTGGATCATGTTCTTTTTGTCCAGCTTGGCGCTGGCCTCCCAAAAGGTCGATGCGGGGCGGCGGTTAACGGCTCTTCTGCGCGCCCTCCGGCATGCGGGTGCCGGTCTTGACGGGGTCGCAGGCGGCCAGGTATTTTTTCATTTCCTCGATATAGCGATTGCCCGCGGGGCTGAGGATGCTATTGCGGCGGGTCACATAGCCGATCTCCATGGCGCCGGCGGGGTTGTGCTCGTCGGAGGCGTAGGGCACGGCAATGTAGTCGCCGATGTTCAGCTCCTCGCAGATGATGCCGCTGCACAGGGTATAGGCGTTGAGGCCCACCATGAGGTTCAGCACCGTGGCCCGGTCGCAGCACTTGATGATGCGGGGATACTCGCTGGTGGAGAGCAATTCCTCGGAAAGATAAAAGCTGCTGTCGTCCCCCTGCTCAAAGGACAGGCAGGGGTAGGGCGTCAGATCCTCAAAGGTGATGGCGCGGCGCTTGGCCAGCGGGTGCTGACCCCACAGGTACACATAGGCGGCGCAGTCGATGAGGTGGGTGAACACCAGATTGCTGGCGCTCATCAGCTTTTCCAGCGCCCGGCGGTTGAAGTCGTTCAGGTACAGAATGCCGATCTCGCTGCGGGAGGAGGCCACGTCCTCCAATACCGCCTTGGTGCGGGTCTCGCGGATGGCAAAGTCGTATTCCCCCACGTCGAAGCTGCGGGTCATCTCCACAAAGGCCTTCACCGCAAAGGAATAATGCTGGGTGGACACGGCAAACTGCTGCCGCCGGGCCCCCTGCTTGCCATATACGTCCATCAGGTTCATGTATTGGCCGTACACCTGCCGGGCGTAGGGCAAAAAGCCCGCGCCCTCCGCCGTCAGCGTCACGCCGCGGCCCGTGCGGTTGAAGATGGTGATGCCGATCTCCTTTTCCAATTCCTGTATGGAGCTGGTCAGGGAAGGCTGGGCGATGTACAAGCGCTCCGCCGCCTTGTTCAGCGACCCCGCCTCCGATATTTCGATCACGTAGTGCAATTGCTGCAACGTCATGGCCGCGCCTCCGGGTGTAGGATTGATGGAAATATTATAGTGGAAAAAACGGGAAGGCGTCAAGGAAAACAGAAATTGGCAGAGGAAATTCATTGTTCATTCGCTGGTAAGTTTCTGTTTATCAGGCGCATAAATCCCACAAAAAAAGGAAGCCTTTCGGCTTCCTTAAATCAAAACTGAATCAGGCGTTCACTTCGTCCTTGAGGGCCTTGCCAGCCTTGAAGGACACAGCCTTGGAGGCTTCGATGGTGATTTCCTCACCGGTGCGGGGGTTGCGGGCGGTGCGGGCAGCGCGTTCCTTGGCTTCGAAGCCGCCGAAACCGACGATCTGCACCTTTTCACCGGCCTTCAGAGCGGCGGTGATGGCATCAAAAGCAGCGTTGACGGCCTTGTCCGCATCCTTGCGGCTCAGGTCGGTAGCCTTGGCGACGGCAGCGATCAGTTCAGTCTTGTTCATGATTTTTCCTCCTTTAATTTTACAAAAAGCGGTGGTCAACATCCCGTCAAGGGGGATGGTGCAAACACTCTCCTTGTACAGTATACATGGTTTTTTTCAATTGTCAAGTTCTTCGGGCACTTTCTGGCGGATTTCGCCGGATTTTTCCAGCTTTTCCACCTGCTGGATCAGGCGGAGCAGGGCGATTTGGGTCTCCTCCTCGGCGGAAAGTCCCTGCCGGCGAAGCGCCTGCACGGCGTCCAGAATGTCCCGGGCGGGCCCGGCGTCCAGCAGGCCCGCGGCGTCGATGCCCATGGCCTCGGCCTTTTTGAACATCTTTTCCGCCCGCAGCAGCCCCGGCAGGCTGGCGGACACATCCCGCAGCCGGTCGGCGGCGGTGGTGTTGCCCCGCTGGCGCTGCTTCATCTGCTCCCAGGAGAGGAAAACCTCCTCCGCCGTGTCCGCGTGGCCGCCGGCGAAGATATGGGGGTGGCGCTCGATCATCTTTTTGCAGATGTCGGTGGTCACGTCGCTGAGCTCAAAGGTGCCGTACTGCTCGCCGATATTGGCCTGGAAGATCACCTGCAGCAGCACGTCGCCCAGCTCGTCCGCCACGTGGTCCCAGTCTTCCTTTTCCACGGCCTCGCTGGTCTCATAGGCTTCCTCGATCAGATAGCGGCTGAGGCTGCGGTGGGTCTGGGCCAGATCCCAGGGACAGCCCCTCTCGCCCCGCAGCACGTCCATCACGCGCTTGAGGTCCCAGAGATCATAGCGTATCCGCGCCTTCAGCGGCAGGCTGGGCAGATACACCGCCGTGGTGTGGTCGTATTTGGGCTGGCGGTCGATCTCGCACAGCGGAATGCGCAGGAAGGCGCGGCTTTCCTTTTCCGCGGGCGGGAAAAACAGCACCTCCATGTCGTCCCCATACCAGGAGGCCAGGGTCAGCTTGCATTCCCCGGCCAGCATGCGGGTGTTCATCTCCACCACCAGCAGGCTGTCCTGGGTATCCGGCACCGTGAGGCTGGTGGCGGACACCACCCGCACGGGCAATTGGGCGCCGGCGGCCATC
>CACWUV010000192.1 GCA_902764185.1 uncultured Eubacteriales bacterium
TTGCGCACAGCGCGCCAGCGAAGCTGGCTGCCCGGAAGCGATGGCCTGCGTTATTCAAGCAACAGCGGGAAGCTGCTTGTTATCGAAGCTGCGCAACATCCGCCATCGGCGGGGTCCGGGGTGCAACTTGCACCCCGGTGGGGTATGGGGCAAAGCCCCATCGTTCTCCCCGTCAAATTTCTGTTTATCGAATCGATCATATACTACGCCATTTTTCCAGCCGCAGCAGCCCTTCCTCGTCCGGCTCCGTTACGCCGTTTTTGTAGGTGTAGCCCATTTTGAGGTAGAAGGGCGCGCCGGTGATGGAGGCGGGGATCTCCACCCGCCGGGCGCGGAGAAAGTACTCGTCCCGCTCCAGGGTGCGGATGATCTGTCTGCCGATGCCCCGTCCCTGATATTCCGGCAGCACGAAGATGGTGAACAGGCTGCTTTCGTCCGCCTTGCCCCAGTAGGAGCCGATGGCGCCGCAGCCCACGACGCGGCCATTCTCCTCCGCCACGTAAAAGTGCTGTCCCGCGGCCCGGCCCAGAATGTCCGCCGGCCGGAGGTGGGCGATGTCGTTTTCCAGGTATTCCGGGGAATAATCCCGGCTGTTGGTGGTGCGCAGGGTATGGGCGATCAGATCAGACACGGCCTGGGCGTCCTTTTCCTCGAATCGGCGGATCGTCATAGGCACTCTCCGCACAGGCCCAGCCTGTCAAATGCCCAGGCCAGGCCGTCCTCGTCCACCGCGGGGCACACCAGACTGCTCTTGGATTTCAGCAGCGGACTGCCGTTGTCCATGCACACGCTGACGCCCACAGTCTCGATCATTTCCAGGTCGTTCATGCTGTCGCCAAAGCCGATGGTGTCGGCGATGTCAAACCCCAAATGCGCCGCCACGGTGCGCACGCCCCGGCCTTTATCGAATTGCCGGTTGATCATTTCGCCGTTCAGCGCACCATGGTTTCTGCCGTCCTGCACCACAAAATTGAAGTCCTTTTCCAGCGCTTCCTTCGCCGGGATCAGCTGCTCCGGCCGGGTGAACATCAGCACGATCTTATACACCGCGTCGCCGGTATATTCGCTCAGGGGACGGATGTTCAGTTCCTTTTCCAGCGCCGCCCGCCAGCGCTCCAGCTCGCTGTTGCCCGGGCCCATGCCGGACAGAAATTCGCCCAGGTTTTCGTCGCAGTAGGAGCCGTCCCGGGTCTCCACCGTGCGGAATACCCCCTGATCCCCCAGCAAGCGCATGGCGGTTTGATACTGCTCCGCGCTCATGGGGCAATCATAGAGGATTTTGTCGTTGGTGAACACAAAACCGCCCGCGCTGGCCACCGCGCCGTCAAAGCCCAGGGCCAGCACCGGAGCCAGCATGCCCCGGTTGCGCCCGGTGCACAGGAATACCCGGTGTCCATTGGCCTGGGCCTTGCGGATGGCCTCCAGGGCGCTTTTTGGGGGCGTGTTTTGCCCCGGCGGGGTCAGCGTGCCGTCAATATCCAGAAAAATCAGCTTTTGCTTCATTCCGCTCCCTCACACATACTGCCGATGCAGCCACACAAACCCGCCGGGGGCCAGATGCACCAGCATGGGAGAGCATTCCCGGCCCGTCCACAGGTCGGTGTAGTCGGCCCGGTCGTCCAGCCATACGGACTGCTCCTCATCGGAAAAGTTGAACAGCGCCAGCAGCTTTTCCCCCTGGCAGTAGCGGCCGATGCCCAGCACGTGGTCGCTGTGGGTTTCCAGCAGCCAGGTGTCAGCGCTGTCGTCGAATACCCGATACTGGGAGCGCAGCTGCTCCTGGCGGCGGATGGCGTCAAAGATGTCGTTCTCCACCGTGTTGTCCTGGTGGCGGCGCGCCGCCTTCTGCCAATCCAGGCTGCCCCGGTGCAGGTAGCGGCTGTCCTCAGCCTTCAGCGGATCGTCATGGTAGCCGTAGTCGTTCTCCTGGGCGATCTCGTCGCCGCTGTACAGCACGGGGATGCCGCTCAAGGTGAACATGAAGGCGTGCAGCATGATGTCCCAGTTGATGGCTGAAGCCAGATCGGCCTCCCCCTTGCAGCCCGCTTCGATGCCGCACAGGGACGCCGTGGTGCCGCACAGGCGGGCGTCGCCCAGCCGGGGATCGTCGTTGTAGAGTTCGCCCCTCGCCGGGCTGCCGGGCCATTTGCCGGTGAGGAAGTCGTTCAGGAACTTCTTATGCGGCACCTCGGTCTGGCCAAACTGGCCCAGAAAGCCATAATCCAGACCCCAGCCGATATCGTCGTGGCAGCGCAGGTAGTTGAGGAACGCATATTCTTTGGGCAGAGCGAACACCTGCTCCAGCTGATGGCGCAGCAGGCGCACATCCTTGGTGGCCACGGTGTGCCAGATGGAGGCCATGGTGGTCACGTTATACAGCAGGTGGCATTCGGGTTTTTCCACGGAGCCAAAGTAGGGCACCACTTTGCTGGGCTCCATGACCACCTCGCCCAGCAGCAGCGTGCCGGGACACACGATCTCGCACACCATGCGCATCAGGCGCACCAGGGTGTGCACCTGGGGCAGATTGCGGCAGGAGGTGCCCAGGGCTTTCCAGATGTAGGGCACGGCGTCCAGGCGTACCACGTCCACGCCGTGGTTGCACAGGTACAGCATGTTCTCCGTCATGTCGTTGAACACGGTGGGGTTGGCGTAATTCAGATCCCACTGGTAGGGATAGAAGGTGGTCATGACCACCTTGCCCGCCTCGGGACACCAGGTAAAGTTGCCGGGAGCGGTGGTGGGAAACACCTGGGGCACGGTTTGCTCGTAGGCGTTGGGGATCTCCCAGTTGTCGTAGAAGAAATAGCGGTTCTGGTATTCCCGCTCGCCTGCCCGGGCCCGCCGGGCCCACTCGTGATCCTCGCTGGTGTGGTTCATCACAAAGTCCAGGCACACCGCGATGCCCCGCTCATGGCAGTCGTCGGCCAGCGCGTAGAGATCCTCCATGGTGCCCAGCTCAGGCTGCACGCGGCGGAAATCGCTCACCGCGTAGCCGCCGTCGCTGCGCCCTTTGGGGCTCTCCAGCAGCGGCATCAGGTGCAGATAGTTGACGCCGCAATCGGCGATATAATCCAGCTTTTGCCGTACGCCCTGCAGGTTGCCCGCAAAGGCGTTGACATACATCAGCATGCCCACCAGCTCATGGCCCTTGTACCAGCCGGGATCCTTCTCCCGGGCGCGGTCGATCTTTTTCAGCGCTTCGGGCCGCTGCTGCCAGCAGCGATAGAGCATATCGGTGAAATACCGGTAAGCCTGCATATCGCCATGATAAAGCTCGCAGTACAGCCACTTCAGCTCGTCCGCGTGGCGCTCAAAGCGGGTCGCAAATTCGATTTCCCAGGCAAAATTGCTCATTGGGCTTCCTCCTTCATCACTTCGTCCAATGTGGGCATGGCGGGGATGGCCCCGGGGCGGCTGGTGGTCAGGCTGGCCGCCCGGTTGG
>CACWUV010000193.1 GCA_902764185.1 uncultured Eubacteriales bacterium
GGCTCCACCAGGATGCGCATGATGGAATAGGCGGTGACGGACTTGCCCGAGCCGGACTCGCCCACGATGCCCAGCACCTTGCCCTTGTCCAGGTTGAAGGAGATGCCGTTGACGGCGTGCACCTCGCCGTGATCGACCTTGAAGGATGTGCGCAGGTTTTTGACCTGCAAAAGCGGTGTGCTCATCGTCTTACCTCCTCAGCTTCGGGTCAAAGGCGTCGCGCAGGCCGTCGCCCAGCAGGTTGAAGCTCAGCACGATCAGGCAGATGATGATCGCGGGGAACACCATCTTGTAGGGATAGCTCTGCATGCCGCCGCGGGCCGCGTTGGCCAGGGAGCCCAGGGACGGCATCGGCGCCTGCACGCCCAGCCCGATGAAGGACAGGAAGCTCTCGGTGAAGATGGCCGAGGGAATCTGCAGGGCCACGGAGATGAAGATGACGGACATGCAGTTGGGCAGGATGTGCTTTTGAATGATGCGGCCCGGCTTCGCGCCGAGGGCGCGGGCGGCCAGCACGTATTCGTTGTTTTTAATGGAAAGGATCTGGCCGCGCACCAGACGGGCCATGCCCACCCAGTACAGCACGCCGAACACCACGAACAGGGAGATCATGTTGGTGCCCACCCGGGCCAGCACCGTGCCCTGCAGCGCGCCGCCCAGCACCTGGTTGAGCACCACGGACAAAAGCACCACCATCAGGGTGTCGGGCAGGGAGTAGATGATGTCCACGATGCGCATCATCACCATGTCCACCTTGCCGCCGAAGTAGCCGGATATGGAGCCGTACAAAAGGCCGATGACCAGCACGATCAGGCTGGCGAACAGGCCCACGGCCAGGGACACCCGCGCGCCGTAGACCACGCGGATGAAGTAGTCGCGGCAGAGCTCGTCGGTGCCAAAGATGTGGGGGAAGATGCTCGCCCCCTCGTCGATGGCCTTCTGCTCCATCTTGGAATAGGTGAAGGGGGCCAGGTTCTTGGCCGTCTTGTCGCGCTTGCCGTTGACGGTGATCATCTGCTCGTAGCTGTAGGGATAGAAGAACGGCACCACGATGATGGAAACCACCAGCGCCACCAGCACGATCAGGCTGGCCACCGCCAGGGGATTGCGCCGCAGCTTGCGCATACCGTCGCGGAAGAAGGTGGTGGACTCGCGCATGGTCTCGTGCTGAGCCTTTTCCTCGTCGCTGGCCTTCTCAAACTTGCTCAAGTCGATCTGGAGGCTGAGGAGGTTTTTCTTCGGGAGCTTGTCTGCGTTATACATAGATACTCTCCTTCCTCAGTCGAAGCTGATCTTCGGGTCGATGAGCTTGTACACCAGGTCGCTTAAGAGCGTGGCGACGACCATCAGCACCGCCAGGAAGATGGTGGTGGCCATGATCATCGGATAGTCCTGGTTGTTGATGGAGCGCACGAACTCGGTGCCCAGGCCGCCGATGGTGAACACCGTCTCGATGACCATGGAGCCGGTCAGTATGCCCGCCACCATGGGGCCCACATAGGTGATCACGGGAATCAGCGCGTTTCTGAGCGCGTGCTTGAAGATCACCAGCCACTCCCGCACGCCCTTGGCCCGGGCGGTGCGGATGTAGTCCTGCCCCAGCACGTCCAGCATGGAGGACTTGGTCAGGCGGGTGATGTAGCTCATGGGATAGAGCATCAGGGAGATCACGGGCAGCACATAATTGGGATTGTCGGTGGAGAACACGCCCACCCATTTGAGCTGGAGGGCAAACACCAGCAAAAGTATCGTCGCCAGGATGAAGCTCGGCACCGACACGAACAGCGTGGTCAGAAAGATGATGAGCCGGTCAGGCCATTTATTGCGGCACAGCGCGGCCACGGAGCCCAGAATCAGCCCCAGCACCACCGCGCACAGCGCCGCCATGCCGCCCAGCCGGGCCGACACGGAGAACTTTTCGCGGATGATCTGGCTGATCTCACGCCCGGTCTTGAGCGATATGCCGAAGTCGCCGTGGGCCAGGTTGCTCAAATAAATGAGGTACTGCTGTCCCACCGGCTTGTCCAGATTGAACCGCGCCTCCAGCGCCGCCTGCACCGCCGGGTCCGGGGCCTTTTCCTTGGCGAACGGTCCGCCCGGGATGGCGTTCATGGCGAAAAAGGTGATCGCCGATATGATGAATACCGTCACCACGGCCAGCAACACACGTTTGATCGTATACTTCAGCATCCAAAACAACCTCTCTTTTGCCGGTCCGATCCCGACAATCATCCATTCAGTAATTATAGCACTCCCCATACATATTCGCAACGATTCAGCCCAATTAGTCGGATGAATTTATTGTAAATTATGCAAATTGATGGGCTTATGGCGCTTATTTCACACATTTTTGCAGGATGTAGGGCATAGAGTTTATCTTGTTCGATCGAATCGCTCTATCCTGCGGATAGACGGGAATGTGGTCAATAGAATTAGGAATTGAAATGGCCCGGCTGCGCAGGGGCGGCGATGCGCCTCCTGTTTCCCCGTTCCCCTTTTCCCTGAAAAAAATCTTGTGCCGGGATTGCATTTCACGGTGTCTTGTGTTATAATACAGTAAAATTTGAGTATAAGGGAGGAATTCCCTGTTTTCACGGAAAGGAAGTGAATATATGAATATTGGAATGCGGCTGCATGAAGCGCCGGGCGAATCGTTTTGGGAGCGCCTGGAATTCGCGCGGGAATGCGGCTATAAGAACGTCTGCTTTGACCCGGAGGCGGTGCTGCCGGAGTTCACGGCGTCGGACGCGCCCAGCCGGCTGGACGTCCACGCGGCGGAGCAGGTGCGGTGCGCCTTCAAATTAAAGGGGCTGCGCTGCTCGGCGGTGATCTGCGACTACGATCCCGCCGCCCCGGACGCCGAGGCGGTGTACGGGGCCTATCTGCGGTTTGCGAAGTATCTGAACGCGCCGCTGTCCTGCCACGGCCTGACCCCGGAAAACGCCGCACGCCCCGTGGCCTTGGCCGCCGCGGCAGGTGTCAGCCTGGTGGTACCCCGCGCACCCCAAGCCCTGGCGGTGTTCCCCGAAGGCGTACGGCAGAGCCTGGAGCTGCCCGGCATGCCTCTTCCCCCGCTCAGGCCCGAGTGGGGCGCCCGGGTCACCTCCCTGCTGCTGCCCGCCGACGCCGTGATGGAGGGCGACCCCGCCGTGGCCTCCTATCTGCGCCTCGCCGTGTCCCGCGACCTGCCCGTGCTGCTGGCCGGCATCGCCGAGACCACCGCCGAGCGCGCCCGCGAGCTGGCCGAGGACGCCGCCCGCATGCAGATGGCCGCCAACGGCAGATGACAAAAGCGAAAGGACGCGGTCCCGCAATATTGGGACCGCGTCCTTTTGCGCGCCTTGAATGAAGGCGATTGAATTGAGAATGGAGAATGGAAAATGGATAATGGCGGTACAAATCCCTGCGGGATTTGTCTGATTCAACACGACAAGCAA
>CACWUV010000194.1 GCA_902764185.1 uncultured Eubacteriales bacterium
TCTTTGGCATCTGCGCCATGGGCATCGGCATCACCTCCATCGTGCTGCTGGTGAACCTGCCCGCGGTGATCCTGGCGCTGATACTGGGCACCATCCTGGGCCTGTGCACCCACCTGGGACAGCGCATCGAGAACGCCTGCGTCAAGCTGTCCCGGCTGTTTCCCACGCCCAAAAATGGCACGGACACGGCGCTGCTGGTGACCACCATCGTGCTGTTCTGCTCCAGCGGCACGGGCATCTACGGCTCCATCGTGTCCGGCATGAGCGGCGAGCACAGCATCCTGATCGCCAAATCCGTGCTGGATTTCTTCACCGCCATGATTTTCGCCTGCACCCTGGGCGCGGTGACGGCGGCGGTGGCCATCCCGCAGTTCATCATCTTTTTCGCCCTGTTCCTGGCCGCCCGGGTGATCTTTCCGCTGACCACCCCCACCATGATTGCGGATTTCAAGGCCGTGGGCGGGCTGATCATGCTGGCCACGGGCTTTCGGATCACCAAAATCCATGATTTTCCCATTGCCGATATGATCCCGGCCATGCTGCTGGTGTGGCCGCTGAGCTGGATGTGGACGGCCTGGATCATGCCGCTGCTGTGAAAAAATATTTTTCAAAAGGGGGGAACTTTTTCCCCCTTTCATTCGTCTCATAAGGGAACAAACCAATTGGAGGTACTGCTTATGAAACGCATCGCAATGCTCCTGCTGGCCCTGGCGCTGGCTGTTTTGCCCCTCTCCTCTCTGGCGGAGGACGCGCCCACCGTCACCGTCAACGGCACGGCCACCGTGTCCGTTCCGGCGGACTACGCCAAGGTGAACCTGGCCGTGGAAACCAACGCCCCCGCCGTGGCCGACGCCCTCAGCGAAAACGCCGACCGCATGGCCCAGGTGCTCAAGGCGCTGGAGGAGACGGGCATCGACGCGGAAGACATCGTCACCGACCGCTTTTATGTGTACACCCAGTATGACTATACCAGCGATATCCATACCTACACCGTCACCAACGCCCTGACCGTCACCGTGCGGGCGCTGAACGACGTGGGCCGCGTCATCGACACCGCCCTCAGCGCCGGCGCCAACGCCTGCAATGGCATCACCTTCTATTCCGACGCCGCGGCCCAGGCCAACGACGACGCCCTGACCGCCGCCATTGCCGAGGCCCGCCGCAAGGCGGAATTGGCCGCCGCTGCCTGCGGCAAAGCCCTGGGCGGCCTGGTCTCCCTGAGCGAAAGTAGCGGCTCCTACGGCGGCGTGCGCCTGGCCAAGGCCGCCGACATGGCCGCCGGCACCGCCATCCTGCCCGACGGGCTGGATTTCACCGCCAGCGTCAGCGTGACGTTTGGGCTGAAATAAACATGGCGCATGCAAGATCCTGCCGACCGGCAGGATCTATTTGTTTTCACATAATTTACACCATTTCCCTTGCTTAATCCCCGTCCATCGTGTATCATGAGGGGGATCCTGCAAAGGGAGGGAATTGTTTCTTGAAGCTATTTCGCATTTTCGCTTTCGCGCTGCTGCTGTGCGCTTTGACAATCTCTGCCGCTCTGGCGGAGGAGATCACCCTGATCCTGGGTGAAAACACCCCCACCCACGGCAACAAGGCCTACGTGAAGGACAGCCGCGCCTACGAGCGGGACCTGACGGTGCCCGTGATCAACGGCATGACGGCCATCAAATCCAGCCAGACGGGGGCGTCGGTGACCTACCTGTGCCCGGTGAGCAGCCGAGGCGGGGATGTGGTGATCGATTTTCCCTACAATGGGGAATGGACCACCATCGAGGTCAACGGCCAATTGCTGTCCCCCGATTCGCCGGTCCAGGCGACCTTGGGCCAGGACATCACGGTGCAGCTTGCCAGCAAGAATAAGCGCTGCGTGCTGCATCTGAAATTGTCCTGTCTGCCGCTGGTGTTTGTGGATTACACCGGCTCCGACCTCTACGCCAACCAGCGGCCCGGCGCCATGACCATCTACGATCCGGATTACGCGCTCCACGGCCAAAGCCAGCCCGAAACCACGCTGGAAATCACCATCGGCTACCGGGGACAGAGCAGCCTGAACTACGAAAAGCACAACTACACCGTGCACCTGTGGCAGAACGGCGAGCAGTACAAAACCTCCCTGCTGGGGCTGCGCAAGGACGACGACTGGATTCTGTGCGGAGCCATGAACGACCAATTGCGCCTGCGCAACACCGTGGCCATGGCGATGTGGGACGAATATTACACCCTGCCCTGGACGGACGTCTCCGGCGCCATCGACGGCGCCTTCTGCGAGGTGTATATGCGGGGTAAGTACATCGGCCTCTACCGGCTGACGGAACGGCTGGACCGCAAGCTGGTGGGCATCGACAAGCAAAACGGCCAGATCGTGCGCTCGGTGCAGAGCGAGGCCAGCGGCGTCAACCTGATGGATTTCACCACCCTGGGCAAAAAGCTGCCCGGGGACAGCGAAATCTGGTACAACATGGAGCTCAAATACCCCAAGCCCGAGGACATGACCGCCAGCGACTGGGATGAATTCTACCGCTTCCTGCAATTCGTCTCCACCGCCAGCGACGAGGAATTCGCCGCCCACATCGGCGAATACATCGATATTGACAACTTCGCGGCCTATTATGTGTATATCACCGCCATCGGCGCCACCGGCAACATGATCAAAAACCTTTACTTTGTCATGGACGACAAGGCGGAGGACCCCCGCTGGCTGCTGGTTCCCTGGGACGTGGACGGCAGCTTCGGCCGCCGCAACGACGCCACCAAGCGGGAGATCGACATCCTCAGCAGCAACCACCTGTTCGAGCGCCTGGTGCGCACCAACGCCGGGGGCTTCTGCGATCTGTGCCGGGAAAAATGGCAGCAAAACAAGGACACCGTGTTCGCCTACGACCACATGATGACCCTGTTCCAGCAGTACTACGACGAGCTGGACGCCAGCGGCGTCTGGCAGCGGGAGGCGGCGGCCTGGCCCAAGTTCAAGTCCTTCACCCTGAAACCCGAAACGGAATTGGCTTACGTGTACGAATATATGCAGGCGCGCTGGGATTTTGTGGATTCCTTTTTCACCGGGGAATCCCTGAGCGCCGGAAAGTGGCTGAAATAAATGAAAAAACTGTTGATTTTCGCGGTTTTGCTGGCGCTGTTCTGCTCCTGCGCCCAGGCGGACGCGCTGTATCGCACCCTGGAGGTGGGCAGCGTGGGCGACGACGTGCTGGCCATGAAGGAGCGGCTGCAGGAATTGGGCTATTACGGCAACGTGAAGCTGAACGGCAATTACAACGACGCCGCGGCGGGCGTGGTGCGGCAGTTCCAGTATGACCGGGGGCTGCTGATGACCGGCCGGAAGGCGCGGGCGGCGACGGCCAATACCGGGCGCTGGCCGAGGGCGCCTATGGCGACGACGTGCTGGCCTTCAAGCAGTTTCTGCTGGGCCAGGGATATTACAAATCCAACGATTTCAACAATCAGTTCAACGCCACCATGACCCAGCGGGTGCGGCAGTATCAGACCGACAACGGCCTGGCCGCCGACGGCGTGGTGAGCCCGGAAATGCAGCTGGCCGCTCTGGGTCCCCGCGCGGTCTCCGCCGGCGGCGTGGCGGCGGAATTCACCGTCGAGCTGCCGGAATTGGACGAGGCGGGCTTCTTGCCCCAGGGCGCGGAGCCCTTTGTGTACAGCGATTTTACCACCGGCCATTGGGTGTATGTGGATCAAAAGCTGCACATCGAAATCACCCGCTATGACAACCCGCGCAACGCCGACCTTTCCTGGTATGAGACCGACATCCGCATGCGGGAAGGCGAAACCTGGAACGCCCTCATGAGCACCGGCGCCCGGGAGGAGGGCCACAACTTTGAGGACGGCATGACCATCGCCGACCAATATAACGCCATCCTGGCCGTGACGGACGACAACTTCGGCTATCGCTGGTATCGCCGCATCCACGACAAAAACCTCAAATATCAGCAGGGTGTGGTGATCCGCAACGGCATCACCCGGGCCGACGCCATGCCGGACAGCAGCTATTATGACTTCCCGCCCCTGGACGTGCTGGCCTATTATTCCGACGGCCGCGTGGAGCTCTATTATCCCGAGGAGCACGACGCCCAGGACTACCTGGATATGGGCGTGCTGCACACCTTTTGCTTTGGCCCCATCCTCTTGAAGGACGGCCAGGTGAACCCCCGGCTCTATTCCCCCTCCTCCAAGACCCTGGCCGCGGAATACGAGGAGGAGGCCGCCCGGCAGGCCATCGGCTATTATGAGCCCGGCCATTACGTGATCATCACCGCCAACGGCAACCACGACAGCCGCACCGGCGTCAAAATGCAGTGGATGGTGGACATCATGCTGGAAAAGGGCGTCACCGATGCCTTCAACCTGGACGGCGGCCGCACCACGCTGCTCTACTTCATGGGCCAGGCCGTCAACAAAAAGGAAAACGTCAACCGCGACGCCATGCGCGAGGTGACGGGCCTGATCGGCTTTGGCACCCGGGAGTAAGGAGGAAAAACGAAATGCGTGCGCCCTTTCAGATCTTGGCCATCCCCTATCGCGGGGAAGGCGAATAATGGCTCTCCTATGACGAGGCCATGCGCAGGCTGACCTGGGATTCCAACAGGACGGCGCTGTACGAATTGAATTGTCGGCTGCGGGCAAGAAAAGAATAAAAAAAGCAGTAATTTGACGGGAGGCCGGATGTGGCACCCCCGTCAAATTTCTGTTTTACGAAACAAAGAAACTCACAAATCCTCCAAAAAACAGTTGCGAACAGGTTGACGGCTATGATATACTAAGTTGGTTTCCGTTATATAAGTAACCTGAATAAGGAGGACTGAGTTACATGCAATACACGAAGGAAGTTGAAGACATGGTTTGTGTTGCAAAAGGACCGAACCATGGCCCCGCTCCGATCCCTGAGGAAGGCAAATGGATTCAGGCCAAGGAGATCAAGGACATCTCCGGCTACACCCACGGCATCGGCTGGTGCGCTCCCCAGCAGGGCGCCTGCAAGCTGAGCCTGAACGTCAAGGGCGGCGTGATCCAGGAGGCGCTGGTGGAGACCATCGGCTGCTCCGGCATGACCCACTCCGCGGCCATGGCCAGCGAGATCCTGCCCGGCAAGACCATTCTGGAAGCGCTGAACACCGACCTGGTGTGCGACGCCATCAACACCGCCATGCGCGAACTCTTCCTGCAGATCGTGTACGGCCGCACCCAGTCCGCCTTCTCCGACGACGGTCTGCGCATCGGCGCCGGTCTGGAAGACCTGGGCAAGGGCCTGCGCTCCATGGTGGGCACCATGTACGGCACCCTGGAAAAGGGCACCCGCTATCTGGAAATGACCGAGGGCTACGTGGTCAAGATGGCTCTGGACAAGGACGACCAGGTGTGCGGCTATCAGTTCCTGAGCCTGGGCAAGATGATGGACGCCATCAAGAAGGGCATGAGCCCCAACGAGGCGTATGAAAAGAACCTGGGTACCTATGGCCGGTTCAAGGCTGAAGACGGCGCGGTCAAGTGGATCGACCCGCGCAAAGAATAATGGGAGGTGCGACAGATGGCTTTGTTTGAAAACTACGAAGGCCGCATGCCCCAGCTGCAGCCTGTTCTGGACAAATACGGTTTCAAGAATTTTGAAGAAGTAAAGGCTTACACCAACGGCAAGGGCGTGGACGCTTACAGCATCGTGGAAAGCACCCAGCCCATCTGCTTTGAGAACGTCAAGTGGGCCTATGAACTGGGCGCCGCCATCGCCATGAAGGAAGGCGTCAAGAGCGCCGCCGAAGCCGCCAAGTGGATCGGCGTGGGCCTGCAGGCCTTCTGCATCCCCGGCTCCGTTGCCGACCAGCGCCAGGTGGGCATCGGCCACGGCAACCTGGGCGCCATGCTGCTGGACGAGGAAACCGAGTGCTTCGCTTTCCTGGCCGGCCATGAGTCCTTCGCCGCCGCCGAAGGCGCCATCAAGATCGCCCTGAACGCCAACAAGGTGCGCACCAAGCCTCTGCGCGTGATCCTGAACGGCCTGGGCAAGGACGCCGCGCAGATCATCAGCCGCATCAACGGCTTCACCTACGTGCAGACCAAGTATGACTACCTGTCTGCCGACGTGAAGGAAGACCACGCGCTGACCGTGGTGAACAAGATTGCCTACTCCAACGGCGAGCGCGCCAAGGTCAACTGCTACGGCGCGGACGACGTGCGCGAGGGTGTGGCCATCATGTGGCATGAAGGCGCCGACGTGTCCATCACCGGCAACTCCACCAACCCCACCCGCTTCCAGCATCCCGTGGCTGGCACCTACAAGAAGGAACGCTGGGAAGCCGGCAAGAAGTACTTCTCCGTGGCTTCCGGCGGCGGCACCGGCCGCACCCTGCATCCCGACAACATGGCCGCCGGCCCCGCCTCCTACGGCATGACCGACACCATGGGCCGCATGCACAGCGACGCCCAGTTCGCCGGCTCCTCCTCCGTGCCCGCCCACGTGGAAATGATGGGC
>CACWUV010000195.1 GCA_902764185.1 uncultured Eubacteriales bacterium
TCAAGGTCGCGGCCCAGAAGCTGGACCCTTACATCAACGTGGACCCCGGCACCATGAGCCCCTATCAGCACGGGGAGGTTTTCGTCACCGAGGACGGCGCGGAGACCGACCTGGACCTGGGCCACTATGAGCGCTTCATCGACGAAAACCTCAACCGTTTTTCCAATCTCACCACCGGCAAGGTCTACTGGAACGTGCTGAACAAGGAGCGGCGTGGCGAGTATCTCGGCTCCACGGTGCAGGTCATTCCCCACATCACCAATGAGATCAAGGACTTTGTCTACCGCGTGGGACGGGAGACCGGGGCTGACGTGGTCATCACCGAGATCGGCGGCACTATCGGGGATATTGAGGGTCAGCCCTTCCTGGAGGCGGCGCGGCAGGTGTCGCTGGAGGTGGGGCGGGAGAACAGCATGTTCATCCATGTGACGCTGGTCCCCTTTCTCTCCGGCTCCAATGAGCACAAGTCCAAGCCCACCCAGCACAGCGTCAAGGAGCTGCAGGGCATGGGCATCCACCCGGACATCATCGTGCTGCGCTGCGATGAGCCGCTGGAGCCCTCCATCTTCCAAAAAATCGCCCTGTTTTGCAACGTGACGCCGGAGTGCGTCATCGAAAACAGGACGCTGGGATGCCTGTATGAAGCGCCGCTGATGCTGGAAAAGGCGGGCTTCTCCGGCGCAGTGTGCAAACGGCTGGGGCTTGCGTGCCCAGACCCGGAGATGGACGAGTGGGCCGTCATGGTGGAGAAAACCAAGACGGCTTCCCGGCAGGTAACCATCGGCCTTGTGGGGAAATACACCCAGCTGCAGGACGCCTATCTCTCGGTGGCCGAAGCCCTGCGTCACGCAGGGTATGATAAGGATGCCCATGTGGACATCCGCTGGATAGATTCGGAAGCATTGACGCCCGGGAATGCTGCGGAAAAACTGGCGGGACTGTCCGGCATACTCGTACCGGGCGGCTTCGGGAACCGGGGGATTGAGGGCATGATTCTCGCCGCCCAATACGCCCGGGAGCACGCCCTCCCCTATTTGGGCATCTGCCTGGGCATGCAGGTGGCCGTCATCGAATTCGCCCGGCACAAGGCAGGGCTGGCCGACGCCAACTCCGGCGAGTTTGACGGGGGCTGCCCCCATAAGGTCATCGACTTCATGCCCGGCCAGAGTGACCGCATCGACAAGGGCGGCACGCTGCGCCTGGGCGCCTATCCCTGCCGCATCCGGCCCGGCACCACCCTGGCCCGGTGCTACGGCAGGCCGGAGATCTCCGAGCGCCACCGCCACCGCTACGAGTTCAACAACGAATATCGCCAGGCGCTGACGTGCGCAGGTCTTACGCTCTCCGGTCTGTCGCCGGACGGGACGCTGGTGGAGGCCGTGGAGCTGGGCGACATGCCGTTTTATGTGGGCGTGCAGTATCACCCGGAGTTCAAGAGCCGCCCCAACAGGCCCCACCCGCTGTTCTGCGGCCTGGTTGAGGCGGCGCTGCAAAAGGAGACGCCGTTTGGAGCGCAAGCAATATGCCAGGGACAGCTTTATACCACGGGCAGGATACACCCCGCTCATGGGATAAAGCCTTTTCAGCACTTATGATGCGTGACTTGTCTAAATCAGCTTTCCTTACTTCCTGAGCGCATCTCGGAATAAGGCGCTGGCAGAAAAGCAGCTCAAGGATTGACATGCCGTCAGTCTTCATGTATGATGCAGCCATCCGGAATTGCTGACGGCCTTCAAGGCGGTCTGCGGGAAATCCACGGAAAACAATCGCAACATCCTGTCCAAATTTTGCCCGGAAATCGGCCCATCGCCGGCGCTCTATACATCTGTTGATTTGGACCGGATGAACAAGAGAACGCGAGCAGAACAAGGCAGAAGAAAAACGGCAGGAGCTGTACAGGTTCGACAAGCACTTGTGAGAATTAAGGCGTTTTAGCGTAAACGAAACGATTAATGGGGTACACGCATGACCATTCAGGACTACATTTTACAGCAGGATGAATCCATCAGGCCCCGCCTGATGGCGATCTACGATACTATCCGCAGGGCGATCCCGGATGCGGAAGAACGTATATCGTGGGGTATGCCCACGTTCTGGAAAGGCCGCAACATCATCCATTTCGCCTCTGCAAAGAACCACATCGGTCTTTACCCCGGGTCGGAGGCAATTGAAGAATTTTCGGTTCAACTGAAGCCGTATAAGACCGGCAAAGGCACAATACAATTGCCCAACAGCAAAGAACTGCCATTGGAGCTGATCGCCGAGATCGCAAATTGGAGCTTTAGCAAAAACAGGAAATAGCACCAAGCAGGCCTTCGTTTCATCATTAGAAAACAGGCGCCCGATAGCCATTATCCGTGGCTTTCGGGCGCCTGTTCGCAATTCCGGTTCTATAATAACTGCGGGCTATGCCTCCTTCAAGTTGAATGCAAGTGCCGGGCAGAGCATCAAACTGACCCACGGCGAGTACATCGGCGCGGACGGAGAGTTCTCTGACCAAAACCTCCAAACCGTCGGCCGCAAAAGCGGCGAGCTGCATCAGGTGGTGGAATATACCTGCAAGGACGGCCTGAACGAATATACGCCTACGCTGTGCATCTTCGGTTTCCAATACGTGCTGGTGGAGACAGACCTTCCCATCGACGGCAGCGAGTTCACCGCCCACGCGGTCTATTTCGACATGGACGAAACGGCGTCCTTCACCTGCGACCATGCGCTGGTCAATCAGCCGTTCCGCAACGCGGTGTGGAGCGAGAAGTCCAACTTCGTGGATATCCCCACCGACTGCCCCCAGCGGGAGCGCAGCGGCTGGACCGGCGACGCGGGGCTTTACTGCCACACGGGCATCCGCCTGATGGACGCCTATCCCGTCTATGCCCGGTGGCTGGCGGAATGCCGGGTGGATCAGTACCCGGACGGCAAGGTCTGCAATATCTCCCCGCGCCGAACGGCCAAGCCCTCCTTCTTCGATACGCTCTATGACGGCTCCTGCGCCTGGGGCGACGCGGCGGTGATCGTGCCCTATGACGCACTGGCGCTGATCCTGGATCGGAAGCTGCCAAAGCTCCCGTACTTCTGGTGCCGGATCCTCTGTGACGGAAGCTGTGCGCTGATCTGCTTTCTTGCAGGCGGGATCGTCGGACTGGGAACCCTGGTTTCAGCCTTCGGCTTTGGCCCGGTAATCGCCTTTTTCAACAAGACAGTGTCAGAGCCGCTTTGTAAAACCTGAAATGTATCGCCGGACAGCCCACGTGAACAGCACCCCATTTGTTAGACAGTATGGTATACTACTAACGAATGGGGTGTTGTTTTATGCCAAAAGGAATACC
>CACWUV010000196.1 GCA_902764185.1 uncultured Eubacteriales bacterium
CGCGCCGGAGATCAAATCCGTCAGCCGCGGCATGACCTTCCGGCGGGATCTGGTAAAGGAGGAAGAGGTCCGTGCCGGCATCGCCTCCCTGGTGGACCACGTGGCCATGACCCTGCGCCGCCACAGGCTGAAAGGCGCGGTGATCACCGTACAGATCAAGACCCCGGCGCTGCGGGTGATCTCCCGCCAGACCTCGCTGGATCATCACACCTATTTGCAGCACGAGATCCGGGAGGTGGTCATGAATCTGATCCATGCCAACTGGCAGATCGGCACCGCCGCGCCCATCCGTGCCTTGACCGTGGGCGTTTCCAAGCTCCTGCCCGCGGATCAATCCATGGAGCAGATCGACTTTCTCGATCTGGCATCTCCAGCCAAAGCGCCCCGGATGGATCGGGAAAAGCAGGAGAAGATGGAGGCCGCCGTGGATACCCTGCGCAGGCGCTTTGGCAACGGCACCATCACCCTGGGCTATCAGCGGGCCAAGGAAATCGGCATCAGGCGAACAGATAAGGATTAAAGGCTGATGCAAAACCATGTTCAGTATGAAGGATTCACTTCTTTGCGGCATGGTTTTTTGTATTCGGCTTTAAAGCGAAAGAAAACGACGGAGGAGACAAACCATGCAGTTCATCCAGGAGAAAAACGCTTTGATCTGCCGCCGCCAAGGCGAGACCCTGCGCATCGAGCCTTGGGGCCGGGACGCCCTGCGCGTACGGGCCACCATGTATCCGGCGTTCAGCGGCCGGGATTGGGCGCTGACGGAAGCGCTCCCGGAGCAAAAAGCGCAGATCGTCATGGGCCAGGAGGAAAAACGGCAGGGCGACGGCTCTTCTGTTCAGCTGCCGCTGGCCACGGTGACCAACGGGCGCGTCAGCGTCACGGTGAACCATGGCGGCGTTTTGACCTTCTATCGGGACGGACAGAAGATCCTGCGGGAGCATTACCGCAATTACGGCGTCAATATCACCCGGGAAAGCCACTGTCTCAAGGTGGTCAGCCGGGAATGGACGCCTTATTTGGGCGGCGACTATAAGCTGACCGTCCGCTTTGAGCCCAACGACGGCGAAAAGCTCTTCGGCATGGGGCAGTATCAGCAGCCCTATATGGATATGAAGGGCTGCGTGCTGGAATTGGCCCAGAAGAACAGCCAGACCACGGTTCCCTTCCTGGTGTCCAGCCTGGGCTACGGCCTGCTGTGGAACAACCCTGCCACCGGCCAGGTCTCCTTTGGCAAAAACGTCACCGAATGGCGGGCTGACTGCTGCAAGGACATGGATTATTGGATCACCGTGGCGGACGATCCCAAGGGGCTGCTGTACAACTACACCGCCGTTACGGGCCGCGCCCCCATGATGCCGGAGGCGGCCATGGGCTTCTGGCAGTGCAAGCTGCGCTACCGCACCCAGGAGGAGGTGCTGTCCGTGGCCCGCAAATACCAAGAGCTGGGCGTGCAGCTGGACGTGATCGTCATTGACTTTTTTCATTGGACGGTACAGGGCGACTGGAAATTCGACGAAAAATACTGGCCCGACCCCAAAGCCATGATCGACGAACTGCACGGCATGGGCATCAAGGTGATGGTATCCGTGTGGCCCAGCGTGGACCGGCGCAGCGAGAACTTTAACGAAATGGCCGAGCGCGGCCTACTGATGCGCACCGAGCGCGGCGCCATGCAAACCTATGACTACCAGGGCGACTGCGTACAGATTGACCCCATGAATCCAGAGACCCGGGAATATATATGGAAAAAATGCAAGGAACATTACTACGATCTGGGGATCGATTACTTCTGGCTGGACAATTCCGAGCCCGACCTGACCAAATATGATTTTGACAACTTCCGTTATTATCTGGGCCCGGCCATGAGCTGCTCCAACATCTATCCCCAGTATTACAGCCGCGCCTACGACGAGCCCATGCGCAATCTGGGCGCGGAGCCCGTCAACCTGCTGCGCTCCGGCTGGGCGGGCAGTCAGAAATACGGCAACGTGCTGTGGAGCGGCGACGTACCCAGCACCTGGGAGAGCTTCCGCGATCAATTGCAGGCCGGCCTCAACATGGGCCTGGCGGGCATTCCCTGGTGGAATACGGACATCGGCGGCTTCATGGAAGGCAACGTGTTTGACCCGGACTTCCGCGAGCTGCTGATCCGCTGGTATGAATGGGCGGTGTTCCAGCCCGTCATGCGCCTGCACGGCGACCGGGAGCCCTTCACCATCCCGCCGCTGGATGACCGCGACTGGGGCGGCGGCTATCTTCACACCGGCCAGGACAACGAAATGTGGTCCTACGGCGAGGAAAACTATCCCATTTTCCGCAAGCATTATGCGCTGCGCAAGTCTCTGCTGCCTTATCTCAAGCGGATTTTCCGGGAAGCCCACGAAAATGGCTCTCCGCTGCTGCGCGCCATGTTCTATGAATTTCCTCAAGACCCCCAGTGCTGGGAACTGGCCGACCAATACATGTTTGGCCCGGACTACCTGGTGGCCCCCATTCTTACGCCCAGCACCTTCCGGCGCAGCCTGTATCTGCCCACGGGAGAATGGCAGGACATCCGCACCGGCGAAACGCTCTCCGGCGGCCGCAGGATAGAAGCCGAAGCGCCGTTGGACAGCATTCCCGTGTTCAAACGGCTGAAATAACCCCGCTTTAATTGAACGGTATTCGCCGCATTTGCTGTCGGCAAATGCCGAAATGGAAACCCGGTGTAAAAAAGGGAAAGCAGCCATGCAGGCGGGCGTGGACAGTTTCCTGGCCAAGCCCCTGTTTTCCGAAGCTCAACGCCATGATCATGGAGCTGCTGCTGACCATGAAGGGTGTGGGCGGTGTACATCGCCGAGGATGGCCGGCCCGGCGGCCACTGAAGCCATCCGACCCCTGCAGCGGGCGGACAGCGCCGATATTCCCATCATTGCTCTGACCGTCATTGCCTTTGACGAGGACGTGCAGGGCTCCCTGCATGCCTGCATGAACGCTCATCTGAGCAAGCCCGTGGAGCCGGAGCGGCTGTATCAGATTCTGTCCAATCTGATCCGGGAAATGATTGCTATATCACTCCATAAAACCGAACCGCTGTAAAAGCGAAAAGAAACAAAAACCTGCTGATGGGCTCTCCTGTCAGCAGGTTTTTAGCAGATCTTCCTTAGAGAAGAGAAACAATAAGCAACCATTCGATAAAAATGGTTGCCTATTCCACCGATCGCAAAAATCTGCCCGTTGTCTTGAAACGTCGCCATTGTTAAAATCAGATTGGAAGTAAGAAACGGAAGTTTCCAAGCCATGGACCGAAAGGAGGCC
>CACWUV010000197.1 GCA_902764185.1 uncultured Eubacteriales bacterium
AAAGCGACGCCAACGGCGTGCAGATCGTGAAGGGCAACCAGGTGGCCCCGTATGTGGCCTGCGCCTTCGCCCTGACGCTGGACGACGACAGCCAGGAGCTGTGGGTGCTCTACAAGGGCAAGTTCAGCGAGCCCAGCCAGACCGGGCACACCGACTCCGACAGCACGACCTATCAGCATCCCACCATCGAGGGCACCTTCGTGCGCCGCGAGTACGACAACGCGCTGGCCGCCATCGCGGCCACTGCGGACGAGAACGTCATGGAAACCGTGAGGGCCAGCTGGTTCGATCACGTCTATGAGGCGGTGGCGAGCAATGGCTGATAAAGACATCCGGGGCGTGGACATCACCGCGCCCCTCGACCGCATCGAGCTGGCGGGGAAGGAATACCCGCTGCGCTTCGACCTGGCGTGTATGCGCGTGGCCGAGGACGTGTATGAGCTCCAGTACGGACGGAGCGACAACTTCGCCCAGATCGCCCGGGCGGTAGGCCAGGGGAAGCTGGGGGCCGTGATGGCGCTCCTATACGGGGCGCTCCTCTCCGGCATCGCAGCGGAGAAAAAGGAGCCCATGACCTGGGACGAGTTCGCTGAAAAGTTCCGGCTGACCAGCATCCCCGCCGTGCGGGAGCTGATCATGGCAAGGCTCACGGAGGCGCTGCCGAAGGTCGAAGAGGACGCGGAAAACCCTCCGCAGGCCGGGGAAGCCTGACCGACGACTTCCCCTGGCTGTGGCTTTACGGCGAGGCGCTACGGTGCGGCATGGACGCCGACACGTTCTGGAAGTCGAGCCCGCGAGCGGTGCACCTGTTCATCCGGCATATACGCAAACCAGCTGGCAAGGGCACCGGGGCAAGACCCGGAGCGGGGCACATGAACCGGGGTGGCCAGCAGGCCGTGAAGCGGGTGCGACTGAATTATCTGCCACACCCATGAAGTTCAAGGGAGGGGGAAGGACAGACAAGCCTTCCCCCATTTTTTATACGGGAGGTGACGAAATGTGCTGTTAAACGAGACCGGCTTCACCTTTGGCGGCGTTCATTCGCGGCGCGATATGGGGCTCCTTTACGTTGAGAAAGAAGGGCACATCGCCATCCCGGAAATCAAGCGCAAGAGCTACAGCCTGACCAGCACCTACATCGACGGTTACGGCAGGGTGGATTATTCCGTGGTGGACGGCCTGGACTTCAAGGCCCCGGAGACAGCAGCGGCAAAGCTGGGCGAACGGGTGCTTCAGAACGGCTGCGAGGGTGAGGACGTGAAAGCGCTTCAGGCGGCCCTCATCGGTCTGGGGTACAGCTGCGGCAGCTATGGCGCGGACGGCGAATATGGGGATTGCACTGAGATGGCCGTCCGGGCCTTCCAGGCAGCCCACGGCTGCGAAGTCGATGGAGAATATGGCCCGGAAACCCACAAGGCCCTGAAGGCCGCCCTGGACGCCGTACCGGCCAGCGCGGACCCCACCACGGCCAAATATGTGCAGATTGAAAAGGGCCCAAAGTGCTATATCAGGACCGGCCCCGGAACGGAAAACAAGGCGCTGGGCGTGGCGCACAGCCTGGACAAGCTGCAATATGCCGGCGAGACCGCGGAGAACGGCTGGCACCGGGTGAAGTACGGCAACGGGCTGGCATGGGTGTCCGGCAAGTACGGGAAGCTGGTGGCGTGATGCAGCGGGAAATATTGGTGGCCGTGGCCTGGGCGGACCTGATCCTATGCGAAGTCGGCAAAATCCTGGCCATGGTGATCCCCGCGGCGCTGATCGGAGCGCTAGCGGCGCTGGTGTTTGAGTATCAGCGGAGAAAGCGGAGGTGATGGCCTATGAGGGGATAGAGCCATGGGCGACCATAAAACAAAAGGGAGGAATAGAAAATGGATAAGGTATGGTCCGAGGTAGTGAAGATCATGGCCGCAGGCGTGGGCATCATCGCCGGATTCTATGGCGGATGGACGCCGGGCAGCCGGGTGCTGGTGGTGCTGATGGTGGTGGACTACATCACCGGCCTGGCCTGCGCCCTGACCGGGCATAGCACAAAGACCGAAAGCGGCCACTTTTGGTCGCAGGTGGCCTTTGTGGGATTGCTCAAAAAGGGCGTTATTATGCTGGTCATCCTGGTGGCCGCGCAGCTGGACGGCGTGATTAACGGCGGCGAGGGCGTGACCCTGTTCCGGTCCGCCGCTGAATTTTTCTATATTGCCAGTGAGGGCCTGTCCATCGTGGAGAACGCGGGTCTCCTGGGTGTGCCCGTGCCCAAGGGCATCAAGCAGGCCCTGGAGGCGCTACGGGATAAGAACGACAAGGACAAAGAATAACACCATACGGGCGGCGCTCATCCGAAAGGGTGGGCGCTTTTTGTCATTTATGAAGGGGGGATAGCGCGTGGCCAACAACAGCGAAGGCATTTCCACGAAGGTCGGCGTTAAAGGCGACAAGGAATATAAAAGCGCATTACAGCAAATATCCCGACAGTTGACGGTGTTAAACACCGATATGAAGGCCAGCCAATCGGCCTTCGGCAACCAGGCCGAAACCATGGACGGGATGCACGACCGGCTGGAAAAGCTGAACGAAATTTACGAAGTGCAGTCCAAGAAAGTCGAGCTGATACGGGAGCAGCTTGAAAAGGCCAAAGAGGAATACGGGGAAAACAGCAAGCAGGCCGACTCGCTCCAGATCGCGCTGAACAAGGCCACGGTGCAAATGAACGAGACCCGGAACAAGATCGGGGACACCGAGCAGGGCCTCCAGACCCTGGCCGACGCGCAGGCCGTGGCCGGGGACGCCACCGACGGCACCAACATGACGCTGAAGGAAGCGCAGGAAGTGCTGAAGGGCGCGGCCACGGCATCCAAGGACGCAGCGGAGGGCAGCGAGGAAGCCGGGGACGCCGCGGGCGACCTGGGCGACGCTGCGGACGACGCTGCGGACGGCGCGGGCAGTTTGAGCGACGTATTAAAGGACGCCGGGGACGCGGGGAAAGGCTTTGCGGACGGCGTGTCCTCGGTGCTGGACGTGCTGGGACAGATCGGTGGCGCGGTAGCCGACGCCCTGGGGCAGGCCAGCGTCGTTCCCAAAGTGGCCGGGAAGATGTGGACCGTGGAGTTTGACTATCTTTCCATGAACGACGTCATGAAGGTTCTCAAGGAAATGAACCTTTCCCCCAGCGCACAGAACTTCGGAGAAAATTGTTCCCTCACGGTGAGGGTTCGTCTTTCAGAAGAAGAAAGTTTTAAGAAAAAACTGGATAGTTTTGCAAAATTAAAAGAAATATAATACCTTTAGCTTAAAATC
>CACWUV010000198.1 GCA_902764185.1 uncultured Eubacteriales bacterium
ACGCCCATCCCATAACTCTTCAAAAAGAGTCCGGGCCTCTGCCTCCATCTCAGCCGCTTCCCGGGTCGCCGTGATCAGCTGCCGCTGGTGTGAAGCCGAAGTAAAATCTGCATACTTGATCAACACGGCTATTTCGCAGGCGCGGAAACTGTGATTGTACAGCCTTCCCGAAAGCTCCCGGCACAGCTTGGACACGCAGCCGAAGGCCACCTTTGGCAGCAGGTAATAATAATCGTTATCGAAATAACCCACCAAATCCACGCCGGGCTTTTTGCCGCTCTTTTCGTTGCCGGTGCCCGTCAGGTCCTTCATGACCACGCTATTGCTTGCCATTAGCTCGACCATGCTGTCCAGGAATATCCGCGTGGGCTTTTCGTCGTCCATGCTCCGGGCCTGCTGTTTGCTGGTCGCCGTCAAAAGCCGGTGGGCGTCTTGCAGCATGCCCTTTGCGGTGTCGGCGTCAAATAATCCAACATTGCGGAAATAATCCAGCATCATGGCATACCCGACAAGGATGCAGGCCACAGTCTCCGGGGCGCGTCCCTCCATGCCGTTTATGTCGATGCACATCTGCCGGAAATTCAAAAACATTTCGCGGAGCCGTTCGGGCAGCCCGTCGGTCTGCTGCTGGAGCCATTTAATATAGCCCAGCATGGCCTTTTGCAGGTAGCCGTTCCTGGCCGCTTCCTGTAGATCTGTCATCTCTTTTCCCACTGGTATATCCCCTCTGTCAACGTCAACGATGAAAAAACGCGCCAGGCCGCTCTGGCCCACGGCGGGCAGGTCCTCGCCGGTGATGATTGCCACGCTGCGCGGCAGCTCGCTGCTTTTGATGGTGCTGTCCGCGTTCAGGCGTCCACGGTCCGCGCCGTCGCCGAAGGCGCGGGAAAGTGTCTGGGCCGTCGCCACCATCTGCTTGCGTTCCTGCAAACTTGTAACCGGGTGGAAGTCGTCCACCAGCAGCGGCATATCCTTAACCAGGAAGGCCTTTTTCTGGATGTTCCTGCTGGTGTCGCCAAAGCTGGCGGGCAGGTTCTTCGGGTGGAAGTTGCCATAATGTGCCATAGCCAGCGCCGCCGCCGTGGTCTTGTGGGTCTGCGTCTGGCCGTAAAGGAATAGGGCGAAGGCGGGCACGATGTCGCTTTGCGCCATAAACTCCCGCAGCGGGGCGAGGTAGGCGGTGCCCAGCAGGGCCACTCCGATTTCCTCTTTCATGGCGTATTGAATGCTCATGCTGTACTCAATGGCGTCCCGGTAGGTGATCTTGTCGAAGTCCTTCGCGCCGCTGCCGTCCAGCCGGTAGCTTTTCAGCTTATCGACCCCCATGTCCACGGAGACGCCCTCCATGCCCACGGCCCCGCCGTGGTACAGGTAGCACCATTTCCCGCCGATCTGCCGCCACCCCGTGTGGCCGTACTCGGTGACGCGCTTAGCCGTCATCTTGCCGACCTGCTTAATGGCCCAGGCCACCTTGTCCTTGGTGGAGGTCCCCGGCGCGAGGCTCGCTCTGAATCCCCATTTCCCGGTCACCCAGTTCATGGCGTCCAGCTCCTTCGCGCTGATTGTCGCCCGGTCCAGCTTGTGGCCGTTGCTGTCCCAGCCGTCCAGCACAAACCACATGGACGTATTGACGCCGTCGTCGCGGGTCAGCTCCATCCGCGGAATCACCACAAAGTCGGTCAGGGCTTTGATGCTGTCCGGGGTGATCTGGGCAATGCACCCGTCCACAACGCCGTAACTGGGCACCCGGCTGTATAATGCGTTCGCCTGCTCCATCGGGTTCAGCCAGAACGGGACCGCGCCGGGGTCGAAGTCGCGGGTGGCGGCCACCTGCCGGGCCAGCGCCTCCATGGCGGCCTGGTCGCCCATGATCTGCACCATGTCGGAGATGTCGCCCTTGGCGGGCAGGTCCGGGCAGGCCTCTTTGATGTCCACCAGGCGCACCCGCTTGGCGATGCCTTTTGTCTTGAGCGCTACGTCCAGCGCGTGGTTCTGGCCGGTGTAGTTGTTCTCCTTCGTGTCGTTGTCCGGCAGGATGATAACGTCCGCGCCCGCCAGCAGCCGGGAGTAGCTGCTGCGCCACTTGCCCGCGCCGCCTGGGTTGCAGGTCGCCGTGTGCCCCAGCCGCAGCAGGGTCTCGACGTCCTTTTCGCCCTCCACCACATAGACCGGGCGGCCCTCCCGGATGGCCGCGGCCAGCTCCGGCATTTTATAAAGGGTATTGTCCCGCAGCGTGTCGGACACGCTGCCCACGTAGCCCTGGCGGTTCGCCTTCGGGTCCTTCGGGTCGTAGTGGCGCTGCCGGAAGGTCTTGTCCCGCTTGCCGTCCTTATAGACGGGATAGCGCACCACCTGGAAGAGCTCCTTCCCGTTCACGTCGGTGTAGCTGTACACCGCGTCCGGGTGTGCCCAGTCTACCTTGGGCTTGTCCGCTGCTTTTTCTGCCGGAGGTTCCGGCCCCTTGTCCTGCGTTGGCTTCGGAGCCGGAGCGGGCTTCTTTTTCTCGGCCTTTCCCTTCCATTTGCCGCCCGCCTTCGGCGGTTCCGGGTCGATGATAAGGTCGACGGGCTTTAATCCGACCTGCGCCAGAATGGAGTCGTTGGAGCAGCCCGCATGGCAGCATAGGAAAATGCGCAGGCGTCCGTCCGTTCCGGGCTTCACGCGGGCAGTCAGGCTGGCGGTCTTGTCGTCGTGACAAGGGCAGCGCATCGTGTATTCCCCGGCTTTATTCGGCCCGGATACGTGATCGAATCGCTGGTTAAATTCCCTTATGTCCATAGCGTCGCCCACCCTTTACCGCTTTTGTCGCATCTTCTTTTTGATTGCCTTGACCACCGCGTCCAGGTCAAACACGTAATGCTTGCCCGGTTTGTCGTAGGGCAGCCATCCCTCGCGGATGCCGCGCCGGATCGCCGTCTCGCAAAGCCCCGTCTCCCGGCTCACGTCCTGGATGGTCGCGCCGTGTACAATCGGCGGCAGGATCTCCCGCGCCGTGTCCAGGTCGACTAACGTGCGGTTCCCCAGCATCAGCACGTCCAGCTGGCCGTCGGCGTGCGGCACGTCATCGTGAACGGCGGCATCGCCCTGGAAAACGGCATACAAACAAATGCCCGCCGCGGAAAGTTCCTGCGGCGTACATAAAGAATAGTTCAGATTGTCACATTCAAAGTTGTCATATCCAAAGCATCGGGTCCGTCCCGTTGAGCTTGGCCAGCGCTTCCACCAGGAAATAATC
>CACWUV010000199.1 GCA_902764185.1 uncultured Eubacteriales bacterium
TTTGCAGCAAATTAAGCTACTAAACAAGAAATAGTCCACCTTCCAATGTCATCCTGAGCGAAGCGCAGCGCAGTCGAAGGATCTATTATCAACTGACTTGCCAATTTCTGTTTTTGTGTATCCTTTTAATCGGGTATCGTATAAGAATGAATCATCTGATATAGTTTGCAAGGGATCCTGCCGGTCAGCAGGATCCCTTGCCATAATTACATTATTTTTCTTTCAGCCCAAACGCCTTTTCCACCAGCGCCAGGGTCTGCGGCACGGTGCGGTTTTCCTCCCGCAGCAGCACCTGGAAGCCGGAATGCAGAAAGCGGTCGTATCGCTCTCGGGCTCACCAGGCGGGGCACAGCCCGTTCTGCTGCTGATATTTGATGGTCTCGATGTCCAGATAGTGCATGTTGGTCAGGCCCAGATCGTCCATGGCCCGCTCCACCCGCTTGATCATGGCGATGTTGTCCCATTCCGTGCTGGACAGGGAGGCGTCCGTGTACCCGCCGGGCACATACCAGCCTTTGCCGGTAAAGTATTCCCGGAATTTCTCCATATCGAAGGTGTAGCCGTGGCGGGCCAGGATCTCGTTGCGGATATAGCGCAGGGTTTCCCGGCTGTACGCCCACAGCTCGCCCTCGGTGAGATGGCGCAGGTTGCTGTCCGGAATGATGTACTGGGCGGTGTAGGCATAGCGCGGCGTGGCCGCGATGCGGGGATTGGGAGTGCCGTAGGGTTTGGGATCGGGGCTGTAGGCCGGATCGATCTCCGGCAGGGTCAAGCCGCTGCCGCCGCCCCGGGCGTTGCCGTAGGACATCTGGTTGCCATAGCCGCCCCGGCTGTTCTGGTAGTTGATGATCTCCTGAATGTCGATGGCGGTGGGATTGGCGGTATCCAGTTTGTCCATGGCCCGCTCCACCTGCTTGACCAGGGTGATGTTATCCCAGGCGGTCTGGCTCAGCACGTTGCCCACGCCGTAGCCCCCGGCGTGATACCAGGGCTTGGCGTTGAAATAATCGTAGAACTTGGCCGATTCAAAGGCGTAGCCCGCCCGGGCCAGGATCTCGTTGCGGATGTAGCGCAAGGTCTCCCGGCTGTACCGCCACAGCTCCTCCTCCGTCAAGGGACGCACGTCGCTGTCCTCAATGATCCAGTAAACGGTGTAGTGCGGGTAGACCGCGCCCCCGTCCGCCAGCGCGGCGGAGCAGCACAGAAGCAGCGCGAACAAAAGGGAAAGCAGTTTTTTCAGCATCTTTTTCAACCTCCTGCCCATAAAACGAAGGAAGGGGCGGTTTTATTCCGGGAATGGAAAATGTTTACATTTCCAGCAGGTTTCGCAAGGCTTCCGGCAGCGGGCTTTCCAGGGCGATCCGCTCTCCGGTCAAGGGATGGGTGAATGCCAGGCGGGCGGAATGCAGGGCGAAGCGGCCGGGCAGCTGGGGCAAGGGCGCGCCATAGAGGCCGTCCCCCGCCACGGGACAGCCCAGATAGGCCATGTGCACCCGGATCTGATGGGTGCGGCCGGTATCCAGCCGCAGCCACAGCAGGCTGCGGCCGTTGGTCTGCTGCAAAACCCGGTAATGGGTGCGGCAGGGCTTGCCCGCCGGGGTCACCACGCGGCGCACGCCCTCCCCCTGACCGATGGGCGCTTCGCAGACGCCCGCCGGTTCCGGCGGCGCGCCTTCCACCACGGCCAGGTATTCCCGGGCGTAATCCGGGGTGTGCAGCAAGCGCTGCATCCAGGCATGCATGGGAGCGTTGAGCGCCACGGGCATCAGCCCGCTGGTCCCCTTGTCCAGGCGGCTGACGGGCCGATAGCAAAAATCCGCCGGGCAGCCCAGGGCGGCATACACCGCGTTTTCCAGGGTGCGCCCGTCCTGCCGGGCGCTGTGGATGGCGGGCAGAGGCGCGGGCTTGTCCACGATCAGCAAATCCTGATCCTGGTAGGGAATATGCAGCGCAATGGCGTACGGAGCCAGATCGGCGGGCCCGTCCGTCAGCAGGATTTCCACCACTTGCCCGGCGTGAACGACCGCCCCGGTATGGGCCCTTTGCCCGTCCAGCAGGATGCCGCCGCTGAATTTGAGGCTGCTGACGCGGTGGCGGCTGAGCTTCAGCGCTCCCGTCAGGATGGCCGCCAGCCGCCGCCCGTCCTCCGCGCCGGTCACAGCGTGCGTCAGCTTACGCATTGTCGGTCTCTTGGGTCAGGTTCTGAATCCACTTGCCGGACCGGACGAATACATAGCCCAGGATGTCCTTGATGATGTTGGCAAATTCCACCGTGGCGTAGGCGGCGACGATGTCGGCATGCACCACCTTGACCATCAGCAGCGCCAGAGGAACGGAGACAACCCAGGTGTAGCCGCAGTCAAACAGGAAGGTGATCACCGTTTTGCCGCCGGAGCGCAGGGTGAAATAGGAGCAATGGGCGAAGGAATACAGGGGCATGGCGCAGGCGGTGACCCGCAGCAGGGTGGTGGCGGTCTGGCGCACCTCCGCGGTGACGCCGCTGTACGCCCGGGGGATCAGGGGAGCCGCCACAATCAGCAGCAGTCCCATGGCGATGGCCCCCACGACGCCAAAGAACATGAGCCGCCACACGTCGGCCTTGGCCTTTTCAAATTCACCCGCGCCCAGGGCTTGCCCCACCATGACGGACACGGCGGTGCCCAGGGACATATAGACGGAGTTGAACAGGTTGGAGATGGTGAAGGTGATGCTCAGCGCCGATACCACCACCAGCCCGCACAGGGAATAGACGGCGGTGAGGGTGCTCATGCCGATGGACCAGAGCAGCTCGTTCATCAGCAGCGGCGCGCCCATGCGCAGCACCTTGCGCAGCAGCGGCGCGGTGCGCACCAGGGTGGCGCCCAGCAGCTTGACGCGGCGGCTGTGGTTCGCGGTTTTCAGGAAGTTTTTCAGGACTGCCAGGATGGCGTCCCAAGCCCCTTCGGGGTTAATGAACAGCAGCACGATGTAGCCGATCAGCAGACCCAGGATGATGCACAGGAGAGAGGCGATCAGGGACTGGACGGCATCGTTTTTCAAGATTTTTTTCATGCCTTCACCTCATCTCTCTTGGCGCCTGCCATGTACAGGCCCAGTTCCTCCTGGGTGGTCTTCTTGGGATCCAGCTCGCCCACGATCTCGCCTTCATACATGACGAGGATGCGGTCGGGCACGTCCATGACCTCGTCCAGCTCCAGGGAGACCAGCAGCACCGCCTT
>CACWUV010000200.1 GCA_902764185.1 uncultured Eubacteriales bacterium
TTTTCTATTTTTCAATAGGTCAACACTGTTTTTCATGTTATACATAATAATCCCCCTGGAGGGCCGTCACAAGCCCCCCGGGGGGATACAAATTCAAATAGAGATAGAGATGGATATGCGCGGCTATGCCTATTTCGTGGAGCGACCCCGGAGATTAGAGGATCTGCTGTGCCCACATCTGGTAGAACGGGAACGGCCATACAGCATCGTGACTGCAGTGCAGCTTCCGAAGATCGACTATGAAAACTTTGTTACCGATATGCTGGCAGACAGGAAATTCATCGAGGATTACGGAAAGCGATGCAGGGCCAGGGATGTATGGGACTGCCTGCTGGTGCAGCATCGAGGCGGCACGGACGGTGTGCTGGTGCTGCCGGAACAGGGGTGTTTTGTCTCATGGGCGGCGTATGTGTCTGCGGTTAGATAGCAAAACGATTATCCTTCAATTATCGAGTATCTTCAAAGATACCGAGTATCACAAAAAATCGTACTTGCGCGAACAAAAATGCGGTCGTATTATAATACCAGTTCAAGAAAATGACCAAGGAGGAAAACAACATGTCTAATGCAACTAAAGTCAATGAATTTCTGGATAAGGCCAAGCTCTTCTATTTCCTGACCACTGATGGAGACCAGCCTAAGGGTCGTCCCTTCGGCTTCCACCTGCTGGACGGCGATAAGCTGTACTTCGGCTGCGGCACCTTTAAGAATGTGTTCAAGCAGCTGACGGTCAATCCCCGGGTCGAAGTCCTTGCCGTAAACGGCGGAGAGTTCCTGCGCTATGACGGTGTGGCTACGATTGTCAAGGATGAGGCGCTGCTGGAAAAGGTACGGGCCGCGATGCCCCAGATCATGGAGCTCTATGACAAAAACGGCTGGGAGATGGGGCTGTTTTATCTGGAAAACGGCCATGCCGAGATCCGCGGCATGCTGGATCTGAAAGAGGAGTTTGACGTCTGATGGAAAAGCAGACCTCCCTTGAGGACCGCTTCGGGGTTTGCCCCTATGCCACGGCGCAGAGTCTGATCTCCGGCAAGTGGGCGGTGCTGATCCTGCTGTATCTCGCAGACGGCCCGATCCGCTTTAACGAGCTTCTGCGGAAAATGCCGAAGATGACCCACGCCACGCTGTCCGTGCAGCTGAAAACGCTGGAGGAAAGCGGCCTGGTGCAGCGCACACAATACGAAGCCATCCCGCCCCGGGTGGAATATCAGCTCACGGAGATGGGCAAAAAATTTGGCCCTGTGATCTCCGCTCTTGAAACCTGGGGCAACGAGTACATCGAATACCTTGCAAAGAAAGAAGAACCATGAATACCACCGGAATCGTTTACCGTCCGCCCTTTGAGGCAAACTCCCTGCTGCTGCAGGTGACCACCGGCTGCAGCCACAACAAATGCACGTTCTGCTACATGTACCACGATGTTCCCTTCACCATGTGCCCGCTGGAGCAGGTGGAGGCCGATCTTGACGAGGCGGCGCTCTTTCGCCCGGACGTCAAGCGGGTGTTTCTCGAGCACGGCGACCCGTTTACCATGCCCGCAGAGCGCCTGCTGAAGATCGCGGAGCTGATCCATCAGAAACTGCCCAAGGTCGGGACTATTGCCATGTACGCCTCGATCCAGAACATTCGCCGGAAAACGGATGCCGAGCTGCGGCGCCTGCGCGACGCCGGGATCAACGGGCTGGACATCGGCGTGGAAAGTGGCTTGGATGAAGCGCTGACCATGATGAACAAGGGCCACACCGCGCAGGAGAGCATCGAGCAGCTGCTGAGGCTGAAAAAGGCGGGAATCGATTTCACGCTGAACATCATCCTGGGCTGTGGAGGCGCGGAGCTGTGGCGTGAAAACGCGGAAGCCACAGCGGCCATGATCAATGCCGTTCAGCCCAGGCAGATCTTCACCGGCACCCTGCACGCCGAGCCGGGCTGTAAGCTGTACGGGGAAATGCAGAGCGGCGCTTTCCACGAATGTACCTTCCGGCAGCTTCTGGACGAGCAGGAGCTGCTTCTCAGCCGTCTGGAGTTGGAGGAATGCTACTGCTTCGCCTCGCACCCGTCCAATGTGATGCCCATGCAGGGTTGGCTGCCCAAGCACAAGCAGGACATGCTGGAGGCTGTGCGGGAGATGCGCGCATACCTTGCCGACCGCTTGGATGAGATCCCCGTCCGCGGCGGTGAAGGGTCTATTCTGAATCGTGAATGATTTTTTAGGAGGGATACAAAATGGCTGAAACATTGACCACATTGAAAACCCGTCGGAGCTGCCGCGCTTACAAGCCGGAGCTGATCGAGGAAGAAAAGCTGAATGCGATCCTGGAAGCCGGCACCTATGCCGCGACCGGTATGGGAAAACAGTCTCCGATCATCCTCGCCATCACAAGCAAAGAGCTGCGGGACAAGCTGTCCAGGATGAATGCCGCCGTTCTCGGTGCGGACATGGATCCCTTCTATGGCGCGCCGGAGGTGCTGGTGGTTCTGGGCAACAAGGCCGTCCCCACCTACGTGTACGACGGAAGCCTGGTCATGGGCAACATGATGAATGCCGCGGCCGACCTTGGCGTTGCCAGCTGCTGGGTGCATCGGGCAAAGGAAGAGTTTGAGAGCGAAGAGGGCAAAGCCATCCTGAAGGAGCTTGGGATTGAGGGCGACTATGAGGGTATCGGTCATCTGATTCTCGGCTATGCCGCCAAGCCCGCAGCCGACCCTGCTCCGAGGAAAGCAGACTATATCTACAAAGTGTAAGCCTTTAAAGCTGTCCGGAAAGCCGGGACCTGTCTGCGATCTCGCAGTTGAAATCGTTTGATCCGTATAGCCATAAAAACGCCTGTACTTGCAGCGGTGATCCGTGCGGTACAGGCGTTTTGTATTTCTATTGGTGTCATGGCGGGCTTGGTTGTAAGGTGTAAATGAGGTGTAAAACAAATTGCTCAAGGGCGGCAAACGCCCTGTTTATCAGCTTTTTCTGGTTGTGTTTGTTACATGCCCCAGCAAATAAACAGGATTTTCACCATAAAAACGATCTCTTTCTCCCGAAAACCGGGGAAAATGCAAGGTGCAAACGGGGTGTAAACTGCGTGAGGGATGGTCAAAAGTGCTTGATTTTACAAGGAAAATCGGCTTTTGTTAGAGGCTTGCCGCGGCACACAAAAAGTATCTTAATCAAATGCGATCAGCCTCCTGGA
>CACWUV010000201.1 GCA_902764185.1 uncultured Eubacteriales bacterium
TGCTCATGGTGCTGGATGAGGAGGGCAACGAGCCCGAGGGCGACGACGGCGAGGTGGTCATCCTGGAGATCCAGCAGGACGAAAACGGCGAGGATATTTACGTCAGCGTTGAGGACGACGACGTTTCCCAGGCCGTGTTCGACAAGTTCATGGATGCCATGGACGCTGAGGACGAGGAGTAATCCCCATCAAGCATAACCGGCCTGTTCCATAGGGAATGGGCCGGTTTTTCGTAAGAAAGGAAAGATTTTCCATGAAAAAGCTGCTGCTGGCGCTGGCGATCCTGCTGCTTTTGTGCGTGCCCGCTCTGGCCGAGGAGGCGCAGGACATCACGGCGGATTGCGCTTTGGCCGTGTCGGGCCACAAAAAGGATCTGCCGCTGATGACAGACGGGGATTATTATACCTATTGGGCCTGCGCCAAAAACGGCTATGTGGAGATCACCGCGCCGGCGGGCCGGCAGATCCATGGCCTCTATCTCAGCTGGGGCAAATACATCACCAAATGGGAGATCCAGGCCCAGGACGCCGCGGGCGGCTGGCAGACGGCATATACCACGGCGGACGAGTTTTATAATCAGTATATCCCCTTGACGGCGGGCTATGACGCTCTCCGCCTGGTCAACAAGAGCACCGACGGCCACGAAATGGCGGTCAGCGAGCTCCGCGTGCTGGGGGAGGGGAATGTGCCCGCCTGGGTGCAGCAGTGGCATAATTTTGAAGGCAAGGCCGACCTGGTGCTCCTCGTCACCGACCCCGGCGACGAATACCTGTTTTTCGGCGGCCTGCTGCCCACCTATATCGCCCAGGGCAAGGAGATCATGGTGTGCGAGATCGTCAACACCATCGCCGCCTACAAAAGCCAGATGCTGGACGGCCTGTGGTATTGCGGCATGACCAATTATCCCTATATGGCCTACTTCCGGCCCAACATGACGGTGGGCATGCAGGCCCAGTATGACACCTGGAGCGAGGTACAGTTTGTGCGCCACGTCAGCCGTATCGTGCGCATGTATAAGCCCGACGTGCTGGTGACCCACGCCAAAAACGGCGAGGGCATCGACGGCGGCCACAAGGTCTGCGCCGACGCCTCCATTCGCTCCCTCACCACCGCCATGGACAGCCTGTACGACGTGGGCTACGGCTACGCCAACTGGGGCAATTGGAAGGTCAAAAAGATCTATCTGCACCAGACCGGCGACGATCAGACCGTGCTGGACTACAATGTTCCCCTGGATTTCTACGGCGGCAAAACCGCGGATGAGATCGCCCGGGCCGCCTATTCCCTCCAGGATTATCAGGAAAAATCCTTAAAGGGCCGCGGCATCGCATACGGCCAGGGTGTGGCGGACGGCAGCTCCTACGGCCTGTATTTCAGCCAGGTGGGGGAGGACACGGGCATCGGGGATCTGTTTGAGCATATCGATTGAATAGCTGACAAAATATAGATCCTTCGACTGCGCTGCGCTTCGCTCAGGATGACATCGAGGGGTGATTTTCTCTTGTTTATTGGCGATTTTTGCTGCAATTTAAGTCAATAAACAAGGAGCAAATCTCCTTCCAATGTTATCCTGAGCGGAGCGTAAGCGCAGTCGAAGGATCTTTTTTTATCAGCCTTCGATCTCAAATTTCGCCCACGGCACGTCCACCGGCTGTTTTTCCACGATCACCTGATACATGTGGTCCAGCAGCGGGAAGTCCCGGGCGTCCAGCACGCCCTGCTCCACCTTTTTGCGGATGGCCCGGGCGGAGCGGGTGGCGATGACCACCGATTCCAGGGTAACGCCTTTCAGCTCGGCCAAAGCCTCGTCGATATTCATGCCCCGGCCCAGCAGGGTGCCGATCATGCGGGTGCGCCCGCCATATACGGTCACGTACAGGTCGCCGATGCCCAGCATCAGGCTGTCTTTGCGCGCCCCCATATAGGCCAGCAGCTTTTCCATCTCCTTGGCGCTCTGGCCAAACAGCGCGGCCTGGGAGTTAAAGTGCAGCGCGCCGATCCTGCCGTCCCGCTTTTCCGCCAGGCCTACCGCCAGGGTGACGCCCAGGGCGTAGGCGTTCTTCATGGCCACGGCAGCCTCCACGCCGATCACGTCGGTGGACAGGCTCACGTGGTAGAAATCGCACTCAAACAGGCTGCGAATCCAGCGCAGCAGCGCCATATCCTTGCCGCAGAAGGTCACTTCGCTGTTGTCCCGGTCCGCCAGCTCATAGCTGGTGCAGGGACCGCCCACGGCGTTGAGCTTCAGGCCCCGGCTGCCGCTCTGTTTTTCAAAGATCTCGGGATACACGTGCAGGTCGCCGTTTTCATCGTCCATCATCCCCTTGGTCACTGTCAGGATGGGCAGGGCGGGATCGATGACCTTGAGCACGTTTTCACAGAACCAGTCGATGCCAAAGGAGCTGACGCCGCCCACCAGCAGGTCGGCCCCCTTCAGCGCTTGGTCCATCTCCTCAAACTGATAATACTTGTAGGTGTCCGGCAGCTGGCGTTTCAGGGTGATGTGATAGCCGGTTTTGCGGGCGTGATCGATGATTTCCCGGTCCAGGGGCGTGCCCACCATGCGCACCTCGTGACCGTTGCAGGCGGCGGGGATGCCGATGGCGCTGCCCATCATGCCGGAGCCGACGATGGTGATAACGCTCATTCTTTTGCCTCCTTGATTTTGAGCTTTCGCAGGAATTCCTTTTGTTCCGGGGAAACGCGGTAGCTCTCCAAAGCCTTTTGAATGGCTTTGTTGTGGGTCTTTGCGGATAATTTGCGCCCGGTCAGATAAGGCAGAGCGGCGTCAAATTGCTTGGCCAGCGCCGTGGCGAAATACCAGGCCACCATCATGTGCAGATAATATTCCTGGTCCGGCACGTCGGCGGCCCACTGCAGGTATTCCGGCTGGAAATCCGCGTCCAGATACCAGCGCATCAGGGCTTCCAGACCGAAGCGGCAGGTGTACGCGTGGGGGCTGTCCATCCACCGGCGGATATGGGGCAGCAGCCGTTCCTTGTGCTTGCCCAACGCCTTGGGGGACATCAGGTCGCAGGTGGCCCAGTTGTCCACGTGGGGCAAAAAGGCGTCCAGAGCCGCGACGCACAGATCAAAATCCTGGATGGTTTCGATCAGCGCCCCGTGCAGGTTGTTTTCGTCGAAATACCGGTGGGGCAAT
>CACWUV010000202.1 GCA_902764185.1 uncultured Eubacteriales bacterium
GTTCGGTATGCCGCTCCAAACCGTATTTCACGGCGCGCCCTCTCCCCTTTTCACCGTCCAGGGGCTCTCTGCGCAGGCGCTGCGCCGTTACTTCTGTTCTTCTCAGCGTTTTCGCGTGCATTATACTTGATAATATCTCCCCTGTCAAGAGGAACGCACGCCCTGTTTTTATTTCTGTTTTTCCTTGAACACATCGGCGGAATCCAGCTGCTCCTCCGCGCCCACGATGCTCTCCGGGATCTCCACGGGCTTGCAATGATAGTATTTCAGGACATCGTCAATCGCGTCCTTGGTGATGATCCGATCGTCGCTGATCCGGCCCGCGGTGCGCTGTCCAAGCACCACCTCGGCGATCTTGGAAAAGGATTCCTCCAGAAGCTGTTGATCGGCCGCCTGACGCTCTTTGATCTGGTCATCAAACCATTCAAGGCTCATCTTCATCCACCACCCTTACTCGTTCGCCACCAGGTCGGCATACGCGCCGCCCAGCGCCATCAATTCGTCGTGGGTGCCGCGCTCGGCCACCTTGCCGTGGTCCAGCACGATGATCTCGTCGCAGTCCCGCACGGTGGAGAGCCGGTGGGCGATCACCACGCAGGTGATGCCCCGACGCCGGATCGCCTTCATCACGTCGTTTTCCGTCCTGGCGTCCAGGGCGCTGGTGGCCTCGTCCAGTATGATGATTGTGGGGTCCTGGGAAAGCACCCGGGCGATCTCCATCCGCTGGCGCTGGCCGCCGGAGAGGTTCTTGCCGCCGCTGGTCAGCATGTGCTGATAGCCGCCGGAAAGCCGGGTGATGTCGTCGTGCAGCTGCGCGTCCTGAGCCGCCATGATCATCTCAAAATCCTGGATGGAGTTGTCCCACATCTTGATGTTGTTGGCGATGGTGTCCTCAAACAGGGTGATGTCCTGGTCCACCACCGCCACCGAGCCCACCATCACGTCCCGCGGATAGGCGCTGCGGGGCTTGCCGTCAAACAGGATCTCTCCGCTCCAGGGCTGGTACAGCCCGGAGATCAGCTTGGATACGGTGGATTTTCCACTGCCGGAAGCGCCCACCAGCGCCACACGCTGGCCGCCTTCGAGCTTCAGGGAGAAATCCTCGATCAACGGCTTTTCCAGCTTGGAATAGCCGAAGGTGATGTTTTTAAGCTCCAGATTGGCCTGCAGCTTCCTCAGCACCGTCTCATCGCCATCCTGGTTGGCGAGAGCTTCATCCTCCGGATATTCCATCACGTCCTCCACGCGCTCCATCTGGGCGCGCATCTCCTGGATGGCCTGTCCGGCGGAAACCAGCGTCATGGCGGGGGCCATGAAGGAGGAAAGGAAGCCCTGGAACATCATCACGCCGCCCAGGGTGTACTTGCCCTGCATCGTCAAAAAGACGCCCAGCACCAGCACGGCGTAATTGGCCAGGTTGGTGAAGAACAGCGGGATCTTGCCCAGCAGCGCCTCGGTGCGCTGCGCCTTGATGTTCTGGGTATTGACGGAGGCCTGGTACCCGGCCCACTTCTGGAAGAAGCCGTTCTCCGCGCCGCTGGACTTGATGGTTTCGATCATGGCGATGCCGCTGGCGGCGGTGGCCTCCAGCTTGCCGGTGTCGTGCAACAGCACGCGGGTGATGTTGACGCGCTTATTGGAGATCACGCGGGCCATCACCATGTTGATCACCAGGGCGGTGACCCCGATCAGGGTGAGCAGGAGGCTCTGGCGAAGCATCAGCGCCAGATAGAACACCATCATCACCGTATTGAGCAGCACCGGCGCGAAGATGTTCACCAGCGTCCCGGCCACGGAGGCGTTCAGGACCAGCCTGCCCTGAATGTCGCCCGCCAGCCGCTGGGAGAAAAACTCCATGGGCATGCGCAGCACCTTCCACATATAGGACGTGCTGCCGATGGCGGCCATCTTGCCGTTGATCTTGAGTCTGTAGACCGCCTGGGCCCAGGCCACCGCGATCTGTATGACCGCAAGCAATATCATCACCGAGATGAACGGGACCAGCCATTCCCGGTTTTGACCCATCAGCAGCCGATCCATGAAGATGCGGGAGGTGACGGAATTGATGATGCCGAACAGATAGCCGATGGCCGTGGTGAGCATGACGAAGGCCACTGCTCCGCCTGCCCCGACGAGGCGCTTGCGGGCGAAGGAGAGGGTGCTTTTGGGCTTGCCGCTGGGCTGGAAGTCCTCCCCCGGCGCCAGCTCGATCACGATGCCGGTGAACTCCTGGTCAAATTCCTCCGGCCCCACCTTCACGAAGCCGCGGGCGGGATCGTTGATATAGGCATACTTCCCCCTGAAGCCGTCCAGCACCACAAAGTGATTGAAGCTCCAGTGAATGATGCAGGGGAACTTGCCCTTTGTGCGCAGGCTCTCCGGCGACAGACGGAAGGCCTTGGCGGCAAAGCCGTAGGACTTCGCGGCCCTGTAGATATTGCTGGCCTTGCTGCCGTCGCGGGAGACGCCGCAATCGCTGCGCACCTGCTCCAGCGGCACCCACTTTCCGTAATAGGCCATCACCATGGTCAGCGACGCCGCGCCGCACTCCAGGGCTTCCAGCTGCATCACCACGGGCACCTTGGCCGCGTCCTTGGTGATGGGCGAAGGTATTTTCTTCTTGCGCATCCTCATCCATCCTCGATCAAACCGTGTATTTCAGCCCGTGCTTTTCCGCCACGGCCTTCATTTTCTCATAGTAGCCGTTCTTGAAGAACTCGCATACCCTGTTGTCGATCCCCATGGGGCCGTTGCCCTGGGCCATGGCCTCCGCCCGGCAGCCCATGCTGCATCGCTCGCTGTAAGCGCAGGCCTGGCACTCTGGCAGACGGGCCTTCATCTCCCCGCAGGAGCAGGCCATCTGGTCCATGAAATCCGATTCTGTCAGGATCTGCTGAAGATCGTCCCCCTGATACAAATTGGGGCTCTTGAAGCCGTAGGCCGCCATGATGCCAGAGAGGGGCATGCAGCGGAGCAAGCGCCCGTCCGCGTCGATAAACACGCGGTGAATGTGCACCATGCAGCCCCTGGAGCGGTTGTCCAGCCCCTGGGAGAGGAGATCGGGCTCGATGATCACGCGCCGGGAGCCCTTGTTTCCCACCCAATAGCTCCAC
>CACWUV010000203.1 GCA_902764185.1 uncultured Eubacteriales bacterium
GTTGGCTTTTTTGCAGCAAATCAAGTCACTAAACAAAAGGAAATACACCTTACATTGTCATCCTGAGCGGAGCGCAGCGAAGTCGAAGGATCTATTTATTATAACTATAACACTAACAAATTTCTGTTTATCGCATTCCCTATAAAAATAAAATTTATTTTCATTTTCATATTGACAAACGGGAAAAGTGTGATAAAATGAAATCGGTTTTCAAAATCAGATTTGATTTGAGAGCTGCCGAACCAGGATCAACGCCTTGGGGCTTGATCATAAAATGGAGGCCGGTGCAAACCGGTGGGAAAGGAGGAATGGACAATGAGCAATGCGAAACGTGCCGCCGCACTGATCACATGCATCGGCATGATCCTTGTCTTGTTCACTTCTTCCGCTTACATCGCACACGAGGCAGGTCATAACTGCGTCGGCGAGCACTGCGAGGTCTGCGAGCGCATCGAGGAAGTCAAAGCCATGCTGCATGGCTTTGCTTTGGCGATCGCCATCGTTCTCCTGGTGTATGCTGTCCTGTCTCTCCATCGTGCCCTCCATACGATGGACGGACTGAACCTGCACGCTCCGTGTACCCTGGTAAGCTGGAAGGTCCGGCTCAACGATTGAACTGAAGGCCAACCATGCAAGGCATCCCTTTTTCCGGATGCTGGCATCGCGCGCGGACTGCCCTGAGCCGCGGCCTGCCAGCAGAAAGAAAATATGCCTTGTATTTTTGTGTCCCAATATCAGATCAATTGCTTGAGATTCGGAGGAAAAACATATGAAAAAGTTTCTTTCTGGCCTTGCCGCGCTTGTGATGCTCCTGTCCTGCATGATGGCTCCCGCCGCGCTGGCGGATGACAAGATCAGCATCGTCACCACCATCTTTCCGATTTATGACTGGGTGCGCCAGGTGGCCGGGGATCGGCTGGCTGATATCGATCTGACCATGCTGCTGGATAACGGCGTGGATCTGCATTCCTATCAGCCCACCGCCCAGGATATTTTGAAGGTATCCGCCGCCGACCTGTTCATCTATGTGGGCGGCGAGAGCGACGAATGGGTGAAAAACGTGCTGGAAGCCGCGCCCAATGCCGATATCCGCACCATCAGCCTGGTGGATGCCATGGGCGAGGACATCAAGATGGAAGAGATTGTGGAAGGCATGGAGCATGCGCACGGGCACAGCCATGAAAAGAAAGAAGTGACCGAGGATCGTTCCATCGCTAACTACCAGGGCCGTTGGCAGTCAGTGTATCCCTATATGTCCGATCCTATTTTTAAATCCGCTGCTCCCTTCATGGCGGAAGCCGAGGGCATGGGTATTGAGGAAGCCTGGAATTTCTTCCTGAAGGGCAACGAGACCACCGTGCGCTATATCACCATTCTGGGCGACGACATCGAATTCCTGGATGAGAACGGCGAAAGCTGCAAGGGCACCTATGCCTATGACGGCTGGTATTCCGATTGCTGGGGCGAGACCAGCATCCGTTACCAGTTCAAAAAGGTGGCCGGCGATGAGGCCGCTCCCACCTATGTGCAGTTTGACGATCATCTGAACTATGACACCCCTGCCGAGCATTTCCACATCTACTGCGGCGAAGACGCCACCGCGATGCTGGATATTGCTGACAGCTGGCCCACCTACTATTCTGCCAGAATCGAAACCGCCGATGAGATGCTGGCTGAATTCATGGAGCACTATGTGGATCCCCATGAAATGGCCGAGGTGGATGCTCACGATCTGGAAGTCAGCACCTTTGAGGATGATCAGGTGAAGAACCGTCCTTTGGCAAGCTGGGCCGGCGAGTGGCAGAGCGCTTATCCCTATGCCGTGGACGGCTCTCTGGATGAGGGGTTTGCACACAAGGCGGAATCCGGCAAGATGACCGCCCAGGAATACAAGGATTACTATATTGCCGGTTATGCGTCTGACATCGCTGGCATGATCATCAACGGCGACGACAGCACCATCGAATTCACGGACGTAAACGGCAATACCTGCAAGAGCAAGTATCTATACCTGGGCTACTACATCCAGCATTGGTCCACCGGTACCAAGGCGGCCATGTACCGCTTCGAGGCCCTGGACAAGGACAGCGGCGCGCCCATCTACATCGAGTTCAACGATCACATCATCGAGCCCTGCCTGGCCGAGCATTATCATTTCCGCGCCAGCAACACTGGTTTTGATGATATTGAGGATCCCGAAAACAAGTGGCCCACCTTCTTTGATGCCTCCCTGGATGCCGAGGGAATCCTGGCAGCCTTCGTCGGCCATGACAGCCATGGCCACGGCGGCGAGATCAAGGAAGAGGATATTGCGGATCGCCCCTTGACCGACTTTGCGGGCGATTGGAAGTCTCTTGCGCCCATGGCCGAAAGCGGCGAGCTGGATGCCTATTTCCAGCAGAAAGCGGAGGAGCATGGCGAAAGCGTGGAGGAGGTTCGCGCGGAACAGGCGGAAAAGTGGGCTTCTGACGCGGTCAGCGTGCAGATCAAGGGCGACACCATCACCTTCACTGCCGCCGACGGCGCAATTTGTTCCGCCGCCTATACCTACGCGGGCTATACCCCCGTGCTGGCCGAGGACGGTGATATCAAGGCCGTGCGCTACAACTACACCACCGACAGCGCTGACGCGCCCAAATACGTGCAGTTCAACGACCACGGCTATCAGCCCGCCGAAGCGGAGCACTTCCATTTCCACATGGGCAGCGATGGCTTCGACGCGCTGATGGAATCCGCTTCCAATTCCTTCTTCGTGCCCGCTGATTGGAGCGCCGCTCAGGTCATGACCGAGCTGGCCGGGCATGGGGAACACAAGCATGATCACGAGCATGCGCATGCGCATGAGCATGAGGAAGAGGCCGACGAGCACGTGTGGCTGAGCCTGCGCAACGCCGAAAAGCTGGTGAAGGTCATTGCCGACGCCATGAGCGACATCGACGCGGCCAATGCCGAAGCCTATACGGCCAACGCCGCCGCTTACATCGAAAAGCTGGCCGCGCTGGATGGCGAATATCAGAAGGCCGTGGATATGGCCAACGTGAACACCGTGCTGTTTGGCGACCGCTTCCCCTTCCGCTATCTGGTGGATGATTATGGCCTGAGCTA
>CACWUV010000204.1 GCA_902764185.1 uncultured Eubacteriales bacterium
CGAAGCTGGCCATGCTGTGCGCAAAGCGCACAGCGAAAACCGACATCAGGCCGGAGAAAATGAGTAAACTCATTTTTCCGGACTGCTGCCGGTTTTCTTCTGCCCGGAAGCTCTCTTTGCGACTTTCAAGTTACAGGCGCAGACTGCTTGTAGTTGTTTTCAAGCCGGTTCGCCAGGATGGGTCCAGGGCCCAAGCGGGCCCTGGCGCGGGTTTGGGCGCGCGGAGCGCCCAACGTCCCCCTGCCAAATTTCTGTTTGTATAGCTCTTTCCTGAAATCAGCACAAAGAAAGGCGCATTCTTTTCCCTTCTCCCGAATTGTTAAACTTCCCGCCCTCCCCTTTCAAAAATCCGCAAAATATCGTATAATAAAGCATCCCACAACTGTGCGAGGTGCCTATGCGAAAGCTATTTTGTCTGTTATTGATTTTATGTTGTCTGCCGCTGTCGGGCCTGACAGAGCTGGAAACCAGCCTGCCGGAGGCTTTGCGGGTGACGGAAACCGCCGAGACCCAAAAGCTGAAAAACAGCGTGTACATCAACACCTATTATCCCCAGACCGCCAGCACGGCTGTAAACGCGGAGATGCGCGCGCTGCTGACGGTCATGACCGAGCGCGCCACGCCGGAGCTGCCCAAAAAGGCTGCCAACAGCAACGAAGGCGCCTATCTGGACGTGCAGCCCTCCATCTATCGCACGGGCGGTAGCTGGATGAGCTTCCTGTCCACCGCCATCATCCGCAACAACCGCAGGCAGACCTACATCGATTATGACGCCCGGGCCTACGACATCGCCACGGGCCAGCGGCTGACCCTGGGGGACGTGATCGCGGACGACGCGGGCATGGAGCTGGTTCGCCGGGCCGTGGAGGAGCAGCTGAACGCCTATTTTCCCGCCGAAACCGCCGACGCGCCAGCCTTGCAGGCCATCCTGGACAGCCTGGGCAGCGCGCCCTTCACCCTGAATGTGGCCTTTTTGCAGCTCCATTACCGGGCGGACAGCCTGTACCAAGGCAAAACCACGCTGATGCATGTGCGCGTGCCCTATACCGACCTCCGGGACCACATGACCGCCGAAGCCCTGCGCCAGACGGACAACAGCCATCGTCGTCTGCTGGCCCTGACCTATGACGACGGCCCGGTGGTGGGCCGCACCATGCGCGTGGTGCGTAATCTGCGAGCCGGCGGCGCCACGGCCACCTTTTTCATCGTGGGCGACCGCATCCATTATTGCCCCAACGAGGTAACCCTGGTGCACGACACCGGCTTCACCGTGGCCAGCCACAACTATTATCACGTCTACGGCAACAAAAACCGGGGCAAGGTGATCGCATACCGGGATAAGCTGAACAATGAGCTCTACAAATGGATCGGCACCCCCGTGCGCCTCATGCGCGCTCCCGGCGGCCACGAGCAGGTGTTCATCGACGAAAACGTGGGCATTCCCCTGTTCCACTGGTCGGTGATCTCCAAGAGCCAAAACAACAAGGTGACCAATCCCGGCGCGGAAGCCCGCCGCCTGGCCAACAACGCCAAGGACGGCGACATCATCCTGCTCCACGACATCTATACCGGCACCGACAAAATGGCCCTCACCCTGCCCGGACTCCTGGCCGACAAGGGCTTCCTGTGCGTGACCCTCGAGGAGATGTTCGCCGTGAAGGGCATGGAGCTTCTGCCCAACACCGTGTACTGGGACGCCCGCAGCGACGCGGAAACCCTGGACCCGGCGAGGAAATGAAAGCGCAAAGCATAGCAAACAGAAATTGGCAAGGGGGAACGTTGGGCGCTCCGCGCGCCCAACGTTCCCCCTTGCCAATTTCTGTTTATCTGGCTCCATATAGTGTATAGAAAACTCACAAATTCATTACAGCAGCGTGATCCCCGCCTTTTTGCAGGCGTTCTTGGTGGCCTCGTCCCAGAAGGAGGACTGCACCTCGCCGATGTGGGCCTTGCCCAGCAGCAGCATGCACATGCGGCTTTGGCCGATACCGCCGCCCATGGTGTAGGGCAGGCGGCCTTCCAGCAGCATTTTATGGAAGGGCAGCCGGGCGCGCTCCTCGCAGCCCGCGGCCTTGAGCTGGGCGGTCAGGGATTCCGGCGACACGCGCACGCCCATGGAGCTGAGCTCAAAGGCGCAGCCCAGCAGGTCGTTGTAGAACATGATGTCGCCGTTCAGCTCCCAATCGTCATAGTCCGGGGCGCGGCCGTCGTGCTTCTGGCCGCTTTTGAGGGTTTTGCCGATTTGCAGGATGCCCGCGGTGCGGTGCTCCTTCAGATAGGCGTTTTCCCGCTGTTTGGGGGTCAGGGCGGGATACATGTCCTCCAATTCCTGGGTGGTGACAAAGCTGATATCCCGGCACAGCGCCACCGGCAGCTGGGGATATTTCCATTTGAGAAAATCCAGGGTGCCGCACACCGCCGTGACGATGCGGCGCATGGCGTCCTTGAGGGTCTCCAGGGTGCGGTCCTTCTGATAGATCACCTTTTCCCAATCCCACTGGTCCACGTAGATGCTGTGCAGGTTGTCCAGCTCCTCATCCCGGCGGATGGCGTTCATGTCGGTGTACAGGCCCTCGCCCAGAGGAAAGCCGTATTCCGCCAGCGCCAGGCGCTTCCACTTGGCCAGGGAATGCACCACCTGAGCCTTGGTGCCCGTCTCCTTCACGGTGAAATCCACGGGCCTCTCGATGCCGTTCAGGTCGTCGTTCAGTCCGCTGGCCCCCTCCACAAACAGCGGGGCGGATACGCGCTTTAAATTCAGGGCGTTGCAAAGATAGCCCTCAAAGGTGCTCTTGATCAGATCAATGGCTTCCTGGGTCTCATATAAGGAAAGAGAAGACCGGTATCCGGTCGGAATGGTCACATGGCTCATGCACATCATCCTTTCTGCTCCCTAAAGGATACGGAAAGGAGAGGAAAATGTCAAGGCAATGCACGGGCTTTTTTCTGTATATTTGCGGAAGGAGGCAAACAGAAATTTGACGGGGAGAACGATGGGGCTTTGCCCCATACCCCACCGGGGTGCAAGTTGCACCCCGGACCCCGCCAATGGCGGATGTTGCACGA
>CACWUV010000205.1 GCA_902764185.1 uncultured Eubacteriales bacterium
GATGAGTTTGCGAATATCGGCCAGATACCGAAGTTCGACAAGCTGATTGCTACGATTCGTAGCCGTGAAATATCGGCTTCAATCATTTTACAGTCGCAGTCCCAGCTGAAGACCATTTATAAAGATGCGTCGGAGACCATTCTGGGCAACTGTGACACCATGTTGTTCCTCGGAGGCAAGGAAGGCAGCACACTGAAAGAGATTTCCGAGACACTGGGCAAGGAAACAATAGATCTTTACAACACTTCCGATACCAGAGGGCAGAGCCGCTCTTACGGTCTGAATTATCAGAAGACCGGCAAAGAATTGATGAGCCGAGATGAGCTGGCCGTCATGGATGGTAACAAATGTATCCTGCAGCTGCGCGGTGTGAGACCGTTTTTAAGCGATAAATATGACATTACAAAGCACAAACGGTATCGGGAACTATCGGATTTCGACAGCAGGAACGCCTTTGATGTAGAGAAGTACCTGGGTTGTCATCTCAGGATGAAACAGACAGATCACTTCGATGTCTACGACTCTGGCGAAGAGAAAACAGAATAAGGCGGCATGAGAAGACACGTTTTCGGATGTGTCTTTTTTGCTGCCCGGAAGAAAGGAGAGGGGCATGAAAAAGTGGTTCATTCCAGAGATCAGGGCAGCTCCCATAAGCGGCTGCTCTGACAGCTATCTATAGTCTATGATGCGGCAGCAAGCGTAAACAGCAGAAATTTTGGAAAGGAGAAGGAGCCGGTGATGGGTCCTGGCAAACAGGATTTGCTTTCTGCATTAATCAAAAGATCAAACGCAAACACAAAATGAACAAAACAAAAATCCGGTTCCGCACAAGTTCTTATGGCATTCTTCAACAGCAGTGTAACTATTTTACAGACCCTCGTAACGGCCATTGGCGCAGGCCTTGGCGTGTGGGGCGTTGTCAACCTGCTGGAGGGCTACGGCTCCGATAACCCCGGCGCGAAGAGCCAGGGTATGAAGCAGCTCATGGCTGGCGGCGGCATCATCGTGCTCGGCACCACTCTGATCCCCCTGCTGTCCTCCCTGTTTTAAGGGTTTAGCTTATGGGATTTCTCACCGACTGGCTTACAGACTGGATAAAAGGGCTGCTGATTGAGGGTATCATGGGCAACCTCACGGGCCTTTTTGATACGGTCAATACCCGTGTCGGAGAGATTGCGGTGCAAGTAGGGACGACCCCGGCGGCTTGGAACGCCGGGGTCTTTTCCCTCATACGGCAGCTTTCTGAAACGGTGATACTGCCGATTGCCGGTCTGATTTTAACCTTTGTTGCCACCTATGAGCTGATCCAGCTCATTATCGAAAAGAACAACCTACACGATCTGGACTACTGGATTTTCTTCAAGTGGATTTTCAAAACGGCGGCGGCTATTCTCATTCTCTCCAATACATTCAATATCGTCATGGCGGTATTTGATATGTCCCAGAGCGTGATTGCCAACGCCGCAGGGCTGGTGCGCGGCTCCACCGACATCAGCGCGTCCATGCTGGATAATCTGGAGGCTACCTTGGAGGCGATGGAAGTCGGCCCCCTGCTGGGTCTGTGGCTCCAGTCGTTCCTCATTCACATTACCATGCTTGCGCTGAACATTATTATTTTCGTCATCGTCTATGGGCGCATGATTGAAATATATCTGCTCACCAGCTTGGCCCCCATACCCGTGGCTACGCTCTCCAACCGTGAAATTGGCAGTATGGGCCAGAACTATATCAAGTCCCTGTTTGCTGTCGGTTTCCAAGGTCTGCTGATCCTTGTGTGCGTGGCCATCTATGCGGTGCTGGTACAGGGTATTGCCACAAGCGGCGATCCCATCGGGGCGATCTGGAGCTGCATCGGCTATACGGTGCTGCTGTGCTTCACCCTGTTCAAAACTGGCTCGGTGGCAAAGAGCATATTCGGCGCGCATTAAGAAAGGACAACGCCATGAACAAAACCACTTTGGAAAACAAGGGGTACCCCGCAAAGTCGGCAGACTTTGTGGGGAGAGGAGGCGCAACGGAGCGGGCGGATTTCGGGACAAATTGTCCCGAAGTAGCAGAGCGGAGTTTGTGCCGACGAGTCCCAAAGGCCCCGGATGGCCGGGTGTTGGAGCCCAGCGGCCTGTTCCTTATGGACGGGATCGAGGGCTTGCGCTCCTTGCCCCGTCATTCGGTGGATATGCTTTTGACCGATCCCCCATACGGCACGACCCGGAACTATTGGGATGTGCCGCTGCCGCTGATCGAGTTTTGGGAGGCGGTGCGCTGGGCGGTCAAGCCGGACGGCGCGGTGCTGCTGTTTTCCCAATGCCCCTATGATAAGGTGCTGGGGGCATCCAACCTTGCCATGCTCCGCTATGAGTGGATATGGTACAAAGAGCGCGGAACAGGCTTTCTCAATGCCAACCGCGCCCCGCTGAAAAAGTCCGAGAACATTTTGGTGTTCTACCAAAAGCCCCCGGTATATAATCCGCAGTTCACCTATGGGGAGCCGTACCGCAAAACCCATGCCCGAAGCGGGAGCAGTCCCAACTATGGCAAGTTTGAACGGGTCGGCACCGAGTCCAGCGATGGGCGACGCTATCCCAGCAACGTCCTTTTTGTGCCTACGGTGTCGCACACGATCCACCCCACACAAAAGCCTGTGGAGCTGTGCGAGCACCTCATTCAGACCTATACCAACGAGGGCGAGGTGGTGGCTGACATCTGCGCCGGCTCCGGCACAACTGCCGTTGCCGCGCTGAACACAGGCCGCCGCTTCATCTGCTTTGAAAATGCCCCCGTGTTCTACGGCCCCGCCGTGGAACGCATTGAACAGGCGCGGCTGGCCGTGGCCGGGGGCGGGAAAGGAGTGTGACAATATCGGAGGATATTCCATCATCTATGCCGATCCCCCTTGGCGCTATACGGCCAAAAAGGTACAGGGGGCGGCTGAAAAGCATTACCCCACCATGAGCATAGACGAGTTATGTGCGCTGCCTGTGGCCGAGATCGCGGCCCCGGACAGCGCACTTTTCATGTGGGCAACATTCCCGCAGCTCCCGGAGGC
>CACWUV010000206.1 GCA_902764185.1 uncultured Eubacteriales bacterium
AACGGTTGATTCAGCCTTTGCTGCTTGGGCTACGCCTAACAACCAATTGAAATCTCTCTGCACCTTTAAGTAAAATCAATTTTGACGTTCACTATAATAATTTGATAGATCGAACCATCCTCAATTATTCATTCTTATTCGTCGTCCAACGACACGTTTTCATCCTCGATGGCTTCCACCGCGGTCTCGATGAATTCCTCTTCCTCGTCGGTGATCTCGGGCTCGTTGCGGCGGCCGTTCAGGCGCTTCACCTGGTCGGCGGGGTAATCCTTTGTCTCGCTGTCCTCGCCCTTCATCACCCGCACGCGCACGGTTTCCCTGAGGATGTTGACCTCCTGCACCGTGCCCAGGCCGTCGGGGGTCATCACGTCGCGGCCCACCCGGGGCAGGCGCTTGCGGGTGGCCTCGTAGTGGTCCTGCTCATATTTGAGGCAGCACATCAGCCGGCCGCACACGCCGCTGATCTTGGTGGGATTCAGGCTGAGGTTTTGCTCCTTGGCCATCTTGATGGATACGGGCTGAAAATCGCCCATGAACTGGGCGCAGCACACGGGCCTGCCGCACAGACCCAGGCCGCCCAGCATCTTGGCCTCGTCCCGCACGCCGATCTGCTTAAGCTCGATGCGGGTCTTGAACACGGAGGCCAGGTTTTTGACCAGGGCGCGGAAGTCCACCCGGCCGTTGGCAGTGAAATAGAACAAAATCTTGCTGTTGTCAAAGGTGTATTCCACGCTGACCAGCTTCATCTCCAGCTTATGCTCGATGATCTTTTTCTGGCAGATGGCAAAGGCTTCCTTTTCTTTGCGGCGGTTCTCCTGCTGGCGCTGGGCGTCCTCCACGGTGGCGATGCGCACCACGGGCTTGAGCGGCGGGGTGATCTCCTCGTCCGGGCATTCGTGCACGCCGGTGACCACCTCGCCGTATTCCAGGCCGCGGGCGGTCTCCACGATCACCGCGTCGCCCGCCGTGGGCCAAAGCTGGCCAGGATCAAAATAATAAAGCTTGCCTGCGTTGTGAAAGCGCACGCCTACGATGGTTGCCATAACAAAATTTCCTCCGATATGATATAGAGTAATTGCTCCTCGATGGCCTGCCAGGCCACGTTGCTGGCCCGGTAGCGGTGGGCGTCGATGACGGCGGACAGCACGTTTTCCAGCGCCCGGGGCCGGGCGTTCAGCCAGCTTTCATGGCTGCGGGTCTCGGCGGAGGGCACGGGCTCGGGCCCGGCCTGCATGGAAAAAAGCAGATATTCCCGCACCCGCTGCTCCACCACGGAGAGGATCTCGTCCGCGTCGTCGCGCTTGTCGCGGAGCTTCGCGCTGGCCTCGGGCACGTCCCGGGCAGAGCGCAGGGAAAAAAAGGTCCCCTCGCACAGCTGCCGCAGCTTCAAAAAATCGCTGTCCCCCTGCATGCTCAGGGCCAGCCCCAGGCTGCCGCCGCTGAGGACGGAAAGCTCATGGGCGTTTTCCTTGGACGCGCCCTGGGCGATGAGTTCCCTTTCAATCCGCTCCCGGGGCCAGGGCGGCACCCGCACCACCCGGCAGCGGCTGCGCACCGTGGGCAGCAGGCCCGCGTCGCCGGAGGCGGTCAGGATAAACCGCGTGCTGTCGTCCGGCTCCTCCAGGGATTTGAGCAGGGCGTTCTGGGCCTGGGGCGTCATGCGCTCGGCGCCCGTCAGCAGCACCACCCGGCTGCCGCCCTCGGCGGCGTGGAGGGACAGGGCGTGGATGATCTCCCGCAGGTGATCCACCTTGACGCTGCGCTCCTTTTCCGAGGCCGATGGCGTCAGCAGATCCGGATGGGAGCCGCTCATCACCCGCTTGCAGCCCTTGCACTGCATGCAGGGCTTTTTGCCCTCCCCCACGCACAAAAAGGCGCAAGCCAGCAGGCGGGCCAGCGTGCGCTTGCCCACGCCGGGCATGCCCGTCAGGGCGATGGCATGGGCGGACCGCCCTGCGCGCACATCGGCGATCAGGGCGGAGACGGCTTCGCCGGAAGCCAAAAAATCGTCTAACTCAATCATGGACTGTCCAGATGCATTAATAATTTACAATTAATAATTTATAATTGATGGTTTGACATGATCCAACTATTCATTATTAATTATTCATTATTAATTTCCTCAATACTTGTGGAACTGCTCCACATCCACCACAAACACGGTGGCGCCGCCCACGGTGACCTCCACGGGCATATGGGCGTACATGCCCGCGATGCCGCCGGCGGCCATGGGGGAAGAGGTGGTGATCTGCTTGCGGCTCTTGCACACCTTTTCGATCAGGTGCAGGCAGCCGTCCAGCCGCTCGTCCTCCACGCCGACCAGCAGCGTGGTGTTGCCCGAGCGCAGAAAGCCGCCGGTGGTAGCCAGCTTGGTCACGCCGTAGCCCGCGTTCATCAGCTCGGAAATCAGGCGATTGGCGTCCTCGTCCTGGATGATGGCGATGATAAGCTTCATAAAACACACCTCCTGTTCTGTAAATTCAGAGATTCATTCATCTTATTATACAACGTTGCGGGCAGAATGGCAAGTTTCGGGCGGGTTTTTCTCTTTACGGTAAAAAACGGCTGTGCTATAATGGATCAAATTACGCAAGGAGGACGATTTTTATGCAGCGGGCAAAGGACGTGCGCATCGCCTACATCGGCGGCGGCTCCCGGGGTTGGGCCTGGGGACTGATGACGGATATAGCGCTGGACGCCGCCATGGAGGGCGAGGTGCGGCTCTACGACATCGACCGGGACGCGGCGGAAAAAAACAAAAAAATCGGCGAGATCATCAGCAATCATCCCAAGGCCGTCTCCCTCTGGCGCTACACCGTGGCGGACAGCCTGCAAACGGCGCTCACCGGGGCGGATTTTGTGATCATTTCTATTTTGCCCGCCACCTTTGACGAGATGGAAAGCGACGTCCACGCGCCCGAAAGCCTGGGCGTATATCAAAGCGTGGGCGACACCGTGGGGCCCGGCGGCTTCATGCGTGCCCTGCGCACCATCCCCATGTTTGAAGTCATTGCCCGGGCCATCCGGGATTATTGCCCCGCGCCTGGGTAATCAATTACACCAACCCCATGAGCCTGTGCGTGGCCACCCTGTATCGGGTGTTCCCGGAGATCCGCGTCTTCGGCTGCTGCCATGAGGTGTTCGGCACCCAAAAGCTGCTTTCCGCCATGCTGGAGGACATGGAGGGCCTCCCCGGCGTTCCCCGCCAGGAGATCAAGGTGACGGTGCAGGGCATCAACCACTTCACCTGGTTCTCCCGGGCCAGCTATCAGGACCAGGATCTCTTTCCCGTGTACCGCGCGTTCTGCGAAAAATATGCCGCCACCGGCTTCCTTCAGGGCAAGGACGACAACTGGATGAACAATTATTTTGCCTGCTCTCACCGGGTCAAGATGGATCTGTTTTTGAAGTATGGCAAGATCGCCGCGGCGGGGGACCGCCACCTGGCGGAGTTCATGCCGCCTTGGTATCTGCGCGATCCCGAGACCGCCCGCGCTTGGGGCTTCACCCTGACCCCCGTGTCCTGGCGCAAGCAGGACCTGCAGCGCCGCCTGGCCCGCCGGGCGCGGCTGCTCAGCGGCCAGGAGGAGCCGGACTTCCAAGGCAGCGGCGAGGAAGGCCATCTGATGCTGGGGGCCCTGCTGGGCCTGGGCGATATGACCACCAACGTCAATATCCCCAATCGCGGCCAGATCCCCAATCTGCCTCTGGGGGCCATCGTGGAGACCAACGCCCTGTTCCGCCGGGATGAGATCGCCCCGGTGTACGCCGAGCCCATGGACGGCAACATCCAGGCCCTCACCGCCCGCCATGTGCTCAACCAGCAGAACACCCTGCAGGCAGCCCTGACCTGCGACCGCTCTTTGGCCCTCACCACCTTCATGAACGATCCGCTGATGAGCCGGGTGGACTGGGCCGACGGCGAAAAGCTGTTTGACCGCATGCTGGCGGCACAGCGGGACTATCTGCCGAAAGGCTGGTTCTGAGGCCTGGTCCGTGGGGGACGGAAAACAGAAATTGGTAAGGGGAGAACGAGATCCTTCGACTGCGCTGCGCTCCGCTCAGGATGACATCAATAGATTCTTTTTTTCCTTGTTTGTTGGCTTTTTTGCAGCAATTTAAGTCACTAAACAAGAGAAAACTTACCTTACAATGTCATCCTGAGCGGAGCGTAAGCGCAGTCGAAGGATCTTATTGACTAACTTACCAATTTCTGTTTCTCCGTGCCTTGCTTCAACCCATAAGCAGCGTTATCGCGCATATAAAACGGATTTTGGTGCAGGATATTCCATGAAAACATATGGAAGGAGAATGCATCATGAGACTGGAAGGAAAAACAGCCATCATCACCGGCGGAGCCAGCGGCCTGGGACTGTCGGCTGTGCGCCTGTTTCTGCGGGAGGGCGCGCGGGTGGCGGTGGCGGATTACGATGAAAAGCAAGCGGCCAAGGAGATTCAGCCGCTGATCGACGAAAAAAAGCCCGTGATCTATGTGAAAACGGACGTTTCCAAAGAAGCGGACTGGGAAAAGCTGGTCCGCGCCACCCTGGAGCGCTTTGGCAGGATTGACGTGCTGATCAACAACGCGGGCATCCATTGTCCCCAGGACGTGCTGAGCGCAAAGGTGGAGGATTGGCAGCGGGTCCTGAGCGTCAACGCCCTGGGCCAAATGCTGGGCATCAAGCACTGCGCGCCGGAGATGATCAAGGCCGGCGGCGGCTCCATCGTCAACACCTCCAGCATCGGCGCGGAGATCGGCGGCTTTGGCGACGGCTTCAGCGTGGCCTATTCCATGAGCAAGGGCGCGGTGCGCTCCCTGACCAAGCACGCCTCCCAAATGCTGGGGCGGCACGGCGTGCGCGTCAACACCGTGATGCCGGGCGTCATGTTTACCGAAATGACCGTGAAGCTGGGCTTCACCTCCCGGGAGGAGCTGGGCAAGGTTTACAAAGGCACCGCCTGCCTGCCGCCCTATGCAGGCGAGGCGGATGACATCGGCAACCTGTATCTCTATCTGGCTTCCGACGAATCCAAATACGCCACCGGCGCCGAGTTCACCGTGGACGGCGGCTGGGTGGCCTCCTCCGGCGCCGCCAGCGACGGCAGGACCTATGGGGAATGAAGAATGAATAATTAGAGTCTGTTTCTAAAATGAGGAATGTGCAGTTTCGAGCATATTAGCTTGCAATTCAAGGCGCTTTGACGATGGTTTACTGTCGGTAAATCGAGGAAAAGCAACGCGGAAGTGCAGGCTGATATGCCGAAAATGCATCTTTCC
>CACWUV010000207.1 GCA_902764185.1 uncultured Eubacteriales bacterium
GGAGCATCCCAGGATCAGCGCGGAGTTCCTGACCTTTTGGCTGCAACGGTTCAGAAAACTGGATGTGAAGCAGAAATCCCATCGGAAAATGCTGATCGATACCTTTGTAAACGCCATCTTCCTGTATGATGACAAAATGGTGCTGACCTTTAACTTTCGGGAGGGTGAAGAAACCATTCGGCTGGATCAATTGGAGGAAGCCCTCAAGGACAAGGATAGCGGTTCGGATATGAAATGGGCCGGGGAGCCAAGAAAGCAAGGTTTTAATCCTTGCTTTTTTTGTTTCACATAAATTGTGATGCAGAACGCAATAAAATCGGCGTCGTCATCGTTACTTTATAAGAAGGAAACTTTAACAAACAGGGAAATTGAGGAGGCTATGATGCGAATTCAGAGGGTGTTCATGATGGCTTTGATGGCGTTGCTCCTTGCGCTGCCCTGCGTGGCGGGCGCGGAGATTGTGGGACGGACGGCAGAGGGATATATTCATCGGTACACGGCGGATAACGGGCAGGAGATCTATTTTGTCTCTCTGGAGGAGGACGCCATGGTCCGGTATGACGACGTCAATTTTGACGGGCATCCCGATCTGGCGGTGACTGTCGCGCTGGGCGCGTCCAATGCCCGGTATGAATTTTATCTTTGGAACGGCAGCGAATATGCGTATGCCGAGCGCTGGACGGGGGACATCTTCAACTATGCGTTGGTGGACGGAAAATACCTGGTGTCCCATCGAAACGACGGCAGAGCGGGGCTGCTGTTCTGCACAGAAATCTGCGTTTGGGAGGACAATGTGCTCAAAACCCGGCGCACCATGGTGTCGGAGGAGGAAACGGACATCCAGTGGGAAGGCCGGGTCATGACCCAAACCACAAATCTGGATCGGCTGCATGTGATTCTGCGGGAAACCGACGGCCTGGCAGGCGCGGCGAATGTCCTGTGGGAAAAGACCTATGCGCCGCCGTCCGATGACCCGGGCTTCTTTGAGGAAGTGAACGCGCGTCTTTGGGAAGGTCTAAGGGATTGATCTCAGCCCTATTAATATTGTTTTGTAATTAAAACAAGGCTCTAAAAACAGAAATTGGCACGAGGAGACGTTCGAGGCCTCCGCGGCCTCGAGCTCTGCGCCAGGAGACTTCGCCTCCTGGACCTCAGCGGGCGAACCAGCTTGAAAATAGCAACGAACAATTTGCGCCTGAAACTTGAGTGTTGCAAAGAGAGCTCCCGGGCATAAGAAAAACCGATGGCCAGCCAGAAAATGAATGCATTCATTTTCTGGTCTGTCCAGCGGTTTTTCGCTGTGCGCTTTGCGCACAGCGCGCCAGCAAAGCTGGCTGTCCGGAAGCGATGGACTGCGATACTCATATAGCTGCGGGAGGCTGCTTGTTATCAAAGTCGTGCAGCATCCGCCACTGGCGGGCCGGAGGGCCCCGGATCGAGTAGCCCTTATCGTAACCTTTGCCAATTTCTGTTTGTCTAACCCTAAGCGATGCTCATCTTTCACCCCCTGCCCACTGCATTTTCTTTGGCCGTGGCATTGAAAGCCTTCTCCATTTATGATATGATCATTATACAAAAATCGCGCGGCAGAGCGTTCATGCTTTGCGGTCGATGAAGGACGGTCGGTTGACGATGGAGCTGACGAAAACAGAACAGGCCGCGCTGATTGAGTGCCTACTGGATATGGGGCAGCAGCTGCTGCAATCCGGGGCGGAGATCAGCCGGGTGGAGGACACCATTACGCGCATGGCAAGGGCCTATGGCTGCCTGCGGGTGGATGTGTTTGTGATCACCTCCATCATCAGCCTCAGCCTGGAGTTTCCCAATGAGCGGGTGCTCACCGAGACGCGGCGCATCTTTTCCAGCAGCGATACGGATTTCACCCGCCTGGAAAAGCTGAACCACATCAGCCGCGCCTGCTGCGGCCAGCCCATGCCGGTGGCGGAGCTGCGCCGGGCGGTGAGCCAGGCGGCGGCGGAGGGGAAAAACTTTGGCTTGGTGCTGCTGGGAAGCATTCTGGCGGCGGGCAGCTTTGCCGTCTTTTTCGGGGGCACCCTGTGGGATGGGCTGGCCGCGGCTGTGTTGGGGGCGGGCGTCTGCCTGCTGCAGCGGCTGCTGGGCAAAACGGAGCTGTCCCCCGTGGGCGCAAACCTGCTCATTTCCCTGATCACCGGCGTGGTGGTGGGCCTGGCGTGCCATGCGCTGCCGGCCATCCATTCGGACAAAATCCTCATCGGGGACATCATGCTGCTCATTCCCGGCCTGGCCATGCTCAATTCGGTGCGCAACATCCTGGGCGGCAACACCATTTCGGGCCTGGTGCGCCTGACGGAAAGCCTCATCTGGGCGGCGGCGCTGGCCGGGGGCTTCATGATGGCGCTGCTGATATTGAATCACGTGCTGTAGGAGGGAAAAGCATGCGGGAAATTGCCGTTCAGCTCCTGGCCGCGCTGCTGGGCGCGCTGGGCTTTTCGCTGGTGTTCGGGCTGCACAAAAAGCATCTTTTGCTGGCCTCCCTGGGCGGGCTGTTCACCTGGGGAGTCTATCTGCTGGTGACGCGCTTTCTGCCCAGCCCCTTCTTCGCCAATCTGATCGCCTCTGTCTTTGCCGTTTTTGGGGCGGAGGTGCTGGCGCGCTGGCAAAAGTGCCCTGCCACCCTGTTTCTGGTGCCCGCCATCATTCCCCTGGTGCCGGGCAGCTCCCTTTATTACACCATGAGCTATGCCGTGCAGAACAATCTGGAGATGGTCCATTATCACGGCCATCAGCTGCTTACGGCAGCCTTTGCCATCGCCGCGGGCGTCAGCTTTGTCACCATTTGGCGGGAGCTGCGCGCGGCCCGGCGGTGAAGGCGGATCAAAGCCATGCAGCCTGCGCCCGGCAGGGCGCGGATATATGGATAGCAATGCGCACTCCCATACCCCCTGAAACACGATCCATGGAAAAGATCTTGCGGAAAGGATGAAAAACATGAAGAACAACAACAAAATAAAA
>CACWUV010000208.1 GCA_902764185.1 uncultured Eubacteriales bacterium
CAGCTCGGTGCCCAGCAGCTCGCTCATGGCTTCGATGGTGGACATCTTGGGGCCGATGGTGCCCAGGATGGTCAGGCGGCCGTCCGCCTCATAGGACAGAGCGTTGGGGATGGAGCAGTTGGCGATGTCGATGGAGCCGGACGCCACGTTGGTCAGCTTGTCGGCTTCGGAGGCGCACTGCACGTACATAGCCAGGTCCTTGTCACCCGCGATGGCTTCCACGAAGGAGGTGAAGATCATCTGGGTGGTGCCGCCCAGGGAGCAGCCGATCATGACATAGCCGGGATTGGCTTTCAGGTACTCAGCCAGTTCGGAGAAGTTCTTATAGGGAGCGTTGGGGCCGGCGATGATGGCCTGGGGGCCGCCCAGGTTCATGATGCCCACGATCTTGGCGTCTTCCTTCAGGTTGATGTTGGACGCGCCGGTGTACCACTGGATGATGGCGCCGCCATGGCAGGTGCCCAGGTTGTAGCCGTCGGGCTTGGCGCTGGTCACGGTGGCCATGCCCACTTCGGAGGTTTCATAGTTGTTGACCACGAAGTTGACGCCGGGGCAAACTTCGGACAAAGCCTGGGTCAGATAACGGGTGTACAGGTCGGTGCCGCCGCCGGCCTTGGCGTTGACGTGGAAGTACACGGTGTCGCCGGATTTCCATTCGGCCAGAGCAGAGGCAGCGCTGAGGCACAGAACCAGCGCCAGAACAAGAGCGATGATTTTCTTCATGGGGGTTCCTCCTTGTTTTCGGTATAAAATACCTTGATGAAAATATTGTAACAACCCTTAGATTTTTGGCAAGGCTTTCAGTTCATACTTAGCGCGAACTTAGCGCACAAAAAATGCAGCATTTTGAAACATGCTGCATTCTTTATTTCATTATTGTTTCACTTTTGCGTTATTCCAGCGTTTTCAGCTCATAGAATCTGATCCACAGTCCGCGCTCGTCCCGTTCCCCTTCCCCCACAAACTGATTGCGGTGGAGGTAGGGAGCCAGGCGCTTGGAATCGGTGATAAAGGTGGGCACGGTGCGAAAGGGCTTGGGGCGGTTGCCATCGGTAAACCATGCATTGTTTTCCACATAGATGTGGCAGTCCTGGCCGTCGGCGTCCCGGCCGATGAGCATATAGCGGGCGGACATATGGCGCACTTCGTTCTGATTGGTCACCTGGGTATCCACCCCACAGGGCGCCAGCACGCCATGGAAGTTTTCGCAGTCCACGGTGCCCGTGAAGGGGATCATTTTGACGTGGCCGATTTCGCTTTCAAACTCCACCGTGCCCGCGGGGTCGGTCTGCACCAGGATCTCCAGCACCGGTTTTTCTTTGCGCTCTTTCATCTTCATTTGTCCCCTTTCAGATAGCGATCCAGGAAGTGAAGGATGCGTTCCTTGACCTCGATCTGGAACAGCTCCCGGGTGCCGTGGCCGCCGTTTTTGACGATGTACAGTTCGGTCTGATCCTCCAGGCCCGCCTTCACCAGCCGGTCATAGAATTCCTCGCTCATGGAGCAGGGCACCAGGGGGTCCTGGTCGCCGTGGAGGATGATGATGGGCGCGGTGCCAGGATTGATGGAGAAGATGGGGCTGGCCGCGTCGCTGCGCTCCAGCATGGTGGCGGGATCGCCGCCCAGCAGCGCGCCGCCGTGGGTTTCCTCCAGCTTGTGCCAGCGATGGTTGGGATTTTTGAAGTTCTCGATCTCGATCAGGTTGCACTGCTTGATGTCCACGGGCCCGAAGTAATCGACCGCCGCCTGCACCTTGGAGGAGGCATCCGCCCACTCGTCGCTGTCAAAGCCGTCGGTGTTCATGGCCATCCAGGAGGACAGATGTCCCCCGGCGCTGCGGCCCATGGTGGCAATGCGGTCGGGATCGATGCCGTACTGGGCCGCGTGGCTGCGCAGGAAGCGCACGGCGGTCTTGACGTCCATGAGCTGAGACGGGAAGCTGCTCTCGCCGCTGTTGCGATACTGGATGCAGGCCACGGCATAGCCGTGCTCGGCAAAATACTGCATTTCGGCGGCCATCAGGTTCTTGTCGCACTTGCGCCAGCCCGCGCCGTTGATCCACACGATGAGCGGCTGGAGGCCCGTGGACACCTCGTCGTCCCGGCCGGAGGCCAGGCGCATCTCGCTGTTGCCGTTCTGCACCATCAGGGACAGATACAGATCCATGGGGTTGCCCGCCAGATCCTGCACGTGGGAAAAGCAGATGTTATCGATAAAATTGATGGTCCGGCGTTCTTTGCCGGGATCAATGACTGTACGCATGGTTTTGACTCCTTACAAGCTGGTATTTTTGATGCCACGGACGATGAGCTCCGCTCCTTCCTGCCAGTGGGGCATGAAGTGCGGAATGAAGCCATGGACGGCGCCGGGGAAAATCTTGACGGTCACCTCCACGCCCAGCAAGGCCAGGCGGCGGGCCTGCTCCAGGTTCTGGAAGCGGAAGGGGCATTTGGAGCCGCCCAGGATCATGGTGGCGGGCAGCGCGGCCAGCGTTTCCTCGGGCGCCTGCATGAAATCAATGGCGGGATCCTTCAGCAGCGCGGGATTATCGTCGGTCATCAGCACGCCGAAGCCCGCGCTGCGGTATTCGCTGGTTTTCCAATACTCGGGCACAGCTTTTGCCTCGGCATCGTCATAGGCCATGTCGTTGGGCCCGTAGCCGTTGATCAGCAGGCAGAAAGGCAAAGGCTCGCCCCGCAGGACGGAGGTGACGGCGATGCTCATGGTCAGTTGGCCGCCGGCGGAATAGCCGCCGCAGGAGACCCGCTTGGGATCGGCGTCCCAGTCGCCAAGGTGCGCAAAGACATACCGGGCGGCATCCAGGCACTGCTCCATGGGCACGGGGAAGGAGGCGAATTCCGTGGTGGTATAATCCACATCCACCACCACGCCGCCGATCTGATCCGCCAGCCAGGCGCACCACAGGGTGTCGTTGGGCATATGGC
>CACWUV010000209.1 GCA_902764185.1 uncultured Eubacteriales bacterium
GTGTTCTGCGCGCTGATGCTCTTTGTGAAAGAAAAGCTCTGGCGGCAGATCACGCTGCACCCCGGCTGGGACTACTGGAAGGAGATGCTGCTCTACAGCATCCCCATGATCCCGGCGACGGTGTTCTGGTGGATTACGAGCGTGTCCGACCGCTATATGGTCACGGGCTTTATCTCTGAGAGCGCGAACGGCATCTACGCCGTGAGCTACAAGCTGCCCACGATTCTCACGCTCGTCTCCGGCATCTTCATGGAGGCGTGGCAGTTTTCCGCCGTGTCCGAATCCGTGGGCGACAAGCGCGAGCACACGCGGTTTTTCTCCCGCGTCTGGTGCGCGTTCCAGGCCGTCATGTTCTTAGCCGCCGCCGGCATCACGGCGCTGGCCAAGCCGGCGGTGCACGTGCTCGCGGCGCCGAGCTACTTTGAGGCGTGGAAGTATGTGCCCGTTCTCTCGGCGGCGATGGTGTTCTCCTCGCTCGTGAGCTTCCTCGGCAGCGTCTATATGGTGGAAAAAAACTCCATGCGCACCTTCCTGACCGCAATGGTCGGTGCGATTCTGAACATCATTCTGAACCTCATCCTCATCCCCGGCCCGCTCGGCATTCAGGGCGCCGCGATCGCGACGTGTGCGAGCTATCTTGTGGTGTTCCTCATCCGCGCGGCCGACGTGCGCCGCTTCATCCCGTTCAAGCTCTATACGCTCGGCATCATCGAAAACTGCCTGATTCTCACGGTGCAGATCGTGTTCATGGTGCTGGAGCTGCCGGGCTGGATTGCGGTGCAGATCATCGGCCTTGCGGTGATGCTCTGGCTCAACCGCACGCCGCTTCTGAGCACGTTCAGGCGTGTGCTCAGCATGAGAAAGAAATAAGAAAGAAGACCCAATTCTATGAATCTCTGGAACAGCTTTTTCGGCAAGCTCGTCATGACGTTTCTGATCTCCATGGTGCCCGTGGTGGAGCTGCGCGGCGCGATTCCGATCGCGGTGGCGCACGGTCTCCCCTTCTGGTGGGCCATCCCCGTGGCGATCGTCGGAAACCTCGTGCCGGTGCCGTTTATCATCGTGTTTATCAAGAAGATCTTCGCGTGGCTGCGCACCAAGAGCCGCTGGCTCGAGAATCTCGTGACGCGGCTTGAAAACCGCGCGATCGGCAAGATCGACACCGTGAACGTGAAAACGGGCCAGTCGGAGATCATCGGCTCCTTTAAGGAGGATTTTAACGACACAGACGAGGACATCGCAGCCTATCTGGATTACGCAGACCAGTCCGGCTATAAGCACATCATCTTGGCGGGGCATTCCCTGGGGGCCAACAAGGTGATCTATTATTTGTCCCGGCACCACGATCAACGGGTGGAGCATTTTCTGCTGCTGAGCCCCGCCAACCTGACCCACATGACCAGAGATACCTCAGAGCGGGAGAAGCAGATCGTTAAGCAGATGGTGGAAACGGGCCACGGGCAAGAGTTTTTGCCCTTCTATTTCATGGGCTGGCTGCCCTGTTATGCGGATACCGCCTATCAATGGCTGTTTACCGACATACTGAACAACGTTCATGTGGAGAAGGACGGTGATTTTTCCCAGTGCGCCAGCATCACCCATACCGGCGCGCTGCTCATCGGCACCTATGATCGATTCACCTACGGAGACCCCGCGGGATTCCTGAAGAACATCAACGATCATATGCCTTCGGCGGCGCAAAACAAGTTGATTTTCATTGAAAAAACCGGCCACACCTACCAGCAGAAGGAGCAGGAGGTGGCCGACGCCATTCTGGATCTGGTGCGGGATTGGAGAAAATGATATGCCGTTTATTCTGTCCAAGGTCAGCACACCCATGACCGAAGCCCAGGAGAAGGAAATCAAGACTCGGCTGGGCCAGGCTATCTCCCTGATCCCCGGCAAGAGCGAAGCCTATCTGCTGTGCGGCTTTGAAAGCAATTACCACCTGTATTTGCGGGGCGAAAACGATGCGCCCATCGCCTATATCACCGTCAGCATCTTCGCCAATGAGCGGCATATCGGCAACGGCCGCCTGTTTGCCGCCATCACGGAGGCATTTTATGAGGTGCTGGGCATCTCTCCAGATCGCGTTTACATCAAGTATGACGATATTGCTGTTTGGGGCGTTTGCGGCCAAGCCATTGACAGGGGTGATTTCCAATGAACGAGCAAATCACATTGACGGTATTCACCGATCCCATGATGGGTCTGTCCTATGAAAGCCAGCCCATGCTGGATGCGCTGAAAGAAAAATACGGCAGCCGATTGGTGATCGACTACCGTATGTCCGTGCTGGTACGGGATGTGAGCGATTTTATGACGCCGGAGGAGCGGGCTTTGCCGCCGGAAATCGGCATTCCCCGCTACAATCTGCGCCTGGCCGGGATCTACAAGGGCGAAGAGCCCATCGGCAACCTGCCCATGAATATGGAGGGCTTTCATCTCTTCGATCCCCAGCATCCCTCCTCCCGGCCGCTGTGCCTGGCTTATCATGCCGCCAAGCTGGCCGCCCCGGAGAAGGCGGAGCAATTCCTCATCAATCTCCGTGCCGCGACCGTCCTGCAAAATCGCCCCACCACACATCGGGAGGTGATTTTGGAAATCGTGAACGAAACCGGCATTGATGAAGACGCCTTCATTGATCATTTTCTGCACGGCTCCGCCGAAGCTGCCTTGGAAGAAGATCAGCGCTTTGCACAGCGGCTGGGCACCCATGCTTTGCCAGCTTATTTGTTATCTTATGGTGGGCATGGTTGGATCCTGCCCTTTATCGCAAACATAAGTGAATTCACCTTGATGATAGATCAATTTGTGAATGAAGGCACGAATCGTGATTGAACCTTTATCTAATCAAGGCGGAAGGCGAATAGTCCTTGCAACTTCACTTGCTCAGAAATAATAAGTAACCATCTGACGAAAAGAGTTTCCTATTCCACCGATCAAAAAAATCTGCCCATTGATTTGTGGGCATTTTTTATTTATACTGAACCTGTAAATAAGAAACGCAGGTTTCCAATTCATCTTTAGGAGGGATACGCATGGCCAAGACACTGATCGCTTATTTTTCTCACGCGGGACAGAACTATTCCCACGGCAGCATTCAGGATTTGCCCGTGGGCAACACCGAAGTAGTGGCCAAGAAAATCCACGCCCTGATCGACAGCGATCTGTTCTACATCGATACGGTCCGGAAGTATCCTGACGATCACATGAAGAAGATCGAGATCGCCAAGCGGGAATATAACGAAAACGCCCGGCCTGAACTGACGGCGCGGGTGGAAAACATGGAAGCATATGACACCGTCATCGTCGCCTTCCCCAACTGGTGGACCACCATGCCCATGGCCGTGTTCACCTTCCTGGAAAGCTATGATTTCTCCGGCAAGACCATCTGCCCGCTGATCACCCACGGCGGAAGCGGCTTCTCCAATTCCTTGAAGGACATCCAGCGGCTTTGCCCGGATGCCAGGATTACCAAGGGGCTGGCGATCAACGGGGACGACGCGGCGGCCTGCGACAAGGACGTTGAAAAGTGGCTCAAACAAATCGGATTGAAGTAAGGAGGAAAGAATCATGGAAACCATCAAGCTGAACAATGGATTGACCTGCCCCGTCGTTGGCATCGGCACCTTTATGCTGTCTCCCGCGGACGCGGAAAACAGCGTGCGGGAAGCGCTGAACATGGGCTATCGCCTCATCGACACCGCCAACGCCTATGTGAACGAGCGTGCCGTGGGCCGGGGCATGAAGGAAAGCAAGGTCAAGCGGGAAGACATCTTCCTGTCCACCAAGCTGTGGCCCAGCGAATACGAAAACCCCCATGCCGTGGATGAAACCCTGGAGCGCCTGGGCGTGGAGTATGCGGATCTGCTCTACATCCACCAGCCTGCGGGCAACTGGCTGGCCGGGTATCGGCAGCTGGAGAAAGCCTATAGGGAGGGCAAGGCTAAGGCCATCGGCATTTCCAACTTTGAAGGCAAATACATCGAGAAATTGCAGAGCAAGTGGGAGATCGCGCCCCAGTTTATCCAGGTGGAAGCCCATCCCTATTTCACCCAGAAGGAGCTGCGCAAAACCCTGGATCAGTATGGCATCAAGCTCATGAGCTGGTACCCTCTGGGCCATGGCGACAAGTCCCTTCTGCAAGAATCGGTCTTTGCCAAGCTGGGTGAAAAGTACGGCAAGACTCCCGCTCAGGTGATCCTGCGCTGGCACACCCAGATGGGCTTTGTGGTAATCCCCGGCAGTAAAAACGTGGCTCACATCCGGGATAATCTGAACATCCTGGATTTCACGCTGACCGATGCCGAAATGGCGGAAATCGCCCAGCTGGACAAGGACATGCGCTATTATCACCGCACCGACGCGCAGCTTGAGCAGTTCGCTTCCTGGCGGCCGGATTTTGAAAAAATATAATCCTCTTGTCCGTATCGCTTGCCCTGCAAATCCTTTTCTTGACAAGGCGGCATGAAAAATATAATATGTAACCAGCGTTGCTTATGATCAAAAAGAGAGGAAACAGCCATGATTTTGCAGGGAAACGAAGACCTCCGCGTTCGGAAAACCATCCAAGGGATCAAGAGCGCCTTTGAAGCGCTGATCTGCGAGAAAGGATATGAAAGGATCACCGTCAAGGAGCTGTGCGACAAGGCCCAGATCAACAAAAAGACCTTTTACCACTACTATGAGACCCTGGACGCGTTGCTTGCCGAATTGCAGAGCGAGCTGTCGGAAGGCTATCTGAGCCGGATCAAAGGCTTTACCCTGCCCGAAGAATTGGACAAAGTCAATCGGGAATTCTTTCTCTATTCCGCCGAGCAGAGCTTGGCCTATGAGAAGATCACCTGCTCCGGCGCATATCACGCGATCCGGGATCAAATGATTTCCGGCGTGACGGACGCGGGCTGGAGCGGATCAAAAAAGTATCAGCAGCTTTCCGACTATCAAAAGAAACTGCTGATGGGCTTCATCAATAACGCCGTGCTCACCGCTTATCGGCTTTGGGTGGAGGGTGGAAAAACGATTTCCCTGGATGACGTGATCGAGGAGACCAACCGCCTGGTGCTGGGCGGCGTGAACAGCTTTTTCCGTAAATAAAATACAAGCCTCATAATCGGTGATTCATGCCCGGTTCTGAGGCTTTTTGATTGCATTTTCAAAACAATAAGCAACCCTTTTTTCCCAATGCGTTTCCTATTCCACCAATCGCAAAAATCTGCCCGTTGTCTTGAAACGTCGCCATTGTTAAAATCAGATTGGAAGTAAGAAACGGAAGTTTCCAAGCCATGGACCGAAAGGAGGCC
>CACWUV010000210.1 GCA_902764185.1 uncultured Eubacteriales bacterium
ACACGGGCTTCATGGCGGACATCATCGACTACGAGCTGGACCGCAGCGGCAAATATATCCCCGCCGTGATCAGCGGCACCTACAGCCTGGTGGACAAGATCGTCTCCTCCTTCTCCGCCGCCATCGCCACAGGCTGCGTGGCCCTCATCGGCTACACCGCCACCATGCCCCAGCCCGGCGATCCCGCGACCCCCGGCGTCTTTTACATGACCATGTTCCTGCGCTACGGTCTGGCCATCCTGGGCTGGATCTGCACGCTGCTGGCCATGCGCCGCTGCGGGCTGACCAAGGACGAGATGGTGCACGTGCAAACGCGCATCGCCGACAAAAAGGCCGCGGCCAAGGGAGAGAGCGCCCATGCGTAACATCACCATACTCAAGGACGGCTGGAAATTCATAAAGGCCGACGTTTCTTTGGAACAGGCCATCGACTCTGCCGGGCAGGGAGAAAGCGTCTCCCTGCCCCACACCTGGAACGCCCTGGACGGCCAGGACGGCGGCAACGACTATCATCGGGGCCGCTGCTGGTACCTGCGGGAGCTGACGGGCGAAGAGCTGGCCGGAGAATGCGTATATCTGGAGATCAACGGCGCGGCCATGTCCGCGGAGGTATATTTCAACGGCAAATGCCTGGCCCGTCACGCGGGGGGCTATTCCGCCTTCCGGGTGGAGCTGACCGACAGCCGGACAGACAAAAACATGCTGGCCATCGCCGTGAGCAACGAGGACAGCGACACGATATATCCCCAGAAGGCCGATTTTACCTTCTACGGCGGGCTTTACCGGGATGTGAGGCTGATTTCCGTTCCCAGGGAGCACTTTGAGCTGCTCCGAGACGGCACCCCGGGCATCAAGGTGACGCCCATCGTGGATCTGAAAAAGCGCAGCGCCGCCGTCACCGTGGAAACCTGGCAGAACGCCGCCGCCGTCACCGTGACCGTCAACGGCGAAAGCAAAACCGTTCCTTCCGAAAACGGCCATGCCCAGGCGGAATTCGTCATCGAAAACGCGCATCTGTGGGACGGCGTGGACGATCCCTATCTGTACGCCGCCACCGCAAAGCTGGACAGCGGCGACGAGATCAGCGCCCGCTTCGGCTGCCGGGTATTCCACTGCGATCCGGCAAAGGGATTTTTTCTCAACGGCCGCAGCTATCCCCTGCGGGGCGTCAGCCGTCACCAGGATTTGAAGGGAAAAGGCAACGCGCTGTCGAAAGAAGATCACGCCGCCGACATGGCCATCATTCGGGAAATCGGAGCGAATACCCTGCGCCTGGCCCACTACCAGCACGCCCAGGAATTCTATGACCTGTGCGACGAGAACGGCATCGTGGTGTGGGCGGAGATCCCCTACATCACCCTGCACATGGCAAACGGCAGGGAAAACACCCTGAGCCAGATGCGGGAGCTGATTACCCAGTGCTACAACCATCCCTGCATCGCGGTGTGGGGACTGAGCAACGAGATCACCGCCGCAAGCCCCGTGAACGACGATCTGCTGGAAAACCACCGGCTGCTGAACGCGCTGTGCCACCGCCTGGACGCAACCCGCCCGACCGCCATGGCGAACGTGTTCATGCTGGAGACCGACAGCCCCATCCTGGAAATCCCCGACATCAACAGCTACAATCTGTACTTCGGCTGGTATCTGGGGGAACTTTCGCAGACCGACGAATTCTTTGACGAATATCACGAAAAGTACCCGGAGCGGGTGATCGGCTTTTCGGAATACGGGGCGGACGCCAATCCGGCCTTCCATTCCTCCCATCCTGAAAAGGGCGATTACACCGAGGAATATCAGGCGATTTACCACGAGCACATGCTGCGCATGATCGAAGCGCGGCCTTATCTCTGGGCCACCCACGTGTGGAACCTGTTCGACTTCGCCGCCGATGGGCGCGACGAAGGCGGCAAGCACGGCGAAAACCAGAAGGGTCTGGTCACCTTCGACCGCATGCTGCGCAAGGATGCCTTCTATCTGTACAAGGCCGCGTGGAACAAAAAGAAAGCCTTCGTGCATCTGTGCGGCAAGCGGTATGTGAACCGCTGTGAGGAAGAAACCGAGATCAAGGCATATTCCAATCAGCCCCACGTGAAGCTCTATGTGGACGGCGCGTTTGTGGCGGAGCAGGACGGGCAGACCGTGTTCCGCTTCCGCATCCCGCTGATGGGCGAGCATCTGGTGGAGGCCTTTGCGGGCGACGCCCGCGACAGCATGTGCGTCCGCCGGGTGACAGCGCCGGATGAAGGCTACATCTTCAACAAAGCCGCCGCCTCCGTGACCAACTGGTTTGACGCGGACGAGATCGACCCCGCCTGCTTCTCCATCATGGACACCCTGGGCGAGATCCGCAGCCATCCCCAGGCGGGAGCCATTGTGAACCAGATGATGGCCAAGGGCGCCTCCGAGCGGGGCGACGTGGCAAACGCCGTGAAGGACAACCCCGCGCTCCAGCGCATGATGGGCCGCATGACCATGATGAGCCTGCTCAAGCAGAGCGGCGCGGACGAGGAGAGCATCAAACAGCTGAACCGCATTTTGCAGGGGATCAAAAAATGAAAAAAGCAGTACAGCAAATCATGCTGGGCACGGTGACGGGAAACGAAGCCGCCGCCCGCAGCACCTTACAGCGCATCAAGGCCGCCGGTTACGACGGCCTTGAACTCAATCGCTTCATGATCCATCCCTCCTCGCTGATGGTGCGGCTCATGACCCGGGCGGCGGGCATGCCCACCGGCAAGGGTGGCAATCTGGATTGGAAGAAGCTGATACGGGAGGCGGGTTTGTCCGTCGTCAGCCTGCACGCCGACCTGGGCAGCCTGGAACGGGAAGGGGCCGCCGTCGCCCAGGAAGCAAAGGATT
>CACWUV010000211.1 GCA_902764185.1 uncultured Eubacteriales bacterium
CGCGAAGATGTCCGTCTCCGGTTGCCAGACCGCCTGTTCCTCGTGGGCCTCCTCGGTTGTTTCCGATTCTTCCCAGTCATCCTCGCCCCAGTCCTCCGTTCCGAGGTCTGGCTGGATGATCGTAATCTCGTCCTGACGTCGCCCGGAGTTTGGGGGTTGTTCATCTTGGTTCTGCCGGGGGAACACACCCTGTACGTGACCTATGACGGGGACGAGCATTTCACCGGGGCGAGCAGCAGGCTATTGATTTCGTTGGACGGAAAGGTCGTCCGCTGGCTGAACGGGGACGGCACGGTGCTGGAGGAGAAGGGCTGGTATCCCGGGGAGAAAGAGCCGACCACCGACCAAAAACCGACCCCGGGCTTTGAGGGCGCCTATGCGTTCAAAGGATGGGATGGCGGCAGGCAAACGCTCATGCTGTCCTGCATCAAAAGCATTTCATTCTCCGCCGGAGTCCGCACCTCGCCCAGGACAATGCCAAAGTCCAAATCCCCCAGAGCCAGCCGGTTGCGAACCTCGTCAGAATCGCTGTATTCCTGCACATCGAGACTGATGTCCGGGAAGGAACTTTGAAACTTGGTAAAGAGGTCCGGAAAGAGATAAGCTTCCACCATCGGCGGCAGGCCAAACTGGATTTTCCCCCGGCTGTCCCCACGATAACGCGCCATATCCTTCTTGGCAGCACTGGCCGCACTCATGATTTTCTGGGCGTGCAGAATTACACCCGCACCCAGTATGGGCCCACGGGCCAGCTTGCCTGTCCGGCAGGCGCGGAGCTGACCCAGATGGACTATGAGTTCTATCCCGAAGCTCTGGAGCACGTGATCCGCAAGGTGCACGCGGACTTTCCGGGCAATCTCATCGTCACCGAGAACGGCGTCGCCACAGCCGACGATACCCGCCGGGTGAAATTCATCTGCAGGGCTTTGCAGGGGGTGGAAAGCTGTCTGCGGGACGGCATTCCCGTGAAGGGCTACTGCCACTGGAGCCTGATGGATAACTTTGAATGGCAGAAGGGGTTCTCCATGACCTTTGGCCTGATCGCCGTGGATCGCGCCACCCAGGAAAGAAGGCCCAAAGAGAGCCTGAAATACCTGGGGAGCTTTGCAAAATAACAGGCGGCAATGCGCCCGCCGCAAAAGAAACCCGCTGACGAAGGATGATCCTCGTCCGCGGGTTTTTTTGATCTTTACCGAGAGCGGGCCGGCAGACCCCGGAACCGAAAGCCAGATCGAGATTTTTATGCGCAGCAGATCGCAAAAAAACGTGCGCGGCAAAATACATTGACAATTGAACGAACATACCCTATGATAGCATTGGAAAGTGAGGAAAACCATGCGGGATTATATGATTCGACTGGAAACGAAGGCAGATTACAGAGAAAACGAAAACCTGGTGCGGGAAGCCTTCTGGAACGTGTACCGTCCCGGCTGCAGCGAGCACTATCTGCTCCATGTGCTGCGGGACGACCCCGCCTTTGTGAAAGAATTGGACTTCGTGATGGAACAGGATGGGCGGCTGATCGGCCAGAACATCTTTGTGAAAACGGTGATCAACGCCGACGACGGCCGGGAGATCCCCGTGCTGACCATGGGGCCCATCGCCATCCTCCCAGCGCTCAAGCGCCAGGGATACGGCAAGCGACTGCTGGATTATTCCCTGGAAAATGCGGCGGAAATGGGCTTTGGCGCGGTGCTGTTTGAAGGCAATATCCAATTCTACGGCAAAAGCGGCTTTGATTATTCCCGGGCCTTCGGCATCCGCTATCACGATCTGCCCGCGGACGCGGACGATTCCTTCTTTCTGTGCAAGGAGCTGATCCCGGGCTTTCTGAACGGCGTCACCGGCGTGTATCAGACGCCCCGGGGCTACTATGTGGACGACGCCGACGTGGAAGCCTTTGACAAGGCCTTTCCGCCCAAGGAAAAGCTGAAGCTGCCGGGACAGCTGTTCGACTGACAAACAAAGACATAAAAGCCCGCCGTGCGGCGGTTTTTTTGCTGGCGTCCAACGGAGGCATATAAATATGAAAACGGAGGTTTGAGCAGGAGAAAGACCGCAAGCATCCTGCCGGCCGTCACGGACGAAGCCTCTCCCGATTATATTCCGGCGGCGGAGGAGGACAAGGCGAGCTGAGGTGCAGAAAAAGAGGGAACGCCTCTTCTTCAGAAAGTGCGTTCCCTTCTCCCCTCACTTCCGCGCCAATTGCTTCATCTTGGGCACGATATACTCCTCGATGAAGCCCATCTCCTCCCGCTGAGGGTAGAGGCTCATGAAGCGGAAGCCGCTGGGACGGTAGAGATCGATGCGGCAGGCATGGCGGCGGAATTCGCAGCGGCACACGTCCTGCCACAGCAGGTGGCATTCCCCCACCAGCATGCGCTGGTTGCCCTCCTGGTCGGTGGCGATGTTGTAGGTTTCATAGGGGATGAACCGGGCCAGGCAGCGGATATGGCTGGGGGCGATCCAGGTTTGCACGTGGGCGCCCTTGGCATCCAGCACAAAGTGCATTTCCTCCCGTCCCTGGAGGCCCAGGATCAGGCAAATGACGGCGCTGCCCGCCAGCAGCACCACGAAAGACAGGGGCAGGATGCCGCTCTGGGAAAACATGGTGAGGGCGCTGCGCTTATCGGGAGAGAAGATCAATTCCCCCAGGAACATGATGATGAGCAAAACGATGGCCGTCAGCGCCAGGGTGCGGAAAGCGCCCAGCAGCGTGGGCGAATCCCCCAGGGGCGTGCGGATATGCCGCCACTTGACCCGGGTGGTCTGGGGCG
>CACWUV010000212.1 GCA_902764185.1 uncultured Eubacteriales bacterium
CAGCGAGCCGATTTTCCCGCCGACGTCCTCCCAGGGGAACTCCGCAATGGCGGCGCTGCCCATGTTGAACACGCCCTCGATGGTATCACCGGCCAGCAGCGCCAGGTCGCCCGCCAGCGAGCCGATTTTCCCGCCGACGTCCTCCCAGGGGAAGTTCTCAATGGCTGCACTGCCCGCTGTGAACACGCCCTCGATGGCGTCCCCGGCCAGGCCCACCAGCTGCGTAGCCAGCTCGCCGATCTTCGTGCCGGTGCCCTTCCAGTCGAACGCCTCAATGGCGGCCTTGCCCGCCTCAAAGCCTCCGGACAGGAACGCGCCGCCCACGTCGATGGCTCCCTGGATCCCGGTCTTGATGACCTCGCCCACCGCGCCCCAGGGGATGGCCTCAATTACGCCCTGGGCCGTCGTAAATGCCCCGGACAGGAAGGACGCGCCAGCGCCCAGCGCACCTTGAACGCCCTCGACCACCTTGTCGCCGATTTCGGACCAGCTCAAATTCTCCGCGTTGGTCTTTCCGCTGCTGAACAGGCCGGTGAACCAGCCCGTGAAGGTGGAGAACGCCCCCTCGATGGCTCCCGGAATCCCGGAAAAGTCCAGCCCCTCGATGTCCGGCAGCGCCCCGGAGAAAAGCCCGGTAAAGAAGGACGTAATGCCGCCCAGGGCCGTCTCGATGGCCCCGCCGATGTCGTTCCACGATAACCCGGTGATTTCCTCGATGCTGGTGCCAAAAGCCCCCAGCAGGTCGTCGCCGATGGTTTTCACGCCCTCCCAGATGGCGCTCAATAATTCGCCGCCCAGCGCTTTCCAGTCCACCGCGGTCAGGCCGTCCCAGATGGCGCTCACAATCTCCGGCAGCCGCTCCACAATCCGGGGGATGGCCTGCACCAGTCCTTCGGCCAGCTTCACCACCATGTCGATAGCCACGGGGATGAGGTCCGGCAGCGCGTCCAGGATGCCGTCCACCAGGCCGCCCAGCAGCTCCACGCCTGCCTCCACGATGTCCGGCAGGTTGTCCGTCAGAAATTCGGCCAGGTTTTTAATCAATTCCTGGGCCAGCGTAATAACCGGCCCCATGTTGTCCAGGATGCCGTCCACCAGGCTTTGAAGCACCCGCCGCGCACCCGGCAGCAGCACGCCCAGCAGCTCCGGCAGCGCCTCCGTGATGTGCGTCGCCACCTTGCCCACCAGCTTTGCGGCCTCCGGCAGCATTTCCTCCACGCGCACCGCGGTTACGGTCAATTCGTCGATAAAGGCGTTGACGACATCATCCAGCACCTGGGACAGCGCGTCGCCGCTTACCCCGTCCTGGAGCGCCTTCGCTACCTTGCCCATGCTGATTCCCGCAGCAGTCACCAACGGGTCGAACGCCGGAATCACCTTCAGGCCGATGGTCTTTTTCAGGGCGTCGCCGGTCGCGTTGAACCGCTGCATGGTGTCGTCAAACTCGCCCATGATCTCCAGGTTGTCCTCGGAGAACACGGTGCCCATGGCCTCCGCTTCCTTGCCCATGTCCCGCCAGGCCCGGCTGCCCGCCTCAATCAACGGGTTTAATTCCTTCGCGCTCTTGCCGAACATCTCCATCGCCAGGGCGTCCCGTTCCGTGGGGTTCTGGATTTTCCCCAGGGCGTCTATGGCGTCCATCATTACCTCTTCGCTGTCGCGGAGGTTGCCGTTGTAATCCTTCCACGAAACGCCCAGCTTGACAAAGGCGTCGCGGGCCGTGGTCACTTCGCTCCAGGTGTCCTTTTCGCCCCGCGCAATCTTGTCCAGGTGCTCCTGCCATTTCTGCGCGTTCTTTTCTTCCTCTTCCTGCGCGGAATACATTTTTTTGGTCAGCTTGCTCATGCTGCCCGTGATCGTGTCCACGCTGGTGTCGATGAAGTTGCTGGCATAGGTCCATTCCTGGAGCTTGTCGGTATCCACGCCGGTCTGGCTGGATAGCGTCATCAGGTCGTCTGCGTACTTGCCCGCGTCCTTCGCCAGGTCAAACGCCTCGCCCAGCGCGTCCACACATGCGCTGCCAATGCTCCCCAGCGCCCCCAGAAGCCCCTGCACGCCGTCCAGGAAGTCGCCGCCCACCGCGCCCGCGGCATCCAGCAGCGACTCCGTGAAGCTGCCCACGCCGCCACTGGCGTCCTCTGCGGCACTGCCGACGCCCTCCGTTGCGCTTCCCGCAGATGAAGCAGAATCCCCGGTATCCTTCGCCGCCTCGTTCATGTCCTTCAGGGCCTTCTCGGCCTCTTTGACCGACATCCCGGAGGTGTCCATCTCGTCGCCCAGCTGCGCCGTGGTATCCGCCAGCGTCTGCATGTTGGCCTTGTTCTGCTCCATCTGGAAGCCGGTCCTGTTCATGGCCGCCGTGGCAGAATTCAGCTTTTCCTTCAAATCCTGCATCCGCTTGGCGCCCACGTCCCCGGCCTCGTTGGCCTTTTCCAGCTGCTCCCGCAGGAATTCCACCTTTTTCCGCTGCGCGTCGTAGACCTCCTGAAGCTTTTCCTGTCGGTCGATCATCTCCTTCATGGTCATGTCGCTGGTGTTGTAAGCCGCGTCCG
>CACWUV010000213.1 GCA_902764185.1 uncultured Eubacteriales bacterium
GGCTGGTGTCGTTGGTGTACACATACACGCCCCGGAAGCCCAGATACACCCGCACCCCCGCGCCGTGGAGACGGCCGCTGCTGACGCCCTCCACCTTGCCGGAACGCATGGTGACGCTGTTGTTGCCCCGATCCTCATAAAAGATCTCGGCAAAATCGCCGCCGGTGGTCAGGGCGCAGTCGATCACTTCCTGCGCAATTCTCTTGTCCAGCATGTTTCCCTCCGTCAATCTTAGGAAGCCCTGATGAAATGCTTTGGTCAGATGCCATCGAATGAATCAGAGCTTCCTTAATTTGTCTGGGCGGACAATATCCGCCGCAAAAGATTCTTTTCCCCCTCCGTATGATCGCAAAGAAAAGCGCGCATACCCAGATCCCAGGCCAGATTGGCCGTGGGGCCGCAGGCGGTGACCAGCAGGCAGTCGGCGGGCCGCACAACCATACGCTCCATGACCTCCCGCAGCTGATCGTCCATCCGCTCCTGCCGGGCGATACAGGCAAAGAGCGGGCGCACGGACAGATAGGTGAGCACCTGGCCCGCCGTGCCCGCCGTCATCACAGCAGCCAGCGGGATGTCCAGCCGCCGCAGATGCCGCAGCATCCGGGATGCGCCGGGCAGCAAAGCGTTTTCCCCCATCTGGCGGACGCACTCCTCATAGAGATCCTCCTGCCGGGTAAGCAGGGCCAGCCGCTCCGCGGAGGAATACTCCCGCCGGGCGCGGCGCAAAATCTCCTCCAGGTGGCCTTGCGTATCCACGCCTTTCAGCCGTGCGTCCAGGTCTTCGTCATAGAGGATGCCTTGCTCCCAGGCCATCCGCTTCCAGGCGATGAACCGGCAGCCGGCGGTATCGGTAAGCACATCCTGCGGGTCAAAAATGACGACCACGCCTTTTCCTCCCGTGCTTTTCTCATGATCGGTATTATTATAACACAAGAATATGAAAGGACACAATAAATTGGATGAGAGAATCATTAAATTTGATTTTTCACGAATAAAAAAGAATAACATCGAATTTCGATGATTTGAGCGGGTTTTGGGTCAATGTTTGACTATCTTTGACTTTTCAGATTATTGACTTTCTTTGACCTTTAAGGTATAATCAAACCGTGTTCAGGGAAAGATGATCCTGAACACCCCAAGAAGACAAAAAGGTTTTTTAGGAGGTAGAAATTTATGTATACCATGATTCCTTTCCGTTCCCATCATAATATGCCCCGCACCCATGAAATGATGCCTTCCCTGTTTGACGACCGGTTCTTCCGTTCCTTCTTCGACATGAGCGACTGGATGGGCAGCAACGCGGGATTCCGCGTGGACATCCGCGAAAATGACACCAACTATCTGCTGGAAGCCGAGCTGCCCGGCGTGGATGAAAAGAACATTGACCTGAGCGTGGAAAACGACGTGCTGACCATCAGCGCCGATCTGAACGAGGAGCGCAAGGACGAGCGCAACTGCTACAGCGAACGCCGCTATGGCCATGTAACCCGCTCTTTCAGCCTGGAAGGCATTGATCAGGAGCACATTGTGGCCAGCCACAAGAATGGCATCCTCTATGTGACCCTGCCCAAGACCCAGCCCGAACCCAAGAAGGAAGCCCGCCGCATCGCCATCAACGCCAACTGCGGCCAGGACGAGCATCTGACGGAGGGCGAGCAGCAGTAAGCACCTATCCCCTCATGGGCGCATATACCAAGTCATAAAAAGACGCCGACGCAGCATAGCGCCGGCGATTTTTTATGCGGTTACATCAGATAAGCATTCCACACGTTGGCAAATACCTCGATTCTGGGATAGGCATAGGCCACGACGGCGGCGGTGGCGATCCAGACGGCGGCGAAAACAGCCGTCCGCCTGCGGCCCGCGAGCTTCGCGATACCAAAGCGCAGGTGCTTTTCGTTCCAATCGATAATAAAGTAACAGGCGATCTCCACCAAAACGCCGTAGAGGGTGGGCAGCAGCCAGCCCGGCAGCAGCGTGCCCCGGGAGAGCATCAGCAGCGCCTGGACGGGGAGGATGAACATATAGCTGACGCAGTAATACTGGTTGATGTGGCGCGACATATGGCTGGCGATGGGAGGCGCCTCCCTGCCCCCAGACAAAAGGGAAAACGCCGCCAGCAGCAGCACCGTCACCAGGCACGTGGCCCACGCATCCGGGCCAGGCATCAGGATATATTGCAGATAAGAATTGAACTCCGGAAGCCATGGCATGGCGCCCCGCAGCCGCAGCGCAAACCAGACCGCGCACACCGGCATGCCCACAGCCAGCACCCGAAGCGCCAGCCGCCGCTTGTCCGCTATCCGCAGATACACGCCGCCCAGCCAATAGCCAAAGGCCACGAACACAAAATAGCTGCACAAAGGGAAATAGGATTCGGCGTCGGTGACCACAAAATAGCCCGCAAGCTGGCTTATGAGATAGTTATTTGACGGCTTTATCACGCCGCAGAGCGCCGCGGCGAGGTTCAAGGCGATCCCCAGCCCCA
>CACWUV010000214.1 GCA_902764185.1 uncultured Eubacteriales bacterium
TGATGTGATCACCGCGGGCATGGCTTGTCAGCTGGACTGGATGGAATAATTCCGATTGGATTTTAAATAAGATAAGATCCTTCGACTGCGCTTCGCTCCGCTCAGGATGACATCAAGGGGTAGTTTTTCTCATGTTTATTGGCCTATTTGCAGCAAATTAAGTCACTAAACAAGAGAAAATCCACCTTACATTGTCATCCTGAGCGAAGCGCAGAGCAGTCGAAGGATCTATTTCTATCTTTTACTGCGCGTTCCTCTGCTGCTCCTCCAGCGCCAGCTTATCGGCGATGAGGGCGATGAACTCGCCGTTGGTGGGCTTATCCTCCGGGGTGGCCACCCGGCAGCCGAAGGCGCGGTTGAGGCTTTCCACCCGGCCGCGGCTCCAGCCCACCTCAATGGCGTGGCGGATGGCGCGCTCCACCTTGCTGGCGCTGGTTCCGAAGCGCCGGGCGATGGCGGGATAGAGCTCCTTGGTGATGCGGTTAATGCTGTCCGGGTTATCCAGCACCAATTTGACCGCCTCCCGCAGAAACTGATAGCCCTTGATGTGGGCGGGAATGCCCAGGCTGAGGAAGATGTTGCTCAGCCGGTCGTCGATGGAGCGGGCGGCGGTGGGAAAGGGCAGCGGATCGGTGGATACGATGTCGTTTTGCCGGGCGGCGTCCCGCACCCGGGCGGCGATGGCGGCCAGATCCGCGGGCTTGACCATATAATAATCCGCGCCCAGGCGCATGGCGCGGTGGATAAAGTCCTCCCGGCTGAGGGCGGTCAAGGCGATAACCCGGGGACGGTTTTCGGCGGGCAGGGTTTGCAGCTGCTCCATGACCCCATAGCCGTCCAATTGGGGCATGATGATGTCCAGCAGCAGCACGTCCACCTGCTTTTCATTCAATATGCGCAGCGCGTCCAGGCCGTTGTCGGCCTCATCCACCACGGTCATATCCTCCTGGCTGTTCAGGTAGGTCCGCAGTGCCGCGCGGATCTCGTCGTTATCATCGGTAATCAGGATGCGGATTGGGTTCATGCAGGTTCCTCCTTTTGTCTGAAAAGACGACGCGGGCTTTGCCGAAGGCCGTCCTTTGCCGTCTGATCCCTTGGATGGAGGGATTATAGCACAGGTTTTGGGGGCTTTGGGGATATTCGGCAGAAGCCCCCAGGATTCGACAAAGGTAGTAATAAATCGCGCTTTCCGCGGCGGAAAGCGACATTTGGGCGCTCCGGGCGCGGCTTTTGATCACAGGCCGTTGCGCTCGGTGGAAAAAGGTGTTATGATACCCCCGTAATCAAGAGAACAAGGAGGTACGCACTCATGAACAACGCACCCTATCAGAATGCCCGTCCTGTCCGCACGCCCAATGGCAAGCTGGTGAAAGGCGTCGCCTTGGCAGCGGCGATCGTGGTGCTGGCGCTGGTGGTGTACGGCTTTTGCACCTCCGTGGTGCCCACCGGCTACACCGGCATATTGACCACCTTCGGCAAGGTGGCGGACTACACCCTGGACGCCGGCTTCCACTTCAAGAGCCCCTTCCAGAAGGTGACGCTGATGGACAACCGGGAGCAGAAGAGCATCTTCACCACCGAGGCCTTCTCCAGCGACATCCAGCAGGTCAACATCACGGGCTCCATCAACTACAACATCAACAAGACCACCGCCATGAACCTGTTCAAGGACGTGGGCGTCAACTACTTCAACACCCTGGTGTCCCCCCGCATGCTGGAAAACATGAAGGCGGTGTTCAGCAAGTACACGGCGGAGGAGCTGATCTCCAGCCGCGACCAGCTGTCCGTGGAAACCCGCAGCGTGCTGTCCAAGGAAATGGAGCGCTACGGCATCAACATCATCAACATCTCCATTGAGGATATCGACTTTGCGGACGCCTTCACCAACGCCGTGGAAGCCAAGCAGGTGGCCCAGCAGGCCAAGCTGAAGGCTCAGATCGAGCAGGAGCAGGCCACCATGGAGGCTCAGCAGGCCGCCAGCCGCAAGAAGATCGCCGCCGAAGCGGAAGCCAACGTGCAGAAGATCAACGCGGACGCCGCCGCCTACGCCATCCGCGCCGAGGCGGAAGCCAAAGCCGAAGCCAACCAGAAGATCGCCGAATCCCTGACGGACGAGCTGATCAAGTACACCGAGGTGAGCCAGTGGAACGGCCAGCTGCCCACCTACATGGCCGGCGAAGGCAGCCAGACCGTGCCTGTGCTGGACCTGAGCAAGTAAAGCCGCATAAAAATCAAAAAACCTGCGTGAAACTCCACGCAGGTTTTTTGTTTGTATCCTATAATATTTTTGGCATGGTCCAATAAAAGCAAAGGAGTATATGAACATGAAAAAACTGATTGCGCTGCTGATGATGGTCTGCCTGGCCGTGATGCCCTTCGTCGCCTTTGCCGAGGCTGCTTCCGATGACGCCGTGACCATCAACTGGGAAGACGTATCCGC
>CACWUV010000215.1 GCA_902764185.1 uncultured Eubacteriales bacterium
AACAGCCCCAGCCCACGCGGGAGGAGCTGCAAAAAATCATGAAGGAAAAGATGGAGGAGGTACGGCGCAGGACGGAAGAAGCCCAGGTTGCCATGAGCCAGGGCAAGGGCAGGCTGACGCTGGAAACCCCCATCAAGAGCGGTGACGAGGAAATCACCGAATTGATCTACGACTTTACGGCCCTCAACGGCATGGAATATACCGACGCGATGGACAGCGATCCCAACGCGACGGGCAATTACCGCATCACCTACCGGCAGGCGCTTTCCCTGTTCGCCAAGGCGGCGGCGAAGCAGACTGACCGGCTGGATATGCAGGACATCGTATCGCAAATCGGCGTGACCGACGCGGTGGAGGGCGTGCAGCTTGCAACCCTTTTTTTCAACGCATCGACGCGGGCGGGCCGTCTGCGTATCTCGAAAAGGTGATCCTTGCCGGGATGGTAACGCACACGTCGATTGCAGATCTGATGCAGATGGAAATACGGCGCTTTTACCGGGTGCTCGTCGCGGTGTGCGACGTGCTGGACAAGCGCAAGAACAATCATTAAGCGGCGGCGGGGCATCCTCGCCGCCCTTTCTTTGCAGAAGGGAGGCGGCAGCGTGGAGATTTACTACCAGGGCGCGGACATCACGGGCATGGTACAGGTTCGGAAGTGCATCGCGCGGGACACCAGCGGCGGGCGCTGCGACAGCCTGGAAATCGAATTTGACAACGCCGCCGGATGGTACAACTGGGGGCCGGAGGAGGACGACCAGATCATTGTTTCCCACAACGGGTATGATACGGGAATTATGTATCTGAATACGGTGTTGCCGGAGGACGGGCATTTCCGCATCCTGGCGACGGCGCTTCCCTGCGCGGCCCGAAAGAAGCAATACAGGAGCTTCACGGGAAAGACCATCGAGGAGATCATGCGGGCCTGCGGCATGGCGTCGGGGATGGATTTTGCCATCTTCGGCATCGACGGGCAGGCGGTGATCCCATACATCCAGCAGGAGAACGAGAGCGCGGCGGCGCTCCTTTACAGGCTGCTGAAATTTGAGGGCGCGGCGCTGAAATGCGTAAACGGGCGCTATACCGCCATCGGAATTTCCTACGCGCAGACGCGGCCCGCATACCAGACCATTGAAATAGGCGCGAAGCAGGCGGGGACGGAATACCGGCGAGGCGGAGCGACCTACAAGAGCGTGACCGTCAAGACGCCGTTTGCCAAAGCGACGGCGGAGGACTTGCTTGTGGCGAGCACGCACCAGCAAATCACGATCAATCTACCGGCCAGAAACGACATCCAGGCCGGACGATGGGCGCGGGGCGTGCTGATGCACCACAACCGGCAGGCGGAAACGCTGACCATCGAAAGCGAATTTAACCCCGGCTTTTCCTCCATGACGCGCATCGACATCGTGGGCGGCACGGATGCAACCGGGGACTGGATCATCGAGGAAGCGGAGCACGACTTTTACAACCGAAAATCCAGGGCGAAGCTGTACAGGTGTATCTACACCATCCAATAGCAGGAGGCGGAGCATGGACAAAGGCGTGAGCATAGAGCGCGGCTACATTCTGGATGTGGCGGCGGACGGGGCCTATTATGTGGCCTCCTATGACCGGGACGGCATCGAAACGCCCCCGATCAAACCCATAGACAGCAGCACCTACGCCAAGGGCGACATGGTGTATTTCTTTCTGTTCCCGGATGGCACGGGAAAAATACTCTGCGGGGAATGACCGCAGGATAAAAGGGCGGTGAGATTGTGGCGAGCCAAACGCTTGAAACCGTTATTGCGATAAACGCGCGAGTAGGTAACGGTTTTTCCCAGGTAGGCGCGACGTTGACCGAACTCGGAAGCATGGTAAACGGAATCAGCCAGCAGCTTATCAACTTCGGCAAGGACAGCGTAAACGTCTATCGTGAATACGAAAAGAGCATGGCGGACGCCCAGGTGGCCCTTTCCACCACCTACGGACGGGGCACACAGCAGCTTAACACCGTCATGAGCCAGCTTGACGTTGCGGCGACGGAGTGGGCTGCGACGACGATCTTCCACACAAACGACGTAGCGAACGCCATATCCGAGGCGGCACACGCGGGATGGGATTTCGACCAGATCATGAGCGGCATCCCGGCGGCGATGCAGCTTGCCCAGGCGGGCGGGCTTGACCTGTCCGAGGCGGTAAACTACATCGTCAAGAGCACCAACGCGGCGGGCATCGGCTTTGAGGACATGGGCCACTTTATCGACCTGTGGGCTTTCGCGGCGAACAGCAGCGCAAGCACCATCGGCGAATTTGGCGACGCCATGCTGCGCATGGGCAGCACCATGCGCTTTGCGGGCAATACCGAGGAGCTTATGACCCTTATCGCCGTGACGGCGAACGCCGGTTCCATCGGCAGCGAAGCGGGCACCATGATCCG
>CACWUV010000216.1 GCA_902764185.1 uncultured Eubacteriales bacterium
ATCTTCTACCTCTTTGCGCAAAAGCACATTATCGGCGGCTTGACGGCGGGCTCTGTGAAGGGATAAAATCACGGGGAAACCAAGCGAGAAAGGAACCGAAAAAGTGAAGCTGCAATATCTTGGAACCGCGGCGGCGGAGGGCTGGCCCGGGCTTTTTTCCCACAACGGCGCCATCGACGACCAGGGCAAGGTATGGCTGCACGAAGAATTGGCCCCCTTTATGGCGGAGCGCGGCTTTATGGTGTCCTATGACGGCATGGCGGTGGACAACGATGAAAACGGCGTGTCTTCCTATTATCAGTGTCTCGTTCGGCTGCGCAGGGAGATCGACGTAATCACGGAGGGGGACTATACCCTGCTGCTGCCGGATGATCCCTGGCTGTTTGCCTATCAGCGGACCATGCCAGGCCAGCGGCTGGCCGTGCTGTGCGGCTTCAATGGAGAAGAGGCTGATGGCGCCGCCGCGCTGCCGTTTTGTAAAGGCCGCCTGATGCTGGGCAATTATAGCGAAGCCAACGGCGCAGCCTGGCGTCCCTACGAAGCGCGGGTCTACCTGGAAGAAGGAGATGGTGTATGACGACGCTGACCCAATTCCGGCTGGATCACTCCCTGGTGGACTGCGGCATGAGCTACGCCTTTACCCTGGCCGACGGCAGCTTTTTTCTGGTGGACGGCGGCTATTTTACCCCTGGCGAGGATGAGCGGCTGTATCAATGGCTGCTGGCCCGCGCCAAAGGAAAGCCGCGCATTGCGGGATGGTTCTTTTCCCATGCCCATCAGGACCACATCGGCGTATTTCTGAACATGATGCTGCACCACCGCCAGGACATCGAGCTGGAGCGGCTGATTTTCAACTTTCAGCCGCTGGCGCTGCCGCCGGTCTCCGATGGCTGGGATATCAAGAGCAACGACCTGGCGACGGTGAAAAAGTTCTATGAGCTTCTGGCGGCCGCCTGCCCGGAGGTGCCCGTGATCATCCCGCACACCGGGAACAGCCTGCGGCTGCGGGAGCTGTCCCTGGATTTCCTCTTTACCCACGAAAGCCTGCCGGGAGAGAGCACCTTCAACGACCATTCCACCGTGCTGCGCGTCACCGTGCAGGGGCAGCGCATCCTCTTTTTGGGGGATATTTACCGCCTGGGCAGCGAATATCTGCTGCGCAGCCCGGAAGCGCTGCGCTGCGACATGGTGCAGATCGCCCACCACGGCTTTCCGGGAGCCACGGCAGCCCTCTATGACGCCTGCGGCGCGTCCGTGGCCCTGTGGCCCACGGCGGATTACTGCATTCCCCGCCTGCGGGAGGACCCGGTGAACCGCCATGTGCTGGAGCATCCGGGCATCCGGCGGCATATTTTCAGCGGCGAAGGCACGGTGGAGCTGAATCTGCCCTACCGCCCGGATCAAGGGGAGAAAGCGCGCACATGAATGCCAAAGACCGCAGGCTGAGCCTGCAATATTCCGTCTTTCAGTTTGGCTATTGGGTGGATTACCTGATCGCCTTTTTCTTTGGCGCCGTGCTGCTGGCTGGGCGGGGGATTCAGCCCACGGAGATCGGCTATGTGACCACCATCGGCGCCCTGCTGACCATCGTCCTGCAATCCGGACTGTCCACCCTGGCGGACAGATCGGAAAAGATCACCGTGCGGGGCATCCTCACCTGCCTGATCCTGGGCTGCGCCGCCGTGGCGGTTCTCCTGGTGCTGTCGGTGTGCGCGTTTTCTGAAATGCCCGCGGTGTTCCTGGGCGTTCCTCTGCTTAAACGGCTGACAGCGGCACGGATGCTGCGCATCTCCGCCCTCTCTGGCCTTCTCAAGTTTGGCCTCATGCTGGTCATTCCCAATGTCACCTGGCTCATCGTGCTGGGCGTGCTCCATTTCTTCTATACCGGCTTCTATTCGGTTTCTTCCATTTTTTATGTCAATTCCATCGCGAGCGAAAAGGACGCCGTCAAAGCCCAGGGCTTCCTATCTGTGGGCGTCACCGGCCTGGTGGGTATTCTTGCCAACCTGGCGGGCGGTTATCTGCTGGAGCATACCACCATCCAGGTTATCCTGTGGGTTGGCGTCGCCGTGGAAGCAGTATGCGCCGTGCTGATGTTCCTGTCCACCAGCAAGCGTCTGTTCAAGGAATAGCGCCATCCGGTCATTTCGAGGGCTTTGCCCTCGAGCTCCTACCAGGGAGGTAGCCCCGACCGTGGCCTGTCGGCCCGCCAGCGGCGGATGATGCGGAACTTCGATAACAAGCTGCTTCCCGCAGTTGCTTGGATAACGCAGGCCACCGCTTCCGGGCCGCCAGCTTTGCTGGCGCGCTGTGCGCAAAACGCACAGCGAAAAACCGCTGGACAGACCAGAAAATGAATGCTTTCATTTTCTGGCTGGCCATCGGTTTTTCTTATGCCCGGAAGCTCTCTTAGCGACTT
>CACWUV010000217.1 GCA_902764185.1 uncultured Eubacteriales bacterium
GCCAAAGCCCCGCATCGTCATATCATCCGTATGGGCTTCGCCGTTGGCCGCGCCGCCGTTGACCGTCAGATTAAAGGTGCCGCCCGCGATGAGCACATAGCCCTTGCCCTCGTCCTCGCTCTTGGCGCGGATGGCGTCCTTGCCGGACAGGATGGTGATGCTGCCATCGGCAACGCGCACGCTGTCGTTGGCGTCCAGGCCGCGGCCCTCCGCCGTGATGGTATAGGTGCCGCCGGTGATCTTGAGGTCGTCCTTGCCCACGATGCCGTGGTTGGCGGATACGACGGTCAGGGAGCCTGTGCCGTTGAGGGTGAGATCGTCCTTGGAAAAAATCGCGCCGTCAATGCCGCCGTCCGCGTCAAAGGCCAAGGAAGTCAGGGTGTTTTCAGTTCCATCCGCCAGGGTAATGAACACCTTGTCGGCCTTTTCCACATAGATGGCCGCGCCCGTTTCGGCGGTGATGCTGACGCCGTCCAGCACCAGCTGCACCTTGGCCGTGTCATCCGTACTGACGGTGACGGCGCCGTTCATCGTTCCAGAGAGCTGATAGACGCCCTCCTTTGTGATATTGACCGCCGTCTGGCCGGTCAGGTCGATGGTTTCGGCATCGCTCCAGGTTCCGGCAAGATCCCGGTCGGTAAAGTAATCGGACAGCTGAATATCGCTTTCGGCGCTGACGGCTGCGCAGCCGGTCAGAGCCAGGATACAGAAGAGCAGGATGGATACAATCTTTTTCATGGAAACTCCTCCTTGATCACAGATCGGACGCCGCGCTGGCTGCCTGAGCCAGATTGATTTCCAGGTTGCCGTTATGCAGGCGCAGCTGGTCGATCATTTCCTTTTCGCTGACGCCGGGCTTCATGGTCAATTCATACCGGAGCTTGAACATGCTGCCCATGTTGGTGGTCTTGACGTGATCCAGCCGCCAGCTGGAGCAATACTGATTCAGCAGGCCGTCAAAAACATCCTCGTAGTTGAGGTTCTCGGGAATGGTGATGCGCAGGGTCTTTTTGAGGCCCTTCGCGGCGGGGTCCAGATGGCCCATGACCAGGAACAGCGCGCACAGGATCAGGGTGAACAGCACGGCGTAGGCCAGATAGCCCATGCCCGCGATGAGACCGGCCACCATGGCCAGGAAGATCAGGGCGATCTCCTTGGCGGAGCCCGCCGCCGAGCGGAAGCGCACCAGGCTGAACGCGCCCGCGGTGGCCACGCCCGCGCCCACGTTGCCGTTGACCATCATGATGACCACGCAGCTGAGGGCAGGCAGGGCGAACAGGGAAACCAGGAAGCTATTGGTATAGCCCGTCTTGCGGGAGGCGGCAAGGGCGATGAGGCCGCCGATGAGCAGGGCCACGCCCACGCAGAGCAGAAAGTCCGCCGCGGAGATCACGGTAACGGACGTGGAATCAAAAATTCCCTTGAAGATGGTATTAAGCATATTGTTCGCCTCCCAATGTGTTTTCCGTCAGCATTTGCAAATAGGCCGTGCCGTATTTGGAAAAGCTGGTCTTGTAAATTTTGTTTTCAGAAAGGAAGTCCACGATCCACCGGGGATAGCCGCCGGGGCTTTTGAGCTCCATCAGCACGGCGTCGCCGGGCAATATCATCTTGCCCATGGCGCTGCCGCCCAGATCAATATCGGTGGTGCGCCAGCGGATGTTTTCATCCAGGGTCAGCCGCAGGTCGCACCCGTCCACCGGGTAATAGGCCTCCCGCTCGTAGGTGAGCAGCATGGCGGGCTTCAAAGTGGGACCGTAGAACGCGCGGAAGGCTTCGATCTCCCGGGCAATCTGGCTGTCAGCGGGCAAGGGCAGGCCGTTTTCCAAGGCGTTCATGGCGGCCCGGTGGGGCAGGCACAGCCGCCGCTTGTACACCACGCCGTCATACTTCTTTTTCAGCTCCACGAACACCGGGGAATCATAGCCGGCCTTCTGATAGGAGCGCACCCGCAGCTTTTCCTTATAGATGGGCTTCTCGATGGAATCCCGCACCAGACGGAAGGAATCGGTGTCAAAATAGATGTTGCGGATGGTGTGGCGGCCAAACTGGTCCAGCGCCATATGGCCCTGCATGGCCTCTATCAGCATATCCCGCTGGCGGCGGGTCATGATGTACTTCACTTCGTAGCGTTTGAATGTTATCTGCGCGTTCATGTCATTCACCTCCTGACAGTGCCCATGATATAGGAGGAAGCTTAAAGAAACCTTAAAGCCGAAAAAGTTTTCTTGAAAGATGAAGGTTTTCTCTGTATAATACCCGCATAGCCATGCACAAAGGAGGCCGAAAAATGTCCCAGCATATGCGCGGCGGTCCCATGGGCCGGGGATTTTTGACGGAGGAGGAGAAGGCCAACCGCCCCAAGGTGACGGGAGCGCTGCTGAAGCGGGTTTTTTCTTATTTAAAGCC
>CACWUV010000218.1 GCA_902764185.1 uncultured Eubacteriales bacterium
CTGTGCGCATAGCGCACAGCGAAAACCGGCTGCAGGCCGGAGAAAATGAGTAAACTCATTTTTCCGGACTGCCGCCGGTTTTCTTATGCCCGGAAGCTCTCTTAGCGACTTTCAAGTTACAGGCGCTGATTGTTTGTAGCTGTTTTCAAGCCGGCTCGCCGGGATGGGTCCAGGGCCCAAGCGGGCCCTGGCGCGGGTTTTAGGGCCGCGGAGGCCCTAACATCCCCCCCTTGCCAATTTCTGTTTTTTGTGTATCCTTATTAATCGGGTATCAGTATGAACGCTCCATTTTCCTCTGTTGCAAAAACTGTGAACATTTGCGCATAAACTGACGAACATTTATGTAATATTGCCCTTGCATTGTTCGTGTTTATGTGCTATCATATATCCTCGTGATGAAATTTCAAGGGAGTCTGACGCCTCATGGATAAGTTCAAGCGTAACGAGCGATTGGCCGTAATGACTCAGGTGCTCACCGCCGCGCCCAACAAGATTTTCACCCTGTCCCATTTCTGCGAGATGTTCGGCGCCGCCAAGAGCACCGTTAGCGAGGATACCGCCATTTTGGCGGCCACCATGCGGCAGTTTGGCCTGGGCACGGTGGAGACCGTCACCGGGGCCGCGGGCGGCATGCGCTATCGTCCCATGGCCCAGGAGGGCGAAGGCCGCCGGTTCATGGAGGAGATCTGCGAGCTGATGCGCTCTCCCAGCCGGGTGCTGCCGGGCGGCTACCTGTATTTTTCCGATATTCTCAGTGATCCCGTGCTGGTTTCCGGCATGGGCAAGCTGTTTGCCTCCCAGTTTTACGACGCGGGGGTGGACTTTGTGCTGACCATGGAAACCAAGGGCATTCCCGTGGCCTTGATGACCGCCGAAGCCCTGCACGTGCCCCTGACCATCGCCCGCCACAGCAGCAAGGTATATGAGGGCAGCGCCGTGAACATCAACTACGTGTCCGGCAAAGGGGTCATCGAGACCATGTCCCTCTCCCGCCGGGCGGTGAAGGAGGGCAGCACGGCCTTGATCGTGGACGATTTCATGCGCGGCGGCGGCACCGCCCGGGGCATGCTGTCCATGCTCAGCGAGTTCAACGTCCACTGCGCCGGCGCCTGCTTCGTCATGGCGCTGGAGCCCAGCGCCCACCTGCTGGAAAACCAAAAAGCCCTGATGCTGCTGGACGAGGTGCACATTGGCGAGCCCGTCCAGGTGCGGGTGGCGGATTGGGTGAAGTGAGCATGCTGATTTTTATCGGCCTGGGCAATCCGGGCGCGCAGTATGCGCATACGCGGCATAACGCGGGCTTTGAGGTCATCGAGCGCCTGTCCCGCCGGTGGAACATCCCGGTGGATCGGGCCCGGTGCCACGGCCTGGTGGGCGAAGGCCGGCTGGAAGGCCAGCGGGTGGCGCTGATCAAGCCCCAAACCTTCATGAATTTAAGCGGCGACTGTGTGGCCGACGCCCTGCGCTGGTACAAGGCGGAGCCCAAGGACGTGATGGTCTTTTCCGACGACATCGACCTGCCCCTGGGCGCCGTGCGCGTGCGGCCCTTCGGCGGCGCGGGCACCCACAACGGCTGGCGGGACATCCTGCTCAAAACGGGCAGCGACCGCTTTCCCCGGGTGCGCGTGGGCGTGGGCGGCAAGCCCCCGGAATGGGACCTGGCGGATTGGGTGCTCTCCCGCTACGCCGCGGAGGACCAGCCCGTCATGGACGAGGCCTTCCAGAAGGCCGCCGAGGCGGCGGAGTGCTTCGCCCTGCACGGCATTGAGGAAGCCATGAACAGGTATAACAGGAAGTAACGGCCTTGCCAAGCAAACGATATTTGGCAGTGAATTAAGACTTTTATTATAAGAGATCCTTCGGCTTCGCTGCGCTCCGCTCAGGATGACAATGCAAGATATGCTTTCTCTTGTTTAACGGCTTAACTTGTTGCAAAAAAGCCAACAAACAAGGAGAAGACAGCCTATCTCTGTCATCCTGAGCGGAGCGCAGCGAAGCCGAAGGATCTTTTGCTTATACTGATACCCGATTAAAAGGATACACAAAAACAGAAATTTGATGGGGTTACGATGAGGGCGCCGCCCTCAAACTCCTGCTGGGGTGGGAGTCCCGACCGTGGCCTTCCGGCCCGCCCTCGCTGAAAATGATTCACTGGATCATTTTCCGGGCGCTGCGGGCCCCCGGACCCCGCCAATCGCGGATGTTGCGCAGCTTCGATAACAAGCAGCTTCCCGCAGTTGCTTGGATAACGCAGCCCACCGCTTCCGGGCAGCCAGCTTTGCTGGCATGCTGTGCGCAAAGCGCACAGCGAAAAACCGCTGGACAGACCAGAAAATGAATGCATTCATTTTCTGGCTGGCCATCGGTTTTTCTTATGCCCGGAAGC
>CACWUV010000219.1 GCA_902764185.1 uncultured Eubacteriales bacterium
AACGCGAAGCGTTATAGCCGCAATATGGAAAATGCTGGATCAAGCTTGCTTGATTCCAGCACTTTTTCATTTGCGGCGTATTTCTGGAGCGCTTTACAATCCAAGCCCCTGCTATCATCTGGCGGAAATTGTCTGACTGTGCGTTCAAGCTGGTTCGCCGGGATGGGTCCAGGGCCCAAGCGGGCCCTGGCGCGGGTTTGGGCCGCGGAGGCCCAACGTCCCCCCTTCCCCGTCACGCCCGGTTGAACTTCTCCTTGGGCTGCCTGCACCGCGGGCAGCGCCAGTCCTCGGGCAGATCCTCAAAGGCCACGCCGTCGTGCTCGGCGGGATCATACACATAGCCGCAGACGGAGCAGACATACTTGCCCGTTCCCTGCTGGGCGGCAAAATCCACCTGCGCCAGCACGGTGGGCACGGGGTTGTTCAGATCCATCACGCGGTTGGCCTCCAGGTTTTCATAGCCCTGGGGCGTATGGGTGCCGCAATAGACCGTGGGGTGGGCGCTGACGAAGGCGCGCACCCGATCCAGGGTTTCCCGGGCGGCGGGCAGATCGTCAAACACCACGGACAGCTTGTTTTCATAGAGCGCTTCGTCCACATAGGTGATGTCGCCGTGGATCATGTAGAACAGGCCGTCCTTTTCCACGATGACGATGCTGTTGCCGTTGGTGTGGCCCTTGGCCTTAATGAAGTGAATGCCCTCCCGGATGGTCTGGGCGGCGGGGAAATTGTAATACGCGCCGTCGGTGAAGGTCACCGGCACCAGGTTGGGAATGCCTTGCAGCTCCGCCGCGCTGGTTTCGTCCGCGTTCACGTAGATTTTGGCGTTGGGGAAGGAGCGCAGCTCGCCGCTGTGGTCGCTGTGCTTGTGGGTCAGCAGAATGGCCGTCACCTGCTCGGGCTTGTAGCCCAGAGCCGCCAGCGCTTCCATGTAGCTGCAAATATCCTTGCCGGTATAGGCCGGGCTGTTCTCGTCCGGCACCTCCTCGGGGGTGCCTGCGGGCAGGCCAGTATCCACCAGGATCACCTCGTCCCCGGTGTCAATCAAGTAGTTTTGCAGGCTGCCGCGATAGCGGATGTTCCTGTCAAACTTGTCCGGACCTTCCTCGCCGCCGAAGGCGAAGGGCTGGCCGTAAAAACCGTCGCGACGAAACTTGACCGCTTTGATTTCCATGTTCGTGTCCTCCCCCTTACTTCCGCCGGTTTTCCGGCTTGATCCACACGTGCCACCTGGGCGCCTTGGGCATGGGCGTGCCCTTGATCAGGGACGCGATGACCCGGCGATGGGTGAAGCAGCAGCACAGCACCAGCGCGATGACGATGATGAGACCGATGGACATAGGTTTTCCCTCCCTCGTTTAATCTTACAGCTGCCGAATCAGCCAGTTCTGTTCGCCAATGCAGGCCATCAGCTCCAGCTGACCCTGACCCCAATACATATCCTCCTCCTCGTCCTGATAATACTTTTTCAGGATGTCGAAGGTGGTATAATCGGTGCGGGCTTCCTCCACCAGCCCAGCCAGCCAGGCCAGGCCGTTCTTGGAGACTTCCAGATCGTACTTGATCCAGTCGATGGGGTTCTTATACACGGGGCCTTCCTTTTTGGCTTCCAGCTTCACTTCGCCGCCCAGGTCCAGGATGCGGTCGATGCACTGGTTCACATAGCCGCGCTCTTCCTCGGCGTGCTCGGCATATTTTTCGGCCAGCTTGGTGAAGCCTTCGCTGGCGAAGATCCGGCTCTGGATGGCGTGGCCGTCCGCCTGCTGGGCCAAGTCGGTAACGATGATTTGCAGACCCGCGATGATTTTTTCATTCTGTGCCATGGGGATGCCTCCTTGTTGATATTGCATTGCGCGCTCATTCGATTGAGCGCAATTTAATTTTACATAAATAAATCTAGATTGCAATGCAAAATCGCAGCAAAGCTTCTCATAATGAGAAGAAATGCGCAGATCCTCTCATTTCAGCCGATGTAACGGCGCAGCGGCTCCGGCAGCGCCTCCGCATACACCATCGCCAGGGTCTCCTTGCTGGCCTTGCAGCGGCCCAATATCCACTCGCAGGTCAGCTGCACCGTGCCCATCACGTAGGTGCGGATCAGCATGTCCGTTTTTTCGTCCAGCGCCGTCAGGCCAGACATGCGCAGCACGACGTTTTTGAGGCTGGCGTAGTTGATTTCCCGCATGTAGCCGATGAAGGAATCCAGCCCGCTGGTGTGCAAAAACAGGTTGGCCAGGTATTCCCTTTGCTCGGAAAACAGCGCCGCTCCGTCCGTCAGCGTTTGCCGCCAGGCCGTGCCGTCCGTATCCACCTGGGCCATGATCTTTTCCACCCGCCGGGTGTAATCCCAGGC
>CACWUV010000220.1 GCA_902764185.1 uncultured Eubacteriales bacterium
GTGGTGTTGGCCTCCTTTATTCCTCGTTACTGCTTTTTTGCCTTCCGATGCGCCCATACGCACAGAACGGCGACGACTGCCACAACGAGCGGCACCAGCGATATAAGCCCATGCAATACATCGGCTATGAGCATATCCGCCCATGCGACAATATGGCAGCGTTTACCAGGTCCGCCAGGCCTCGGGAAAATTCGCCAATGCCGTGCACCATCCTGGCGCGGGCCTCTTCCATTTCGTCCTTATACATCGCGCACCCTCCGCAGGTAATCGTCTTTACTTCCTTCCGCGTAACTTGAGCTTGTAATTCTTGACGGGATATTGCGTGTAAACATAGCCAGGAATGTCGCCGGACATCAGACCCGGCTCTTTCATCCTGGGCTCCCACGCTTCAAACTCGCCCTTGCCGCACTCCGCCTCCAGGTTTATCCGGCAGCACCCGCCGCCCGGGTGGTGGCGGCAGGTGTCGCAGGTGTGGATCGTATTCATGTCCATGGTGTTGCCTCTCTCTGCTTATCGGTGGGCTTGCCCGTCCAGTATCGTGCCGTGGGCTTATCCGCCAGCCACTTCCCATAAACGATCACCGCCCAGCCGCTTCGCCGGGTTGGGCTCTTCGATTCCTTCCAGCACGGAATTGCGCCACCGGCGTCGGCTTTGTCTGTGTGGAAGTCCGCCTCAATCAGCAGCCGCGGGGCGTCTTCTTTCAGCAGCGTCCTGGCGTCGTCCAGTGCCTCCACATAGTCCTTATTGCCGTTCAGGTTCAATATAAACCGCAGGGCGTCCAGCCGCCCCAGTATAACCCCGCGCTCCATCATGCCTTTGCCCTCCCCTTGATTTCCTTCATGGTCTTATAGTCGTCCCAGCCCTGGACCTGCGGCTTCACGGCCTTGCGGATGGCAGCCGCCACGGGCTTGTCGCAGCCCCTGGCCGCGTAGAGGTCGCACAGCTGGGCAGCGCGTTCCCGGATGGCCTTGTTCAGGGCGCTGGCCTGGGCGGGTGTGACCTTTTCCAGCAGCCGCACCTGCCGCTGGAGCTGGGCCATCGTCTCGTTGGTTGTCCGCAGCAGTCCCGCCATGGTCTGGAGGGCTTCCCGCATTTGCTGCATTTCCGCGGCTACCTCTGCCGGAATCGGCAGCGCCTCGCTCGGCTTCACCGTCACCAGCTCGCCCACGTTCACACCCCCTCAATGACCACGGTGTGGTCGGCCATGCGGATTGTGTGCAACACGTCCTCCGCCCATTTCTGGAGCATGGCCGCATAGGTGGCGATGGCTTCCCGGTCGCCCTCCCGCATGGTCAGCAGCTTGTCGGAGTGGGGAACGTAGCCCACGCTGCCGATGAACGTCCGGGCCGCCATGCCCACGGCCTCCGCGGTCAGGTCCTCCCGTGCCGGGCCTTCGCCCCGCGCCGTCTGGGTTTGCAGGTCCAGCAGCTCTTGCTGGGCCTTTTGCCGTTCCTGCGCCTGGTATTCGGCCATCTTTTCAGCGTCCGCCAGCTTTTCGGTCAGTTCGGCCTTTTCCAGCTCCAGGGTGTCCACCCGCTTTTCGGATTGCCTCAAAAGTCCGCCCAGGTGGTCGATGTCTGCCCGGTTCATGCTCTGCTCTTTGTCCAACTGCTTTTTCAGGCCGTCGATCTGCGCCCGCGCCTCCGCGCTAATGCCGGTGCCCGGTTTCCTCTTGGCGTCCTCCAGGTCGCGCTGCAATGCGTCGCGCTCCTTTGTGACCTGCGCCCGTTCGTGGTATATCCGCTCATTGATCTCCAGCGCGGTGTCCCGTTCCCGCGTCAGGCGGTCCTCCGTTTTCCTTGCTTCGTCCAGGCTGGCTTTCATCGCGTCGATGGTCTCGTTCAGTTCCCGCAGGCTCTGGTTCTCCGCCACCGCCTTTTCCGCCACGGCTTCCCGCTGCGGCTCCGGCAGGGCCAGAATCGCGGTGATCTTGCTAATGGGCAGCTTGGCCATGGCGCTCTCCGGGCTGACTTCCCGCGCCGCCCTCATGATGCGCTGGGCGCTTCGGTCGCTCATGCCCGCCGTGCGCTCCACCCAGGCTTCCCACTCCCCGTGGGGCACAAGGCCGCTTTCCTTCGCCTCTATCAGGCAGCGGCCCACCTCCAGAATGTTGGCATAGGCTCCCTGGATGTGGAAGCTAATCCGCCTTTCAATGTTCGCCAGCGTGGTCATTTCGTTCATGACTTGGGTCCCCTCCTCTTTTCAATGTCGATTAACTCACACCCGCCGCCGCAATGACAGCAGATGGTCTTATAGTATTGATTGCGCTCCCAGGCGCTCTTAAAGCCCTTGTGCCCCCTGGCGCACTGTATCCAGTGCCCGCCCTGGTAATCGTTCCGGGCCTGGAAGTGTGGGCAGTTCGCTGTCAGGTGGTCCTTATGATGTCCCATATAATCCCCTCCCGTTGTCCCAACGGAATCGCCCGCCATTGGACAGCAGCCACACGCTGCCGCCGTTGCAGTGTTTCCTCACGGTTTCCCGGCTTATCCCCGTCGCCGCGCTGGCCGCCGTCACCGATGGATATACCTCCATGATTTCGCCCTTTCCATCCACCAGGCAAACGCCCTTTCGCCGTCCCAGGCTGCCGCAGCGTTTCCCGGTGATGGACTGGTCGATGATCAGCGCGTTCTGCGGGGTGTTGTCGCTGTGCAGCCCGTTGCGGTGGACCACGTTTTTCCCCTCGGTCATGCCGGGGTAAAAGGCCATCGCCACCAGGCGCAGAACCGTGTACTGTTGCCGGGTGCCGTCCGAGCGGTAAATGTTTACAACGTGCTGATTTTTACAGCTCCCCCGGTTCGTGATGATCTTGAGAACGCGAGGCTCCTTTGACTTGTATAGCCGCCGGATGCGTCCTTCGGTGCTGGCCTGGTATTTCCCATCTAATCCGGGAATGTCCCGCCAGCGTTCCGGCCTCTCTGTCTCTGGGGCCGGATTCTTTTTATGTATCCTCGTAGCATCGCCTCCCCTTCAAAAGCGCCAACGTTGGCGCT
>CACWUV010000221.1 GCA_902764185.1 uncultured Eubacteriales bacterium
TGCGGATGGCGTCGCGGGTTTCAAACGCCTTGGTCTCGGGGGTATTGGCGCCCAGGGGGAAGCCGATGACGGTGCACACCTTGACGCCGGTGTCCTTGAGGAGCCTGGCGGCCAGCGCCACATGGCAGGGATTGACGCAGACGGAGGCAAAATGGTATTCCGCGGCCTCGCGGCACAGGGTCTCGATCTGATCCCGGGTGGCGAAGGCCTTGAGCTGGGTATGATCAATCATGGCGGCGATTTCGGCTTTTTTCATGGCGGCGATCCCCCTTACAGCGCGTTGTGCTCAAACCAGCGGCGGGCAAAGGCGGCCACGGCGGGTGTCAATTCCTTGATGTCCCAATCGCTGGTGTTGACGGTGATGTTGTAGCTGGCGGCCTGGCCCCACTTGCGGCCGGCGATCATTTCATAGTTCTGGGCGCGGTTTTTGTTGATGCGCTTGATGTTCTGCTCGATTTCCTTTTCGGTGAGCTGCTCCCCCTCCCGGGCGCGTTCCATGCAGCGCTTGATCTTGGCCTCCATGCTGGCGCAGACAAAGACGGTGAAAGGCTTCTGATCGGCCAGGAGAATATCGGCGTTGCGGCCCACGATGACGCAGTCCTTGCCCCGCTTGGCGATGCCCTCGATGACGCGGGTCTGCTCCTGCAAAAGGCTGATGTGGGCGGACTGCATCATGCCGATGGTGGAAAAGGAATTATGGAAGGTGAGCGGCACGCGCTGGCTGATGCCGCTTTCCAGGGCCTTTTCCACATAGTTTTCGTCCTCCCAATTCGCGGCCTCCGCTGCCGAACTCGCGGCTGATGGTGATGATTTTCATATATTTCCACTCCTTTTGACGTTTTTTCGTTGGTTTTATTATACCGCGAAACCGCCGCGCCGTCAAACAAAATTTCCCGGCCGAAGCCGGGAAGGAGGGCATCACGCGCGGCGCAGCCTGTGATGGAGCTGCCCAGCCAGGGCGGCTATGCACAGAGCCGCGCCCAAGATCGGATAGACGATGATCCATGCATGGGTGGTGCCGTAGATCTCCAGGGCGCCGCGGAACAGGCTGCCCACCGTCCAGGCGGCCAGGCCCGCCCGCCACAGGGCGGCGGCCGCAGGCGTCAGCTCGGCCCGCAGCAGCAGGGGCAGCGCGCCCCCTGTCAGCGGGATCAGAAAGGCGAACACCATGGGGTAGGACCAGACGCCATGGCCAAAATACTCATACACCGCGGCGAAGACCGCGCAGAAAAGGGACAAGGCCACATAATTCAGCGTTTTTTTGCGCAGGGCGTCAGTATATGGCAACAATGTCGCTCACGCTCCTCTCGCTGCTGCGGCGGCCTGTGCTGGTGGGATGATTGACCAGCTGTCCCTGATAGATCATGGCGGAGGAGCCGCCGCCGTCCAGATTGTAGGCCGTGGTCGCGCCCAGGGTTTTAAGAAACTGGGCCAATTCGTAAAGGCTCAGGCCATCGCTCTCCGCGGTGCGTCCGTCCGCCACCACAAAGAGATAATGCAGCGGTCCCACCTGGGCCAGCGCGGTGCGGGGATTGCTGGCCATGGCCCGGCCCACCTCGTCGTTTTCGTCCACCAGGATTTCGCCATCGCTCAGCAGCCCCGGCCCGAAGGAATAGACCTGCACGGCGCCCGCGTCCAGCAGCTCCTGGGCGGTGACGTCGCTTTCATTGATGATGGAAAAATCGCCGTTGGCGTCGATGACCAGGTCCTCCTGCCCGGAGGCGGCGCGGCTGCGGTAGAGCACGCCGTTGCGGATCACATAGCCCTTCTCCCGCGCGCCGTAATAATCGCCGTTCACCGCCAGCAGCGCGCCGGTGCGCTCCGCCATAGAGGAAGGCGTCTCGGTTACGTTGCGGCCATAGGCGTCCTGGGCCAGCACGGCGGCCATGGCGTCAGGATCGGCCAATTGCACATCCGCCACATAGACCGTGGTGTCCTGGACGCGATAGGTGATCAGATCCACAGTGGTCTCCTCCGCCGTTGATTGCCAGATTTCCGGCGCTGCCTGGGCTTCGCCATAGACGTGGGAGATCACGAAGGTATCCAGCGCCAGCCATACGGTGAAGCCCGTCAGCGCCAGCGTGTATAATATGCCAAACCATTTGCGTTTTGTGCTTTTCATTTTTTCACCTCCGATGGACGCAAACGGGGAGAGCATGCCCCCTCCCCGCTGCGTATTCTGTTATTTGCGCCGTCCGCCGCCGGGACTGCCCCAGTCGGGATTGCCGCCCGGCATCTGACCGCCCGGCATTTGGGGCATATTGTCGGGCATTTGCTGCTGGCCGCCCGGCATCTGCTGCTGACGGTTCCAGCCGCCGTGACCGCCGCCCATACCCCAGTTGCCGGAGCCGCCGCCGGAAACGGCGGTGACGTTCACCTGGGCGCTGGCGGAGGCGTTGGATACGGTGTAGGTTTCACCGACCTGCAGATCGGGGCTGCTGATCACCACGCACTGGTAATTCTTTTCCACGTCGCCGGCGAGCAGGGTGGCGCCGCTGCCATCCGTCAGGGTGATGGTCCCGGCGCTGCCAGTCAGGTTCACCATGAAAGAAACCTGGGTGGAGGAGCCGCCAAAGGTTTCCGCCATGCCGGACGCGCTGGCTGCGATGAGGGTGCCGCCGTTGATGGCGGCGGCGCCGTTATAATCCAGCGCGCCGTTGCCGCCGTTGGTGGGACCGGAAATCACGATGGCTCCGCCGTTGACCGTCAGATCGCCGTTGGCGTCGATGCCGTCGCCGTCGGCGCTTATATAGAGTGTGCCGCCGTTGATGGTGATGCTGGAGCCGTCGGAGGCGAACATATCGCTGCGCCAATAGCCGCTGCCGTCGTTGCCGCCGGAGGAGTTGATGCCGTCGTCGCTGGCGCGGACGGTGATGTCGCCGCCGTTGAGGGTGACGGTGGCAGCCTCCAGCCCTTCATAGCTTTCGGTGATCCGGATAACGC
>CACWUV010000222.1 GCA_902764185.1 uncultured Eubacteriales bacterium
AAAAGATGACCGGAAACGAGCAAGCTCGATCCGGTCACTTTTGCTTATGCGGCTATAACGCTGCGCGTTATTGACGGCTAAAGCCGTCATTTCTGGAGCGGTTGGGTTTCTCCGAGTTTAGCTTACAACGTACGCAAGTCTGGGGTCGGCATGCGCAGCAGGCCGAGAATCGCGCAGCGATTCTGAAAAAGGCGGCTGACGGCAGATCAAGCTTGCTTGTATCTGACGGCAGATGTCTTTTTTATTGCCCCAGACGGCTCTTTGCATCCATCCCATAAGCTAAACTGGCGGAAACTGCTTGATCGTGCTTTTAACCTTGTTCGCCCGAATGGAGTCCAGAGGCCCAAGCGGGCCTTTGGCGCAGAGGTTTGGAGGCCGCGGAGGCCTCCAACGTCTCCCCTTGCCAATTTCTGTTTTTCAGTGTCTTATTTTAATCAGGGATTAGCATGAAGAAACCGAGTACTTTCTCCCGGCCAAAAAATAAATCTTGAATACATTAAAAATTCATTTTTAGGGGTTGCAAAGGGGGATGATCGGGTATATAATGCAGTTAACGCTTTTCATTCCTGCATTTTGAAAGGAGACGTTTTTTCCATGGCCCTCCAGCTTTCCGATATTGCGCTTTCCATTTCGCCCTCCGCCACCCTGAGCCTCAACGCCACGGTGGCATTGCTCCGGCAGCAGGGGGAGGACGTGATTTCCATGGGCGTGGGCGAACCCGATTTTGATACGCCCGTACACATCCGCAAGGCGGCCAAGGAGGCCATCGACGCGGGCAAAACCCGCTACACCGACGTGAAGGGCATTCCGGAATTGCGTCAGGCGGTGGCGGATCACATTTACGCCCACAAGCACCTGCGGTACAGCAAGGACGAGATCATCGTGTCCTCCGGCGCCAAACAGGCCCTCGTGCTGGCGCTGCAATCCATTCTCAATCCCGGCGACGAGGTCATTTTGCCCGCGCCCTACTGGATCAGCTACACCGAGATGATCAAGATCGCGGGCGGCAAGCCGGTGATCATCACCACCGTGCCGGAGACGGAATTTTTGCCCACGCCGGAGCAGCTGGAGGCCGCCGTCACCGAGCGCACCAAGGCCATCATCATCAATTCTCCCAACAACCCCACGGGCAACATCTGGCCCCGGGAGCTGCTGGCCGCGGCCTGCGAGCTGGCCCGCAAGCACGATTTCTTCATCGTCAGCGACGAGATTTACGAGGATTTGTGCTACGACGGCTATTCCCAGATCTCCCCGGCCCAGATCAGCGACGACGCCAAGCAGCGCACCATCCTGGTGTCGGGCTTCAGCAAGGCCTACGCCATGACCGGCTGGCGCATGGGCTACGCCAGCGGCCCGCTGTTCGCCATCAAGGCCATGGGCTCCATCCAGAGCCACATGACCGGCAACCCCAACAGCATCACCCAGTACGCCGCGCTGACCGCCCTCACCGCCCCCCAGGACTGCGTGGTGGACATGGCCCATTCCTTTGCCCGCCGCCGCACGCTGCTGCTGTTCCTGCTGGCCCAAAATGGCCTCAAGCCCGGCGTGATGCCCAAGGGCGCCTTCTACATGCTGCTGGATGTGCGGCATTATCTGGGCAAAAAATGCGGCGACATCGTGATCGAAAACGATCAGATTTTCGCCCAGATGCTGCTGGAAAAGGCCTTTGTGGCCGTCATTCCCGGCTCGCCCTTCGGCGCGGACGGCTTTGTGCGCATGAGCTACGCCGTCAGCGACATCCAGATCACCGAGGCCGTGCGCCGCATCTCCGCCTTTGTGGAAAGCCTGGAATAAATAATCGCATAAAATTAACGCCTCCTTGCCATACTACCCATGCAAAGCAAGGAGGTGTTTTGTTATGCTGGACAGAATCGCGCTGCTGCTGGTGATCATCGGCGCCGTCAACTGGGGCCTCATCGGCATTTTCCAATTCGATCTGGTGGCCTCCATCTTCGGCGGCCAGGCGGCCACGATCAGCCGCGTCATCTACACCCTGGTGGGCGCCGCGGGCCTGTGGTGCACCACGCTGCTGTTCCGGGACCGCGTGACGGTGAAGGACTGACGCGCCGCCCGATGCAAAGCAAAACCGGCAAGGCGATGCCGGTTTTGTTTTAGTGTTAAAGATAAGGTACAATAAATTGCGCAAATTCCAAAAATAAGAAGACATAGTCAGCAGACTCTGGTAGAATGAAGTTGCTACACAAAACATTCGAAAGGAGC
>CACWUV010000223.1 GCA_902764185.1 uncultured Eubacteriales bacterium
AGATGCAAATGAAGCTCGCTGCCCATCATTTCGTTGACGTTGATGGTGCACTCGATGGCGTTCTGCCTGCCGTCAAAGAGCACGCTGGTGTGCTCGGGACGCACGCCCAGGGTGATCTCCTGGCTGCCGACCTTGTTATTGGCCAGCGCGGCGTTCTGATCGGCATTGAGCGGGATTTTGACGCCCAGCAGCTCCACGCTGTAGCCGCCGCTCTCCTTGACCAGGTTGGCTTTGAGGAAGTTCATCTGCGGGCTGCCGATGAAGCCGGCCACGAAGAGGTTCTTGGGGGTATCGAAGACCTCCTGCGGCGAGCCCACCTGCATGATGTAGCCGTCCTTCATGACCACGATGCGGTCGCCCAGGGTCATGGCCTCGGTCTGATCGTGGGTGACGTAGATGAAGGTGGTGTCCACGCGCTTGCGCAGCATGATGATCTCGGCGCGCATCTGGTTGCGCAGCTTGGCGTCCAGGTTGGACAGCGGTTCATCCATCAGGAACACCGCGGGATCGCGCACGATGGCGCGGCCGATGGCCACGCGCTGCCGCTGACCGCCGGACAGCGCCTTGGGCTTGCGGCCCAGATATTCCGTGATTCCCAGGATCTCCGCCGCCTGGCACACCCGGCGATGGACCTCCTCGTTGGGCATCTTGCGCAGGCGCAGGCTGAAGGCCATGTTTTCATACACGGTGATATGGGGATACAGGGCGTAATTCTGGAACACCATGGCGATATCGCGGTCCTTGGGCTCCACGTCGTTGACCACGCGGTCACCGATTTTCAGCGTGCCCTCGGAAATATCCTCCAGGCCGGCCACCATGCGCAGGGTGGTGGATTTGCCGCAGCCGGAGGGACCCACGAACACCACGAATTCCTTGTCCTTGATCTCCAGGTTGAAATCATGCACTGCCGTTACTTTGTTGTCGTAAATCTTTTTAACATGCTCAAGCGTTACACTTGCCATTGTATTCTCCTCCTTATCCCTTTACGGCGCCGCCGGTCACGCCTTCCACATAGTATTTCTGCAGAGCCAGGAACAGCGCCGTGATGGGCACGGCCACCAGCACGCCGCCCGCGCAGAAACGGGTGAAATAGCCCTGATAGTCATTGACGTTTACCCACTGATAGAGGCCCACGGCCACGTTATAATTGGGCACGTTGCCAAAGGCCACGTAGGAGGCGAACACGTAATCGCCCCAGGGAGCCATGAAGGCCATCAGAATGGTGTAGATGACGATGGGCTTGGCCAGGGGCATGATGATCTTGAGGAACACCTGGAACCGGGTGGCGCCATCGATGCGGGCGCTTTCATCCAGGGACTTGGGGATGGTGTCAAAGAAGCCCTTGGAGATATAATAGCCCATGCCGGAGGAGGCCACATAGATGAGGATCAATCCCGGCACCGCGCCCGCGCCCGTCATGCCCAGCTGTTTCAACAGGAAATACAGGGTGATCATGGTGAGGAAGCCCGGGAACAGGCCCAGCACCAGCACCACGTTCATGATGAGCTTCCTGCCTTTGAAGCGCAGACGGGACAGGGTGTAGGAAACGGACAAAACGATGACGGTTTGCAGCACCGCCACAAAAAGGGCGATGGTGAGGGTGTTTCCATACCAGCGCAGGTACTGGCTGGTTTCCATGGGGCTGACGATGCACAGCAGGATCAGATCCAGGGCCAGAAACTCCAGACACAGGGAGAACAGCTTCTTGATGGGGCTGCTGTCCTCATCCGCCACGTAGCCGGGGATCTGGCGCAGCAGGCGGTCGTCCTGCTTGGTGAACAGGCGGGCCATAATGTATCCCGCCGCCAGATAGAGCGCAAGGACGATGCAGATCTTGCCGATATTGCCCGCAAAGGCCATACGCTGCACCGCCGCGGCCAGCGCCAGGAAGATCGCCAGGCCCACGGCCAGCGCGCCCAGCAGCCACAGGACGCGGCTCTTTTTGTCGGAAGAATCCAGGTTGGATAGCTTTTTCTGGGCAAAGGTGAGCAGCACGCACTGGATGATGGCGGCGATGCCGCAGGTGATTAGCGCCTTGCCGCACCAGGGGAAGAAATTGCTGCCTTCAAAGAGGAAGCGATAGTTGTCCAGGGACCAGTGCTTGGGCAGCAGATAATCCACCATGCCGCCCGACTCCAGCGCGTAGCTGCGGAAGGCCTGGAACACCAGGAACACGAAGGGCGCAAGCCAAATGACGCTCATGAG
>CACWUV010000224.1 GCA_902764185.1 uncultured Eubacteriales bacterium
CACTGATGCCCTCCCGGCTCAGTCTGGCCGCCCGGACAGCCAGCAGCCCGTTGCCGAAGCCGCAGCCCAGCGAGTCCACAATGTGAACAAAGCGCCCCTCGTAGAGCTCCATCAGCTCCTCGGCCGCGATCCGGGCTGCGTTGTAGGTGCCGCTGATGCCGGAAGACATGGAAATATAGATAATGTCCGTCCCCTGGGCGAGAATCGGCCCGAAGCGGGAGAGAAACAGATGGGTGTTCAAAAGACTGGTGCGGACGACCGCACCCTTTTTCAGACCCTCATAATAGCTGTGCCCTTCAAAGCGATCCACATCGCCCCAATAGGTCTGGGGTACGCCGTCCACGGTGTAGTCGCAGGGCAGAAGCTGGATCCCATCCAGCATTTGGCGGGGCAGATTGGCGCTTCCGTCCACGAAAACGGCAAAAGACATGGTGATGATCCTCCTGCGATTGCCCATTCTCCCACATGCGCAGCGTGAAATCGGTCGAAATGGGCAAGCATCTAATCTTGCGAATTATATTACCACACGCAACGAATCATGTCAACCAAAAAAGATGCGTATGTTTTCTTGATTTTTGGATTACTTGTGGTATAATGGTTTATCATAATAATTGGAACAAAATGGGGATGAGACCATGACCTTCGACAAAGCCCTGATCGCGGGGAAGCTGCGCCGCTGGGAGAAGTATCTGGACGAGTACCGTCTTCCCGCCTGGGAGGAGCTGCCGGACATCGGCCTGTACATGGACCAGGTGGTGACATTGTTGACCCGGTATCTGGACTATATGCCGCCGGAGTTGAAAGAGGAGCAGGTGATCACGCCCGCTGCCATCAACAACTATGTGCGCAAAAAGATTATGCCTGAGCCCGTCAAAAAAAAATACTACCGCCGGCATATCGCCTACCTCATCATGGTCTGTACGCTCAAGCAGTGTCTCAGCATTCCCACCCTGCAGGCCATCATCCCCGCCGGGCTGGATGAGGAGGCGCTCAAGCAGACCTATTCCTCCTATGTCAAACGCCACCGCATGGCCTGCACCTATTTTGTCAAGCAGGTGCGCATCGCCGCCGGCGGCATCCTGGACCATGAACTGGAATCGGAGATCGCCACCGACGACACAGGGGACCTGATCTCCATGGTGGCGGTGATCAGCGGTTTTTCCCGGCTGCTGGCGGAAAAGCTCCTGCTCCTGGACGGCAAGGACCTGGAAAACGGGGGCAGCATCGAGGTACATTCCCATGGCGGAGAACAGTGACCGCCCGGTCCCTGCGCCGGAGATCCTCTATGACGACGGCGCGGTACTGGTCTGCGTCAAGCCCGCGGGGGTTCTTTCCACGGATGAGCCAGGTGGCCTGCCGGAGCTGCTGCGGGAGAGCCTGGAAGAGCCGCGGACCGATCTCCGGACGGTACACCGGCTGGACCGCGCCGTCAGCGGATTGATGGTGCTGGCCCGGGGCGGAGAAGCGGCCGCCGCGCTCAGCCGCCAGATCCGGGAGGGGCGTTTTGAAAAGCAATATCTCGCCGTGGTACACGGTGAGACCAAAGAGCGGGACACCCTGCGGGATCTGATGTTCCGGGACAAGGCGCGGAAGATGAGCTTTGTCACCGATACACCCGCCAAGGGCGTGCAGGAGGCGGTGCTGCACTATGAGACGCTGTGGCGGCACGGCGGACTGAGCTGTGTGCGCATCGCCCTGGAGACGGGGCGGACCCACCAGATCCGCGTGCAGTTTGCCTCTCGCGGCTGGCCGCTTGCCGGCGAGCGAAAGTACTGTGAAAACCCGGATCCCTGTCCGCTGGCGCTGTTTTCCTGCGGCCTTGCCTTTGACCACCCCGTGACGGGGGAGCGCATGCGCTTTGCGCATGAGCCGCCCGCCGTCCGACCGTGGACGTTTTGTGAAGAACTTAACGCATCATCGGCGCAAACGGCGGTTGCAAACCTACCCTTCCTGGGCTATAATAAAATCTAATCCACGGGATCTTCGGGGATATTCCAAAAAGGCATGGGGGCTTTTCTCATGACACTTCTGTATCCCGCAATCTTTATCGGTTCGTATCTTCTCGGCTCTCTGAGCCTTTCGATCATTGTCTCCTGCAAGCTCTTCGGCGGCGACATCCGCGGCATGGGCAGCGGCAACGCCGGGGCCACCAACATGGCCCGCGTCTTTGGCTGGAGCGCCGGGCTGCTGACACTGGCAGGG
>CACWUV010000225.1 GCA_902764185.1 uncultured Eubacteriales bacterium
CACCAGCGGCCAGCTCATCGCCACCATTGCCGAGCTGATCTGGCGGCAAAACAAAAATTGATCGCCGCGGCGATCATAGGAGGTTCATCCATGAGAAGCAGCACGCTGACCCGCATTCTGGCTCTGCTGACCGGCATTCTGCTGGTGGCCTTGCTGATTTTCGGCGTCGCCTTCATGAAACGGCGGCTGGCCACCCCTCCGGGGGAAACAGCCTCCGTCGCCGCTGAGGATGCCATGGAGCACAGCCGCAGCGGCCCCTTTGACCTGCGCGTCGTCACCAGCAAGGTGGGCAACCAGACCTATCTGTCCTTCGCCGTCTATTATCATCACGATAACGAGGAGGAGCTTTGGTACACCTGCGGGCGCATGTTCCCGGCGGGTGACGTGGAGAGCATCGACTGGGAAGGCACGCAGTTCGACATCGCCGTGCAGCTCAAAAACGGCGTCAAGGAGCTATTCTCCTATGACGGCAACGGCGAATGGCTGTAAACGCAAGACGGCCGATCCGGGAAGGATCGGCTGTTTTTTTATGTTTTGGGCTTGGGCCTAAACAGCACGGCGGCAATGAAGCCAAAGAAGATGGCCGCCGCAATGCCCCCTGCCGTGGCGGTCAGACCCCCGGTGAACGCACCTAAAACGCCGTTTTCCTGCACGGCGTGAATGGCTCCCTGGGCCAATGCGTGCCCAAAGCCCGTCAGCGGCACCGTGGCTCCGGCTCCCGCAAAGGAGACCAGCGGACCGTAAAGGCCCACGGCGCTGAGAACCACCCCGGCGGTGATGTAGGCCACCAGAATCCGGGCGGGGGTGAACTTGGTCTTGAGGATCAGCACTTCCCCCAGCAGGCACAGAAGGCCCCCCACAAAAAACACCTTGAGATACATCCAGATCGCAGCGCCCATTTACCGCACCCCCTCGATCACCACGGCGTGGGCCACGCCGGGAATGGTTTCGCCCTGCATGCTGGTGGTGGGGCTCAGCAGCGCGCCGGTGGCCATGAACAGCACCCGACGCCATTCTCCCGACTGGAGCCTGGGCAGGATGAAGCTGGACAGCACCACCGCCGAACAGCCACAGCCCGAGCCACCCGCATGGCTGTCCTGGGCGGGATCATAGATGGTCAGCCCGCAGTCCATCATGCGCTCCCGGGGCAGCGGATGGCCCATTTTGCCACTCCATTCCAGCAGCAGCTCGCTGCCCACAGAACCCAGATCGCCGGTGATGATGCGGTCAAACTGCTCCGGCGTCTCCCCCGTATCGTCAAAGTAGGCGCACAGGGTGGCCGCGGCGGCAGGCGCCATGGCCGCGCCCATGTTGTTGGCGTCGGTGACGCCCATATCCACCACCCGGCCTATGCAGGCGCGGGTCAATTGAGCCAGCGGCTTGCGCCCCGGGTCGGGCAGGGACAGCAGCACGGTGCCGGCCCCGGTCACCGTCCATTGGGACGCGGGCGTGCGCTGATTGCCATATTCCAGCGGAAAGCGGTATTGCCGCTCCGCCGTGGCGTAATGGCTGCCCGCCGTGCAAAGCACCGGCGAAGCATAGCCGCCATCCACCAGCAGGCCGCCCACCAGCAGGCCTTCGGACATGGTGCTGCACGCGCCGTACATGCCCAGGAAGGGAATCTTGAGCGCCCGCGCAGCCAGAGAGGATGGCATGATCTGATTGAGCAGATCGCCGCCCAGCATGGCCTCCACGCCCTTTTCCCCCAGCCCGGCCTTATCCAGGCAGATGCGGCAGGCTTCCCGCAGCAGCGCCACCTCGGCCTGCTCGTAGCTTTCCTGACCGAAATCCGGCGTATCCGCCACCAGATCGAATGTATCGCCCAAGGGACCCTGGGCCTCCCGCGGACCCGCGGCGCAGGCGGTGGCAATGATCCAGGGCGTATTGCGGTAAACGACGGTCTGATGGCCCATGCGATTGGGTGCGTTCATGGCAGTTACCTCACAAAATAAGAAATCAGGCCCACGATCACCGATGCGCTGACGCCATAGACCAGCACCGGCCCCGCGATGGTGAACAGCTTGGCTCCCGTGCCCAGCACGAAGCCCTCGGGACGGAATTCCATGGCGGGCGATACCATGGCGTTGGCAAAGCCCGTGATGGGCACCACGGTGCCCGCCCCGGCATACTTGGCCAATTGGTCAAAGATGCCCACGCCCGTCAGCGCCGCCGTGAGGAACACCAAGACGATGCTGGC
>CACWUV010000226.1 GCA_902764185.1 uncultured Eubacteriales bacterium
GGCGCTGCTGATGGTACTGTCTCTGGCAGCCTGCGGCGGCACTCCCAGCAACAATCCTTCGGACAACCCTCCCGATAATTCGGGTACGCAGACACTTCAGCCCGGTCAGCACTACTATGGCGGTACGCTGGTCGTAGCCACCAAGCTTGAGCCCACTTTCTATCAGACCAACTATGTGTGGGATGGCGGCGTCGTTTACATCAGCCACAACATTCTCTCCAAGCTCTGCGCCTGGGATGAAGACACGAAGACCATCTATCCCGATCTGGCAGAATCCTGGGAAAATACGGACGACCTGATGACTTACACGTTCCATCTTCGTCAGGGCGTCAAGTGGCACGACGGTGAACCTTTCACCTCCAAGGATGTCAAGTGGACCATCGACAGCATTCTGGAATACGGAGAGCAGGCCTACACCTACAACTATGTAAAGTCGGTGGAATCCGTGGAAGCCCCGGATGACTATACTGTCGTCTTCCACATGTCCACCCCCAACGGAACCTTTGTCAACAGCGTAGCCGACTATCAGGGCCCGGATATCCTCCCGGCTCACATCTATGAGGGCACAGATCCCTATACCAACCCCGCCAACGAGAAGCCCATCGGCACGGGCCCGTTCAAGTTCGTTGAGGCCAAGCTGGGCAGCTACTGCAAACTGGAGGCAAACCCCGACTATTACGGGGATGGCCCCTATCTGGATGGCGTCATCTACAACTTTGTGCCGGATGAGACCACTGCCATGACCTCCATGGAAGCCCATGAGGTTGGCTGGATGACCGCGACCCCTTCTTTTGCCGAGGCAAAACGTCTGGCAACTGTTGACGGCATTACCGTGGAGAGCCAGGCTACCAACATCGTTCAGTGGACGCAGTTCAATATGAGCGAGGAGGCTGCGCGCCCCTATATCAATGATGTGCGTGTGCGCGAGGCTATCTGCTGGGCCATCGACAACCAGAATATCGCCGACGTGCTTTACCTGGGTTATGTGGACCCCTGCAATAACTGGTATACTTCCACGGTGGAGTGGGCCGTCAACCGTGACGTGACCTTCCCCGGCTACGACGTGGACAAGGCCAACAAGATCCTGGACGATGCCGGCTACGCCAGAGGCGCCGACGGTTACCGTTTCGAGCTGACCTATCGCTGCTTCACCACCTCCATCTTCGGCACGACCGATATCCCCAACCTGATAACACAGTACCTGGATGCTGTTGGTATCAAGCTGAACGTGGAGAAGTACGAGTGGGCCGTTCGCAAGGAGTACCTGGACGAAAACCTGGAGTGGGATATGTGCTCCGCCGGTGGTTCCCGCGGCCCCGACCCCAGTTCCTATGCCAACGTGTGGAACCGCTCCTCCTCCAATAAGAGCCGGTACTACAACGACGAGGTCATGCGTCTGTTTGATGAGGGCACCAAGTATGCCACGCAGGAGGAGCGCGCCCCCTTCTATAAGAAGATCCAGGAGTACTTCGCCAAGGATATTCCCTGCTATGACTACATCGAATACGCTTATGTCCGTCCCCATGGTGCCGACTACATCAACTTCTTCTGGGCTCCTGATTGCGGCATTGCGGCGGATCACATGCTCAATACGGTGGAGTGGACCGGCGGTGAAATTCGATAACGCCACCTATGCCGCGTGATGCTCTGTATAAGCGCTGCAGACCATCTGCAGGCGGCAATACCAGGAAATACGGGATTCCGGCGCTGTAGCGCCGGAATCCCGCCTGTAATCCGGTCAGATGATCGGGAAGGAGGACCTATGCAAACATTCATTCATTTCAACCTTGTGGACGTAGAAGCAAAACGCTACGTTGAGAACTGCTATATGACCGTGGACGGCGGGCTTATCCAGGCCGTCGGGCCGATGGCAGAACTAAAGGAACCTCATCTGCGCGGCGCGGCCGGCATCGTCCCACTTGAAGACGCCGGCATCCTCGCGCCAGAATCTCTGAATTGGGAGACCTCCGGGATGTTTGCCCTTCGGGGATTGCAGCATCTGCACCAGCATCTGAAGTCCGGCGTGACCTTTGTGCGGGACATGAATGGGCGAAAGCTGGGTGAGGTGGACCTGAAAAATGCACTAAAGCAGGGCATCCACATTGGGCCACATTACCAGATTGCGCGGCAATGCCTGTGTATGACCGGCGGCCATGGCTGCAATACCGGTCGGGAATGCGATGGGCCGGTGGACTGCATGAAAGCGGCCAGAGAGCAGATCAAAGGCGGCGCAGATTTCGTCAAGATCATGGCTACCGGCGGTGTGAATTCCGATACCCGCCCGGAATTTTCTCAGTTAAATCTGGAGGAGATGACTGCCGCTGTCAACGAGGCGCACCGGGCCGGGAAAAAGACGGCGACCCATGCCCACGGAAAAGCCGGCATTAAAACGGCCGTGCTGGCCGGGATCGACAGCGTAGAGCACGGCAGCTATATTGATGACGAGTGCATCGATCTGATGCTGGAGCGCGGTACCTTCTACTGCCCCACCCTTTCTACCCACTACTTCTCCGAAAAATTCGGCGTTGCCGCCGGCATTGCTCCCTGGAAGGTCGAAAAGGGACGGCGCGCTATGGAGGCGCAGCACATTGGACTTGCCAAAGCGTGGAAGGCGGGTATTCCCATTACCATCGGAACGGATGCCGGCACGCCTTATAACCCTCACTGGGGCACCTATATGGAGTTCGTTTTGTTTGTGGAGGATATGGGCTTTGATCCCATGGATACGTTGGTGGCAGGTACTCTTACTTCCGCCAAAGCCTGCGGTGTGGAGGACTGGACCGGCAGTATTAAAGTGGGAAAACACGCGGATTTCATCGTGCTGAAGGAAAACCCCGTGCAGAATATCCGGACGCTGGGCGAGGTTCAGCAGGTCTATTTGGGCGGCAAATTTGTGCTTCTGCCCGAAAACGACAAGAACAGCTATATTTAACCCCTTCCGAAACGGCAAAAAACCGCGGCACCGTCAAATCGGTGCCGCGGTATTCTGTTGTTTTGGCAATCACCAGCCGGTTATTGATGAATCTCCGGCTGAAGATAGCGTGTAAACCACAGCAGGATCTCCTCCAGTCGGGATATCCGGTTATCCGGTCTGCCGCTGCGTGAAAGCTCGTGATTTTCTCCGTGGAAAAGGCAGAGTCTGGCGGGACACCCCTGCCGTTTCAGACAGGAAAACATGGCCAAGGCGTCCGGCACAGGACAGCGGAAGTCCAAATCCGAGTGGATAAACAGCGTAGGCGTTTTGCAGCGAGGCGCATACTTCAAAGGAGATTCCTCCCACAGCCGGGCGGGATCCTCCTCCGCCGAGGACAGATGCTCACTGCGAATGTTGGTCAGGCCGATATCGCTGAGATACTCGAAATTAATCATATTGGCAAACGATCGCTGGGAACAGGCTGCCGCGAAGCGATCCGTGTGGCCGATGATCCAGTTGGTCATAAAACCGCCGTAAGAGCCGCCGCATACGCCCAGCCGCGCTGCATCGATGTCATGATATTTTGCCCTGTGGCAGTCAGCCAGCACGCGGCACGGCATGCCGGTGATCCACTGCCAGAGATCGAGATTGTGGGGGCACTGATTCATCAGCACACCGCCGCCTTCCCCTTTCCAGGTCGCGCGCCACGATCCGGAATTATAGTAGAACTGCGTCCGGTACCAGTTCGTGATCGTCCACTGAAAGCGCATGAGCTCTCCGAGCGCTCCCGCCTGCATCTGCCTGCGGAGCTCGGCATACAGCGGATTGGTTCTCTGATTATACATGATGCCGAACACGACGCCGCTCCGCTCCGCCTCCCGGTTCTCCTGCTCCACGCTCAGTACATCGATGCCCTCCGGCTTCTCCGACAAAACATGAATTCCCCGGTGAAATGCCTCCTCCGCGATGACCGGATGAAGCGGGTGCGGCGTGGCGATCAGAACGGCATCCACCGTCCCGGCATCCAGCATCTCCCGGTAATTCTCGTAGATCACTACGCCCGGCAGATGTTCCTTTGCCCAGTCCCTGCGCTCCTCCCGGATGTCACAGACCGCGGCAAGCTCCAT
>CACWUV010000227.1 GCA_902764185.1 uncultured Eubacteriales bacterium
GGGGGAGCTTTTCGAGGATATCGTCACACTGGGCAGCCGACAGCGCCCGCTGCACCTCTTCCTTTGTTGCCTCCGGGCGGGCGGCGCGCACGTTCTCCAGGATGCTGGCCTTGAAGAGGCGGTTGTTCTGGAACACAAAGGCCACCTGATCCATCAACACATGGGGGTCGGTTTCGCGCACATCCACGCCGCCGACCTCCACCGTGCCGGAGCTCACATCCCAGAAGCGGGGAATGAGACTGGCCGCGGTGGTCTTGCCGCCGCCGGAGGGACCGACCAGGGCAACCGTCTGCCCCGGCTCGACCCGGAAAGAGACGTGATCGAGCGCGGGCAGTGCGGCACCCTCATAGGTAAAGCTCACGTCCTTAAATGCCACGCTGTTGTCCTTCGGGGTCTGCGGATGATCCGTGACCGGAAGCGTGGGAGCGCTCATGACCTGGTTGATGCGCCCCAGGGCGGTGCTGGCCAACATCATGCCGCTGGCCGCGAACATGATCTTGGCGAGGGCCGTGGAAATGATGGCGGAGAAGACCGCATAGAAGGCGAAGTTCGTCACGAAAGCCGCGAAATTGCCGGACTTCAAAGCTCCCGGTGCGATCAGCAGCGCCGCGGGAACGAGGAAGATGAACGCGCCCTCGGTGAAGGTCAGGTTCACCGCCTGGGGCACCTTGCAGACGTCCGCCTGATAGTGCTCGGCCTTGGCGCTGTAATCCTCGATGGCCTGCTTGAAGGCCTTGAAGGAATACACGGTCTGCTGGAAGACCTTCACCACGGGGATGCCGCGCACATACTCGGTGCCCGCTTTGCTCATCGTGTCCTGGGCCGCCTGGTATTCGGCCATGAGTCCGGCGTTTTTCCCGCCCATCATAGTGGCCATGGCGGCAACGGATACTACGGCCGCGAGCAGGCAGGCCGCGCCCATGCGCCAGTCGTACACAAACATCAGCACCAGCATGGCAGGAACATGGCAACCGTGCCCACGATATCCGCCAGATTGTGGGCCAGCAGCGTCTCGGTCTCGGAGGCCGCGCCGTCCAGTCGGTTGCGCAGCAGGCCGGAGGCGTTGGAGTCGAAGAAGCCCAGCGGCGTCTTCATCAGGTGCGCCATGCCTGCCTTGCGGATGTTCGACGCCGTGCGGAAGGCTGCCAGATGGGTGCACATCAGTGCGGCGAAATACACCAGGATCCCCGCGAAGGAGAAGGCAAAGGCCATCCAACCGTAGCGGGCGATGCCGGTCGCCTGTGTCCAGTTTGGCGCTACGGCAATGAGATCCCGGGCCACCAGCCAGATGCATATGTAGGGAAGCATGCCCAGCACCATGGCGACGGCGGAGAGGCCCAAGCCTAAAAAGGTCAGGCCCTTATGGCTGCCCGCATATCCCAGCAGAACAGCCAGATCGCTTTGTTTCTTTTCCTTCATTTTGATTCACTCTTTTCTTACAGGAACAGTGCCGCAATATGGTAGACAATGCAGGAGAGGATCAGCGCGCCACCGATATAGAACAGGGCGACCCGAGCCGTCCATTTGAGGGAATGAGACTCGCGATAGGTGGTACTCAGCGCCATGACGCATGGCACATTGAAGGTGCAGGCAAAGAGGAAGGCCAGTGCCTCCGGCTTGGAGATCGTCTGGACCATGGAGGCTGCCAGCACAGCGCTGTCCGGCGTGGCGCTCTTGGCAAAGAAGGTAGCCTCCAGCAGATTGCTTCCGCCGACAAAGGCGGCGTTCAAAACACCCAGCACCGCCTCCTTGGCAAAGGCCGAGCTGAGGAAGGCCATAAAGGTCTGCCAGCCAAGACCGAAGAAGCGGGTCACCGGCTCGATGGCCGTACCGACGCGGTAGAGCAGGCTGTTTTCAATGTTGCCGCTCAGACTAAAGGAGAAAATGTAGAACACCAGGGAAACCAGCGTGACCGTACCAAGGGCGCGCTTGAAAATATCCCAGGCCTTGAGGAACGCCTCTTTCAAAATGTGCTTCCAGTGAGCCTTGTGATAAGGCGGCAGCTCCATGATCATGCCGCTGCGGGTGTCGGCGGGAGACAGGGTGCGCCCGAAGACCTTGGACACAATAAACATCATGAGCAGCATGTAGCAGAGTATCAGCACACAGACCAGCAGCGTTCCGCCGAGGCCGAAGAACATGCTGGCGACAACCGGGATCACACCCCAGATCGCGCCGCAGGGCACGGCCCAGACTACCGCCATAGCCAGCATCCGCTGTCCCCAATTGTCCATGACACGGGTGCCGCAGGTGCCGCCAATGGTGCAGCCGAAGCCCATCAGCATGGGGCAAATGGCCTTGCCCTGCAGACCCAGCTTGGAGAGCACGCCGTCAAACTGATAGGCCGCTCGGGCCAGGAAGCCGATCTCCTCCAGAAAACCGAAAACCAGATTGACACCAAAGACGAAGCTCGCCATCGAGATGCAGAAATACAGGACGTTCGGCAGCATCATACTGAACACGGACACCAGCCAAGGGTGGACATGCCAGCCATTCAAAAGATCGGCGATCGGCTGATTCAAAACCGCGGGGATCATCTGCCCGATGGCCATGAAGGGCGACATGACGATCATCGCCACAAGGAACGCGAGCAGCACCACACCAAAGCAGAGGAACTTGCCCTTGATCGGGCTGGTAGCCACACGGTCGAATTTGGAGAGCTTATACTCGGGCAACGCCGTGTGGGTCACGCCGTCCAACAGCGTGGAGATCCACTGATACTTGGCCTTGCTTTGATCCAGAACGGCTTCCGCATAGGCGGCAGTCTCCAGCGTCTCAGGTTTGGAAATGAGTTTGTGTGGATTTTCCAGTTCCCTGGCCAGCAGAGCTTTCAGTTCGTCGTAGCCCTTGCTCTCCGCCGCGGTGAAGGGGAGCACGGGGATACCAAGCCGCTTTTGGAGCAGCTTGTGGTCGATCTCCTTTTTCTGTGCCTTTGCCACATCCATCATGTTCAGCAGCAGCACCGCAGGCTTATCCAGGGCCGCGAACTCCGCTACCATGTACATGCTGCGCTCCAACTGGGAGGCGTCCACCAGGA
>CACWUV010000228.1 GCA_902764185.1 uncultured Eubacteriales bacterium
ACCTTCTATGCGCCCGACGGCTCCGAGTACCGCACGACGTTCAAAAAAGAGATCGTCAGCGAGTACGAATGGCACTACGAGAACTGGTTCACCAGCGACACGGACTACTACCTGGTGGAAAAGGTGCCCGCAGGCTATAAGGTGCGCTATGAAAACGTGGGCAAGCACGCAGGCGAAACCGACCGCTGCTACAACGGCGGCACCATCATCAACTACAAGGTGCCCAAGACCGGCGACACCGCCAGCCCGGCGCTGTGGATCGGCCTGGCCGTGCTGGGTCTGGGCGGCCTGAGCGCGCTGACCCTGCGCAGAAAAAAGAAGATCCGGCAGAATTGATGCGGATCGTGAATTGAAAAGAAACGCCCCCATCCGACCGCTTGTTGGTCGGATGGGGCCCCTGTCAGATTTCTGTTCTTGTATCTCTTTCAAAAGAGCCCCGGCGGGCTCTTTTTTTGTGCATTTCTGTGGCTGCCTGCGCATACCCTCCTCCGGGGGGAATGCAATATGAAGATCTGCGTATATGCCATCTGCAAAAACGAGGCGCAGTTTGCGGCCCGCTGGATGGACAGTATGGGCGAGGCGGACGGAATTTACGTGCTGGACACGGGCTCGGAGGACGGCACGCCGCGGCTGCTGCGGGCGCTGGGCGCGGACGTGGCGGAGGCGGACGTGACGCCATGGCGGTTTGACGTGGCCCGGAATCTGTCGCTGCGCCGGGTGCCGGAGGACGCCGACGTCTGCGTGTGCACCGACCTGGACGAGGTGTTTTCGCCCGGCTGGCGGGCGGCGCTGGAGGCGGCCTGGGGGCCGGGCACCCAGCAGGCGCGGTACAAGTACGTATGGTCCTTCGAGGCGGACGGCGGCGAGGGCACGGTGTTCTATGCCGACAAGATCCACAGCCGCCAGGGTTTCCAATGGGTGAACCCGGTGCATGAGGTGCTCAGGTTTTCCCAGGGCGCGCCGCGCTGCGTCACGGTGGCCGGGATGCAGCTCAATCACCATCCCGACCCCCATAAATCCCGGGCCCAATATCTGCCCCTGCTGGAGCAGGCGGTGGAGGAGGACCCGATGAACGACCGCAATATGCATTACCTGGGCCGGGAGTATATGTTCCGGGGCCAGTGGGACAAATGCGTGGAAACCCTGCAGCGCCATCTGGCCCTGCCCACCGCCACCTGGGCCGACGAGCGCTGCGCCAGCTGGCGGTATATGGCCCGGGCCTATGCCGCCCAGGGCCGGGCGGATCAGCAGGAGCGATGCCTGCTGCGGGCCGCCGGAGAAGCGCCCCACCTGCGGGAGCCCTGGCTGGACCTGGCCCGCTTCGCCTATGCGCGTCAGGACTGGGAAGCTTTGCTGGCCGCCTGCCACCGGGCTCTGTCCATCACCCAGCGTCCCCGCACCTATATCACCGAGGCGGCTTCCTTTGGCCCCCTGGCCTGGGATCTGCAGTCCATCGCCTGCTGGCATCTGGGCCTGCGGGACCGCGCCCGGGAAGCGGTGCGGGAGGCCATCCGCCTGGACCCGGGGGATGAACGGCTGCAAAAGAATCTGCGGCTGATGGAAGAAGCGTAAACAGAAATTTGGCGGGGGAGGGGTTACGCGCTTTCTGAAGAAAGCTGTGCAAAGACTTTTGGCGGGCGAACCAAGTTGGATTCACTTTCCTGCAATTTCCGCCAGTTTAGCTTGGAAGGTTGCAAAGAGCCGTCTGGGGCAATGAAAAAGACATCTGCCGTCAGATACAAGCAAGCTTGATCTGCCGTCAGCTGCCTTTTTCGAAATCGCTGCGCGATTCTCGGCCTGCTGCGCATGCCGACCCCAGACTTGCGCGCGCTATAAACCAAACTTCGACGCACCCCCTGCTCCAGAAATGACGGCTTTAGCCGTCAATAACGCGTTGCGTTATAGCCGCATAAGCAAAAGTCCCAGCTTGAGCTTGCTCAAAGCTGGGATCTTTTGTGTTGCGGCGTATTTCTGGAGCATTTGACAAGTCAAGCCTATTCAATCGACAGGCGGAAGTTGCTTGAAAGTGCAACCAAGCCGGTTCGCCCGAATGGAGTCCAGAGGCCCAAGCGGGCCTTTCGCGCAGAGCTCGAGGGCTTGGAGCGCCCGGAAAGGCTGCCTGTGGCAGGCTTTCAGCGGAAAGCGGGCCGGAAGGCCCCGGATCGCGGAGGCCTCGATC
>CACWUV010000229.1 GCA_902764185.1 uncultured Eubacteriales bacterium
TAAAATGAGGAATGTGCAGTTTCGAGCATATCAGCCTGCAATTCAAGGCGCTTTGACGATGGTTTACTGTCGGTAAATCGAGGAAAAGCAACGCGGAAGGGCAGGCTGAAATGCCGAAAATGCATCTTTCCGAATTTAGAAACAGGCTCTAATTATTCATTGTTCATTCGCTGATAAATTTCTGTTTTTAGCGTCTTGTTTTAACCAGGGAACAGTATCACGCCTTGCGGCACTGCTCGCAAACGCCATAAAACACCGTTTTGCCCGTGTTCCACAGAAAGCCGTGATGGGCCAGCAAATGTTGCTGCAGCTCCTGCAATTCGTCGCAATCCATATGGATCAGCCTGCCGCACTGCTCGCACTTGCAATGGAAGTGATTGGCGCAGGCGGCGCTTTCCCCCACGTATTCATAGCAGGCGCTATCGCCCGTTTCCAGCAGATACCGGCGCACGGAGCCCTCCTCCACCATGCGCTCCAGCTGGCGGTAGATGGTGGCGGTGCCGATGTTCTTCTGTTCCCCGGCAAAATGATCCTTGATCTGGGCCGCGGTATGATGCATACCCCGGGTGGACTGGAGATAGCGCAGAATCTCCTCCTGATGCCGGGTGCGATATTTTCCCTTTTCAGCCATGGGCTCACCTTCTCTAAAATGATAACCGTTATCATTATAGCATGGAGACCCGGCACGGTCAATCAAAAAAGCGCCCCGCACAGTGCGGAACGCTTAATACTAACATATCAGCGTTTATGCTGCCTCAGGAAGTCCTTCAGCTCCTCCATGGCCCGGGCCAGGCGGTCGGCGTCGGGCAGCATGACGATGCGCACGCGGATGTCCTCAGTCCAGTCAAAGCCGCTGCCGGGGATCACCAGCACGTGCTTTTCGTGCAGGAACTGCATGGCCAGATCGTGGCCGTCCTTGAAATCGTACATTTCCTGATCGAAACCCGGGAACAGATAGAAAGCCGCGCGGTTCATCTCGAAGCTGACGCCCTCGATGGTGGCCAGCACGTCGGTGGTAGCCTTGCGCTGCTCATACAGGCGGCCGCCGGGCACCAGCATGGCCCGGGTGCTCTCGCTGTCCACCAAAGCGGCGGGGATGACCAATTGGGTCAGGGCGTTGCCGCACAGGCGCATGGAGGCCAATTGGGTGACGGCGTCCTTAATGTCCGCCAGCTCCTCCTTGGGGCCGGAGAACACCATCCAGCCGCAGCGGAAGCCACAGATGATATGGGATTTGCTCAGGCCATTGAAGGTGATGCAGGGCACGTCCGGCGCCAGCGCCGCCAGGCTGTAAACGGGCACGCCGTCCATGACCAGGCGGTCATAGATCTCATCCGCCAGCAGCAGCAGATGGTGCTTGCGGGCGATCTCCGCGATGGCCAGCAGGGTTTCCCTGCTGTACACCGCGCCGGTGGGGTTATTGGGATTGATGACCAGGATGGCCTTGGTCTTGTCCGTCACCTTGCTCTCGATGTCCGCGGGATCGGGATTCCAATGGTTGGCGGGGTCGCAGCGGTAGAACACCGGCTTGCCCGCGCCGATATAGGCGTTGTTGCTCCACAGGGAGTAGCAGGGAGAAGGCATCAAAATCTCATCCCCGGTGCACACCAGGGCCGTCATGGCCATGGAGGCCGCCTCGCTGACGCCGTTGCAGATGAAAATATCGTCCGGAGTGATGCCCGTGATGCCGCGCCCGATATGATAGGTGCAGATCACGTCCCGGGAAAAGGGCATACCCTTCATGTCGCAATAGGGCACGGCCTCATCAATATGGCGGGACAGGGCAAAGCGCACGCTGTCGGGCAGTTCAAAGCCGAAGCTGCCGGGATTGCCGGTGTTGAGCTTGAGCACCTTGGTGCCGTTTTTCTGCATGCGCAGGGCTTCCTCATACAGCGGGCCGCGAATATCGCTGTGCACCTTGGCCATTCGGTCAGAACGGGGAATCATGGGCTATCTTCCTTTCGTTTTGGGGGAATACGCGCTTTCTTTCTGAGGAAGAAAGCTGCAAAGAAGGCAGCTGGCGGTTTTTTTGTTTACATTGCTCAAGCAATTTCCGCCAGTTTAAACTAGAGTCTGTTTCTAAAATGAGGAATGTGCAGTTTCGAGCATATCTGCTTGCAATTCAAGGCGCTTTGACGATGGTTTACTGTCGGTAAATCGAGGAAA
>CACWUV010000230.1 GCA_902764185.1 uncultured Eubacteriales bacterium
CCGCAGACTCAGACAACGCGGGATTTCATCAAGAATATTGCGACAAGTGCAGAAAGTTCGGCGCAAAAGTCTGACAAAGACGGCGAAATCGTAAAATGGACCGAAAAGGCTGGCAGCTATCTTTTGCATTTTGTAGGCAACGCAACCGGCGAGCCGATTTTGTGCAAAATGGCAAAAGAGTTTGATGTGAGCTTTAATATTCTGGCCGCAGGAATCAGTCATTTGCCGGATGAAGACGTGGGCTACATGGAGTGCGACATTTCGGGTGGCGATGCGGCTGTCGAAAAGGCGGTTGGCTGGCTGGCGCAGAATAATGTCAGGGTACAGCGAACAAAAATTACATCCATGTAATTTTTGATTCGTGCGAGAATTTCCTTTCAGAAAATTCTCTCTTTGCTTTATCACCACATCCGTGTGGTGCATTTGTATGATATTCTATGGAGCTATTGTATGGATCAGATTTTGGAATTGGTTGGAACATCTACGCTTGAAACGCTTTTGATGGTGTTCTTTTCTACAGTGTTTGCGATTTTGATTGGATTCCCGCTCGGCGTTCTTTTGAATGTTACGAATAAATACGGAATCACGCCCAAAGCAGGCTTTAATTTGGTTTTGAGCCGAATCAGGAACAACGAGCAATCACTCACGCGGCACAGAACAGTATGGAACCGGGCATCTATATTCTGGAAGCCCAGATGGGCAGGGGCAAGACAGAAGCGGCGCTGGCTGCGGCGGAGGTGCTGGCGGGAAAGCTGAACTGTGGAGGCGTGTTCTTTGGCTTGCCCACGCAGGCAACGGCGAACGGCGTTTTCCCCAGATTAAAGATATGGGGTGAACGCCAAGCGGAGGACATGGATCTGACCATTCGGCTGGCGCACGGTAACGCCGCGTTGAACAAAGAGTACTGCGCCCTCTTTGACGAAAAAGCCAACGTGGACGCGGATGGAGAAAGTGGGCTTGTGGTGCATCCGTGGTTCAGCGGGAGGAAACAGGCGCTGCTGTCGGATTTTGTCATCGGTACCATCGATCAGTTTCTGATGGCAGGATTGAAGCAGAGGCACCTGATGCTGCGGCATCTGGGACTTGCGGGAAAGGTCATCATTCTGGATGAGTGCCACGCTTACGATGCCTATATGAATCATTATCTGGATCGCGTGCTGAACTGGCTTGGCGCGTATGGCGCGCCGGTCATCATCCTGTCCGCTACACTGCCTGCCGCACGGCGGGCAGAGATGATAGACGCCTATCGAAACGTGGATCCCCATGCAGAAAAAAGTGTAGCTTGGAGGGGAAACCGTGCTTATCCGCTTCTGACCTGGACGCAGGGGGAGACAGTATATCAAGAGGTGATCACGCAGGATGCGCCATCCCGTGAGGTGGCGCTGGGACATCTGGCGGATGAGGCCTTGGTGTCGTGGCTGAGGAAGATGCTCTCACAGGGGGGCTGCGCGGGCGTGATCGTGAATACAGTTCGGCGAGCGCAGGAGGTAGCGCGGCAGCTGGAGCGCGCGTTGCCGGATAAGCAGGTGGAGCTGTTCCATTCGCAGTTCCTGATGCCTGACCGTGCCGAAAAGGAGAACCGGCTGGTCAGTCGGATTGGGAAAGGATCCACGTCAGAAACACGGAATTCCCTCATCGTAGTGGGGACGCAGGTATTGGAGCAGTCATTGGACATTGATTTTGACTGTATGGCGACAGACCTTTGCCCAATGGATCTGCTGATGCAGCGCATCGGGCGTCTGCACCGCCACCGCCGCGATGATCGCCCTAAACCTTTGCACCGACCGATTTGCATGGTGATGGGCGCGGGTGAGACGCTGGACACAGGGAGCAAGGCGGTATACGGCGAATGGCTTTTGACGCGCACAAAGGAACTACTCCCTGACCGCCTGCTCCTGCCGGACAGTATCCCAACGCTGGTACAAAGCACCTATGAAGCGCCGCGGGAGGATGAATTGGACGGAAAGCAGGACATGTGGGAGAGGTATTCGGAGCATCTTAAAATGAAAAAGGAGAGCGTTTCTTGCTCTCCTTTTATCGTTGTCTTATTGGATTTCCCAACCGATGGCGGAGGCTCCGAGGACAGCTGCGCTGGCACCGTCGAGTCCGCTTACCAGGAACTGGGCCTTGCCCTTGAAGATCTTCAGC
>CACWUV010000231.1 GCA_902764185.1 uncultured Eubacteriales bacterium
ACCAGCAGCGTCAGCTTTTTGTCCGTCTGCCGCCAGGTGTCTCCCTCCTGCAGCGCGGCGTACACGTCGCCCACATATACATCCTCAAACCGGATGGTCACCACCCAGGTGGTGTTGTCGCCGGGGTCCATGCACTGGCGGGAGCTGGGCAGCAAATTGCCCTCCACGTCCGTGATGCCCACGTCCTGCACCGCCTTGGTGGTGGTGATGTTGAACTGCATCTGGCTGCCCACGGTGATGGAGGCGTTGGCCGCCTGGAACAGATGGACATCCGCCGGGCTCACATCTATGCCCAGCACGCCGGCCAGCTTGTCCCGCAAATCATAGGCCGCGCCGGCAAAGCCGCCGCCGTCGGCGGGACGGTCCACCACCCGGGGCAGGAACACCATGCCCGCGGCGAACAGGGCGATCACCAGCAGCATGCACAGCAGGGCTGCCAGCCAGCTGCGGCCGTGCCCCTCTTCCTCGTCTTCATAATAATCGCCGTCCTGGGGATACAGATTCTCGCCCAGCTGGGCGTCCCGGGGCGCGTAGCTCCGCTGGGCAGGCGGCACCTCGCTCTCCCCGTAAACGGGCAGGCTGTCGTCCTCGGGCTTCTTTTCCTGCCGGGGCTGCTCCGCAAAGGGTTCATAGGTCCTGCCCGCGCCCACCGGCGGCATTTTTCGGGTAGGCTCGCTGACCGCGTCGGACTCCGCCGCGAACACCTCCGGCACGGGCGTCTCCGGCTGCGCCGGGATTTGCGCGCTCTCGGGCGTTACGGGCGTCTCCCCCTGCGATGCGCCGCGGTGGCGGTCCGACCTGCGGTGGCGCACATAGGGCGTCGGATTCTGCGGGTTTTTGGGGTCATAAATATCAGCCATGCTGTAAGCTCCTTGAATCCACTAAAACTTGAAGTAAACGAGTTCAATTTATTATTATAACAGGCATGCAAAAAAATATCAAGCCGCCCCGCCGCAGTTTTCCCTTCGCCGATTCTTGCCGGAACGGCTTGTGAAAAACGCAAAAAAATGGTATGATAGCATGACCGCGTATATCCGCGGGCAAAAATGGTTCAAACGAGGAGTTTTGACCCCATGGAAGCAAACAAACTGTGCGTGCTGATCCCCTCCCTGGAGCCCGGCGAGCGCCTGCCCAAATATGTGGATTCCCTGCTGGCGGCGGGCTTTGGCCAGGTGCTGGTCGTCAACGACGGCTCCGGCCCGGAATATCAGCCCATTTTCGATGAAATCGCCGCCCGGGATCGCTGCCGCGTGCTGGGCTATCCGGTCAACCACGGCAAGGGCTACGCCCTGCGCTATGGTATCCAATATTTGAAAGATCATACGGATTTTGACGGCGTCATCACCGCGGACGCCGACGGCCAGCACACCGCGCCGGATACGCTCAAATTGGCGGCGGAGCTGCGCGGCGGCCAAAGGGAACTGCTGCTGGGCAGCCGGGATTTTTCCGGCAGCAACAAAAACATCCCCAGCCGCTCCCGGTTTGGCAACCGCATGACCAGCGCGGTGTTCAAGCTCCTGTACGGCAAATGGCTGCCCGACACCCAGACGGGCCTGCGGGCGGTGAGCCGGGCGTGCTATTCTGACCTTCTGGCCATCACGGGCGACCGCTTCGAGTATGAAATGAACATGCTCATCTATTTTGCCGTGCGCAAGCTGGCCTTCAAGATCATCCCCATCGAAACCATCTATCTGGAGGAAAACAAGAGCAGCCACTTCCATCCCCTGCGGGATTCCTGGCGCATTTACAAGCTCCTGCTGGGCTCCTTTTTCCGCTACAGCGCCAGCAGCGTCATTTCCTTCCTCATTGATTACGCCGTCTTGAGCCTGCTCATGTTCTGGGTGTTCAAGGACAAGCCGGATATCACCCTGCTTGGCATCCCCTTCAGCTTCAAGGCGCTGGTGGCCACGCCCATCGCCCGCCTGTGCTCGGCCCCGGTCAATTTTCTGCTCAACAAAAAGTTCGTCTTCGGGGTCAAAAAGAGCCGTGGGGCCGCGGGCCGTTATATCGCCCTGGCCGTCATCTGCCTGGTGATCACCACCTTCCTTTTCGGCTTCCTGGATCATTATGTGCACGCCGCCCTCCTGCACATCCTGCTCAAGGTCGTCATTGATACGGCCATGTA
>CACWUV010000232.1 GCA_902764185.1 uncultured Eubacteriales bacterium
GTGGCCCGCCTGCCCTCCGTCATCACCTCCACCATCGGCGGCAACGCCCTGGGCACCGGCAATCGCTGGTTCGCCGTGGCCGTCTTTGCCGCCACCGCCATTCTCAGCGCTGCGGGCGTGTGGATCTACCGGCGAATCTGCAAGCGGAAAGAAGAAAAAAAAGAGAGTAATACTGCTCCCTGATTAAAGCAAGACATTAAAACACTAAAAGCAGAAATTTGTCGAGGGGAAGGGGTTCCGTTGGGCCTCCGCGGCCCAAACCTGCGCCAAAGGGATTTCATCCCTTTGGAATCCCGGTGGGCGAACCAACATGGATACACTTTCCAACAATTTCCGCCAGTTCATTGGACAGAACTTGATTTGTCATGTGCTCCGGAAATACGCCAAACCGAAAACCGCCCGGATTTGAGCATACTCATCCGGACGGTTTCGTTTTTGGCTATGCTGCTTACGCAGCATTGACGGCTAACGCCGTCATTTCTGGAGCCGTTGGATTTCTCCGAGTTTGACTTACAACATACGCGAGTCTGGGGTCGGCATGCGTAGCAGGCCGAGAAGCGCGCAGCGATTCTGAAAAAGCAGGCAGACGACAGATGGCGCTTGCGGCGATCTGGCGGCTGACGGCTTTTTCATAACCCCAGACGGCTCTTGCCGATTCCATAGACCAATCTGGCGGAAATTGCTGAAAAGTGCAGTCAAGCCGGTTCGCCGGGATGGGTCCAGGGCCCAAGCGGGCCCTGGCGCAGAGCTCGAGGCCGCGGAGGCCTCGAACGTTCCCCTTTGCCAATTTCTGTTTTTGCGCATCCTTTATTCCTCCGCGCGGTTCACCAGCCAAGTCCCCGCGATCATGATGGCCAGCGCCAGGAAGAACAGCGGGCCCGGCAGCTCCCGGAAAATGAGGAAGGACAGGGCCACGCCGATGAAGGGGGCCACGGCGTAATAGGCGCTGGTCTTGGCCGCCCCCAGATCCCGCTGGGCGTAGACGTAAAAATAGATGCTCAGGCCATAGGCCACGAAGCCCAGCAGCAGGATCAGCGCCATATGTCCCAGGGCGGGAAAGCGCTCCCCCACGGCCAAGGCGATGATCACCGAGCCCAGGCCCGAGCCAAAGCCCTTGATCACCACCACTTCCAGGGGATCGCCCCGGGAGAGCATGCGGGTGCAGTTGTTTTCCAGGCCCCAGCACACGCAGGCCAGCAGCACAAACAGCGAGCCCATGGAGAAGCGCAGGCTGTCCGCGTCCTCCAGGCTCAGCAGCAGGCTGGACAGGGTGATGAGCCCGATGGCCAGCCACAGCCGGCGGCCAATCTTTTCCCGGAACAGCAGCATGGCGATCAGGGAGGTGGCCACGATTTCAAAATTGTTGAGCAGGGAGGCGTTGGCCGCCGTGGTGCTTTTGAGTCCCAGCATCAGGAAAATGGGCGCGGCGATGTCCAGCACCACCATGCCCAGGGTGTAGGGCAGATCCCGCCGGGTCAGGGGCGCTTCCCGCCGTTTTCCCCGGGCGCGGATCAGCCCCAGCAGCCCCATGCCGACGCCCGCGCCCAGATACAGAAAGCCCGCCATCATGGTGGGCGGCACATCCCGCAGCAGCAGCTTGGAAAAGGGCGAATTGAGGGCGTACAGCGCCGCGGCCAGAATGGCGAAAACAACCGCTTTTTTCATGCTTGTCCCCTCACTTCAAAAACTGCGCCACCGCTGCGCTGAACCGCTCCAGCGCTTCCCGGTCGCCGTGCTCCACAGCCTCCGCCACGCAGTGCTCCATGTGGTCCGTCATGATGATCCGCCCCACGCTGTTGATGGCCGAGCGCACCGCCGCCAGCTGGATCAGCACCTCGCCGCAGTCGCGCTCCTCCTCCACCATCTTTTTAATGGCCTCCAAATGCCCCGCCGCCCGGGACAGGCGGTTGATCACCTGCTTTGTTTCCGTATGCCGATGGGTGTGTTCGCTCATAATAAAGGCTCCTTTCATATCCCCCCATGGGGGATATGAGCAGTATAGCACAGCCGCGGCGAATCGTCAAACGGGATTCCGGCTGTCCTTCCATACCCCATCAAAAAAACAGCCCCGGAAATCCGGAGCTGTTTT
>CACWUV010000233.1 GCA_902764185.1 uncultured Eubacteriales bacterium
CGGGAGAGGCGGCTGTGTCGACGTTCGGATAAGTGATGTCTAGGTAGCTGTTGGGGTAAACATCCGAATACCCGATTTCCGTAATGATGTACTGCCCGTTTTCCTTTATGCCCTCCGTCGGATCGCCGAGGGGACTGAACAGGTTTTTCGTGTTGACCGTGCCCTGGGACAGCTTCTGTACAGCCCCGACGATGATCTGCGTGTACGTCATGAGGAAGAAATATCCGCCGATGGTAATGATTAGTATAATGGCCAGCGCCTTCAAAAAGCCGTGCCTCCGTTTTCCTTGTTTCTTTCTCATAGATTATTCTCCACATCCTGCCAGTAGTCGTTGGGGATCAGCCCTTCACCGAGCCGATCATGACGCCCTTCACGAAGTATTTCTGGATGAAGGGATACAGTACCATCAGCGGCAGCGCGCTGATGATGATGGTGCCGTAGCGCAGTATCTCGCTGAGCTGCTGGTTGCGGTAGTACAGCTCCGGGTTGGAGGCCGCCTTGGTGAAATCCACGTTCGCCATCAGCAGTATCTCCCGCAGCACCAGCTGCAGCGGGAACTTGGCCTTGTCGTTCAGGTAGATCATCGGATTGAAATAGCCTTTCCACAGGCCGATGGCGATCCACAGCACCAGCACCGCCAGTATGGCCTTGGACAGCCGGTCCAGATGTCCCTGTACTCCATGATGGCCTGATAGCCCTCCAGCGTGAATTCCACCGGCAGCAGCACCACCTTGCCGGAGATCAGCGCCTGGCCGGAGCTGAAGGAGCAGCTGACGATATACAGGAAGGGATAGGTCACGATCACCAGGAACAGCACCAGCAGCACCGCGTTGACCCGATAGCACACCCGGTCCACCGCGCAATCCCGGATAGAGCGCTTATGCATTGTTTCTCCCCCTCTCAGGCAGGTCCGGGCGGCTCACCAGAAGCCGTTGCCGGTCAGCTTGTTGGCCGCCGTGTTGGATATCATCACCAGCACCAGGCCCACCACCGACTGGAACAGGCCGATGGCCGTGCCGTAGGAAAAGTCCGGCATCGAGGCCGCCAGCGACACCTTGTAGGAATAGGTGGAGATCACCTCGGCCATCTCCAGGTTGTTCTGGTTCTGCATGGCCAGCACCTTTTCATAGCCCACGCCCAGTATGCTGCCCATGTTCAGTATCAGCATGATGGTGACCATCGGGGCGATGGTGGGCAGGTCGATGTGCCAGATGCGCTGCAGCACGTTCGCGCCGTCGATGGTGGCCGCCTCGTGCAGCTGGGGATCCACGCCGGAGAGCGCCGCCAGATAGATGATGGCCCCGAATCCGACGCCCTGCCAGACGCCCGACCACACGTACAGGTGCGGGAACATCTTCGGGTCCGCCAGTATGTTGGAGGCGGTCACCGCGTAGTAAATCCGCCCCAGCACGCCCGTGCGGGTGTTGAACAGCATGTTCACCATGCTGGCGATGACGATGGTGGAGATGAAATACGGGAAGTAGGAGACCATCTGCACCGTCTTCTTGAACGCCGTCCTGCGCACGTAATTCAGGCTGATCGCCAGGAACACCGCCGTGGGGATGTTCACCAGCAGGCTGTACACGCTCAGCACCAGCGTGTTGCGCAGCGTGGAGATGAAATTATAGTTGGAAAAGAAGCGGATGAAGTTCGCCATGCCGTCGTTGGCGGCCCAGGGGCTGCCGAAGATGCCCTTGCGCAGCTTGAAGTCCTTGAAGGCCATCACCACGCCGCCCATGGGAATATAGTTGAAAACGATGATGAACGCCACCGGCAGCACGAGCATGGCGTACAGCTCCCAGTGCCGCTTGAGATAGCGGCTGCGCATGCCCCGCTTGGTATCCTGCTGCATCAATCCCACCTCCCGGTCGGTCCGTGTCCGGTTCTTTCCGTCACGGCCAGCATAGCACCTTTCCGGCCCCGTTGTCCATCCACAATCCTTTATTTGGCGTTTGCACTTTCCCATCCCGCAAAAAAAGCGGCGATAAACGCCGCATTTTGCGATGTGCAAAAAATTGTTAACGCCCAAAACCCGCCTGTGACGGCGCTTTTGGCCGCCGCCGCATTTGTGCCGGATA
>CACWUV010000234.1 GCA_902764185.1 uncultured Eubacteriales bacterium
CAGAAATTTGACGGGGAAAGGGTTACGTTGGGGCTTTGCCCCAAACCCCACCAGGGAGGGGAGCCCCTCCCTGGACCCGGCAATGGCGGATGATGCGGAACTTCGATAACAAGTAGCTTCCCACAGTTGCTTGGATAACGCAGGCCACCGCTTCCGGGCAGGCCAGCAAAGCTGTCCATGCTGTGCGCAAAGCGCACAGCGAAAAAACGCTGGACAGACCAGAAAATGAATGCATTCATTTTCTGGCTGGCCAGCGGTTTTTCTTATGCCCGGAAGCTCTCGTTGCGACACTCAAGTTATAGGCGCAGATTGTTTGTAGTTGTTTTCAAGCCGGTTCGCCGGGATGGGTCCAGGGCCCAAGCGGGCCCTGGCGCGGGTTTTAGGGGCTCGCAGCGCCCGGAAAATGATCCTGTGGATCATTTTCAGCGAGAAGCGCCCGGAAAATGATCCTGTGGATCATTTTCAGCGAGAGCGGGCCGGAAGGCCCCGGACGCGGAGGCCCTAACGTCTCCCCGTCAAATTTCTGTTTTCCGAGGCATCCACCCCATCATCTTCCACAACGATATTGAACCTTTTCCCCAAAAGCGTTATAATAAATCCAACAAAATCCTTGGGGGACACAGCCATGCTTCGTTCACTTTTGTTCATACCGGGCAACAACCCGGCCATGCTGCTGAACGCCGACATTCACGGGGCGGACGGCATCATCCTGGATCTGGAGGACGCCGTGGCCATCGACCAGAAGGACGCGGCCCGGCTGCTGGTGAAAAACGCCGTCACCACCATGGGCTACACCACGCCCAACCTGATCATCCGCGTCAATCCTCTGGACACGGATTTCTGCCGTGCCGACCTGGAGACCGCGGTACCCCTGCGGCCTGCCTTCATCATGCCCACCAAGGTGGGCAGCGCGGAGGAGGTTCTTCGCCTGGGCGAAATCATTGGTGAGATAGAAGCCGCCCACGGGATAGCGGCGGGCACCACCTGCCTGATGCCGTTGCTGGAGACGGCCCGGGGCATTGAAAACGCCTACGCCATCGCCTGCGCGCCCCGGGTGCGCGCCCTGCTGCTGGGCGCGGAGGATTACACCGCCGATCTGCACGCCATTCGCAGCAAGGAGAGCGGCGAAATCGCCTATGCCCGGGGCCGGGTGCTCAACGCTGCCCGGGCGGCGGGCATCGAGGCCATCGACACGCCCTTTACCGACGTCAACGACCAGGAAGGGCTGCGGGCGGACGCCGCCCATGCCCGGGCGCTGGGCTTCACGGGCAAGGCCAGCATCAGCCCCCGGCACATCGACGACATCAACCGCGCTTTCAGCCCCAGCGAAAATGAGGTGCGCTACGCCCAGGAGGTGCTGCTGACCATTGAGGAAGGCCGCCGGATGGGCAAGGGCGCCGTATCCCTGCGGGGCAAGATGATCGATAAACCCATCGTGGATCGGGCCCGGCAAACGCTGGAGACCGCCAAAGCCCTGGGCATGGAGGTGGAAGGATGAACAAGCTGAAAAATTCCTTGCGGGAAGCCATGGAGGCCGCCGGCCTGCGCAGCGGCATGACCATCTCCTTCCACCATCACCTGCGCAACGGCGACCACGTGCTGAACATGGTGCTGGACGAGGCTGCCCGCATGGGCATCCGGGATCTGACCCTGCAGGCCAGCTCCATCTTTCCCGTCCACGCGCCGCTGATCGGGCACATCCAAAGCGGCGTGGTGACGGGCCTTGAAACCTGCTATCTGTCGGGCCCGGTGGCGGAGGCCATCAGCCACGGGCTGCTGCAAAAGCCCGTGGTCTTCCGCAGCCACGGCGGACGCGCCGCCGCCATTGCGGAAGGCCGCGTGCACATCGACATCGCCTTCATCGCCGCGCCCAGCGCCGACCCGGCGGGCAACCTGAACGGCGTCAGCGGCCCGGCGGCCTGCGGCTCCCTGGGCTATGCCTTTGCCGACGCCCGGTATGCGGACACCGTGGTGGCCGTCACCGACAGCCTGGTCCCCTATCCCCTTTCGCCCGTGTCCATCGACGAGACCCAGATCGACTATGTGGCAAAGGTGGACTGCATCGGCGATCCCCGGGGCATCGTCAGCGGCACCACCAGCGTGACCCGGGACCCTGTGGCCCTGCGCATTGCGGATTACGCCGCCCGGGTGATGGCCGCCAGCGGCCTGATGCGGGAGGGCTTCAGCTTCCAGACCGGCGCGGGCGGCGCCAGCCTGGCGGTGACGGAATATTTAAAGCCCCTCATGCGGGAGCGCGGCGTTACCGCGGACTTTGGCATGGGCGGCATCACCGGCGCCATGGTGGAGCTGTTGGAAAAGGGGTTTATCCGCCAGCTGCTGGACGTGCAGTGCTTCGATCTGCGGGCGGTGGCAAGCATCCGGGAGAACCCCAACCACATCGAAATCCCGGCCATCCGCTACGCCGCGCCCATACGCCGGGGCTCGGCGGTGGATCGCCTGAGCTGCTTGGTGTCCTCCGGCGGCATCATCGGCGGCTCCGGCGGCCACAGCGACACCGCCGCGGGCGCGGCCTTGACCCTCATCGTGGCTCCGCTGTTCCGGGCGCGGCTGCCCATCGTGGTGGATCGGGCGGGCTGCATTTCCACCCCCGGCAGCACCGTGGACGCCCTGGTGACCCAGCGCGGCATTGCCGTGCATCCCCGCCGGGGCGACCTCCGGGAAGCCCTGCTCCGCGCCCGCCTGCCCGTATATGACATCCACGACCTGCAGGCCATGGCCACCCGCGTCACCGGCGTGCCCGACGCGCCCCGGCATGGCGACAGGATCGTGGGCCTGGTGGAGTACCGCGACGGCAGCGTCATCGACCGCATCTATCAGCAGGCCTGACCCGCGCTTTTTGTCGAAGGATTTCTGCTTGACAAAATGGCCTTCCCGCGCTATACTAATTAAGCTATGCGCCCGTAGCTCAGTTGGATAGAGCGTCAGACTCCGACTCACCAAAAAACCTAAGAAAATCAACAAAAAACGACCGTTTATACCGCCCTTTGTGAAGATCAAAACGCTTTCCAAAGGGCGTTTTTTTATTTGCTCATCTGTATGATTTTGCCGCCCTCGTTATCATCTCGCGCATCTTATCTTTTACACTCTTGGGGCCGACAATTTTGATCTTGTCGCCCATGCCAAATATCCATCCAAAGAACGCATCGCCCACGGCAACGGGAACATCCACCGTGAAAGCTTCTTCCCCCTTGATCGGATGCGCAATGACATCTGAGCCAAACTTATCCTGGATGATATAATAGTAAAAATTCGGGCAGCGCAAGGTTACATATTCCTTTTCGCCACCAAACAGATTAAAGGTTGACTGCGTCCTAAAGGGCAATTCGTCCTTTATAATCTTATATTCATTTTCGCCTTCTCGCTTTTCATCAAGGATGGCAATATCTTCCATGCGATCTATGCGATAGTACCGTATTTTTTCCTTGTCATACCCGATCAGATAATAATTATCTTCGGCATAGATCGTCGCCCACGGACTGACAAAAGAAAGCTTTTTATTCCGTTCTTTTTTGTTTTTGATGTTGATACGGAAATACTGAAAGCTGATCTTCTTTTTAGCATCAATCGCGCTTGAAATAAGACCCACGTTGTTATGAAATTCCTCATCAACCCGCTTTGCGCGATTGGCAATCAGCGTTTGCCTGTTCAATTCCGCGGCCTCATATCGGCTGCAAAAGACTTTTAGTTTATCTATTAATGCCTGTGATGCGCTTTTAGTCAGGTATTTAGAGGATGCAATGGCATCGATCATAAGCTTTAACTCAGATATTGTAAATTGCCGCTCCGTCACGTTCAGATGGGGCGGTGTTTTGCTTTTGTCGATATTTACCTTTGTTCCCAGGTTTTCCAATTTGCGGATATCATCATATAACGTGCGGCGGTCACTTTCGGTATCTTCATTCATCAACTCCAAAAGCCGCGTCATAGTGATGGAATGCGTTTTATCTGTTTCCCGCTCCAATATCTGTTTCACACGGAGCATTCTAAATTTGCGATCATTAAGCAAAACAAGCTCTTTCTTTGCCATTGCACATCTTCCTTACTTCTTGATACATTTTCAGATCAACTATCTGCAAGTTGAAACAATTATATCACATCTTTTAGCATCTTTATATCATTTTTTTATTTAAATGCTCTCTTGATCGCATCTTTTAGCTGCTTTTCCAGATCCTTTATAGAAAAACGAAACTCAATGTTAGGCTTTTTCCGTTCATCAATACTTGATCCCGCCTTATCTTCCTGTCTGCACGCTTCCAGACACTATTGTTTTATCTCTGGAATCGCGTCATTGATCATCTTTGCGCACATGGCGCGAAACTCAATAATGTGTTCATCGTGGGCGGTCTTTGCCTTGATGCGCTCCATTTCGGAAACATATTGTTTGAAATAGTCGTAATTTGCCATGATTTTCCTCCTCGTATTATAGTGTCGTAGTTTATAGCTCCTCACCAAGAGCTGTGCTACACTGCTGGGGATGCTGTGGATTGGTATTGTCCTCCTACCG
>CACWUV010000235.1 GCA_902764185.1 uncultured Eubacteriales bacterium
AAACGGAGCAAAACAGATCCTGATTACCCGTGGGTATTCGACGAGCACAAGGCCGCCCGCCCCGTGGACTTCATGGAGCGCTTTCTGGTGCCGACCAAGGGCGACTACGACAAAATGGTGCTCATGGACTGGCAGTGCTTCATCGAGTGCAACCTGTTCGGGTGGGTAGATAAAGAGACGGGTCTCCGACGCTTCCAGGAGGCGCTCATCGTGGTGGGCAGCGGCAACGGCAAATCCACCATGATGGCGGGCAACGCCACTTTCATGGCCTGCAAGGATGGGGAGCAGGGGCCGGAAATCTACCTGCTGGCCAACTCAAAAGACCAGGCGGGCATTGTGTTCGGCGAGTGCAAGGCGCAGATCGAGGCCAGCCACTACCTGGCCCCGCGATTCAGAACGCTGCGCGACGGCGTTTATTACGACAAGGCCCACGCGGTGATCCGGCACCGCTCCAGTGATTCCAAGCGCCTGGACGGGTTAAACCCGCACGGCGCTATTTTTGATGAGATCCACGAATACAGGGACTTCAAGCTGCTGAACATCATCAAAAAGAAAACCGTCAAGCGCAAGCAGCCCCTGATCATGTACATCACGACCATGGGCAACGTGCTGGACGGCCCGCTGGTGTATTATTACGGGCAATTCACCGACGCGCTGCTGGGGCACCTCGACCCCACCGTGTCAGACCGCATGTTTGCCTACATCGCGGAAATGGACTCCACCGACGACATCGAGGACAGCAGCCTGTGGGTGAAGGCCAACCCGTCCATCGGCTACACGCTGGACCTGTCCCGCCTGGAGGCCGAGTGGAAGCGCGACAAGCTGATCCCCAGCGAGCGGGCCAACTTCATCTGCAAGCAGCTCAACATCATGGTGAACGCCGACGACATGGCCTTCGTGCAGCCGGAGGTCATACGGCGCAACCACGACACCATCCCGCCGGAAAGCCTGCTGGGCCGCCGGTGCTATGGCGGCTTCGACCTGTCCAACCGCGAGGACTTCACCGCAGCGGCCCTGGAGTTCCCGCTGGACGACGGGCGCATTTTCGTGAAGCTGCACAGCTGGGTGCCCCGGCGCAAGGTGGAGCTCGACCAGGAAAAAATCGACTACTACGGCCTGGCCATGAAGGGGTATCTCACCATCGTGGAGGGCGAGTACATCCGGCAGGAGGACGTGTTCGACTGGTTTGTGCAGCAGTCGAAGGATTACGAAATCGTGACCATAGGCTTTGACCCCGCCAACGCGACCCGGCTTAAACAGATGCTGGAAAACAAGGGTTTCGAGCTGAAGGTCATACGGCAGGGGCCGATCACACTGAACGACCCCATGAAGGACATCAAAGAGCTGCTGCTGGCTGGCAAGGTGGTGAGCAACAGCGACCCCATGCTGGCCTGGTATACGGACAACGTGCGCATTTCCGGCGAGCGCCGACACGCCGACAAGCAGAACTGGATGCCCACGAAGCGAAACAAGTTTCGGAAAATCGACGGCTTCATGGCCTGGCTGGACGCCCACTGCGTGCGGATGGAAAAGCTGCCAGCCGGGCTGGTGGAAACCGCGCCCCGCGTGAGGGTCATCTCCATAGGCAGCGGGCGCACACACAGGCGAAGACTTTAGGGGGTATGAGGGATGTGGCCATTTAAGAAGCGGAAGAACGAGGCGAAGGCGCGGGACGAGCCCCAGCGCTCGCGCCGGATGCCCAACCTGCGCTGGATCAACCGGCCCAGGGCGGACAACACCATCCAGGGCAATGAGGCGATATACGCGGCGGTGAGCCGCATCGCCAACACGGTGGCGAGCCTGCCCATGCACATCTACAAGGATTACATGCTGGTGCCGGAGCACCCCATGGAGCGACTTTTGAACCTGGAACCGAACCCCAACTTCACGGCGTTTGGCTTCCGGCAGACCATGGAGGTGCTGCGCAACACCGAGGGCAACGCCTACGCGCTGAAGATTCCGGACGGACTTGGCGGCGTGAAACGGCTGGACATTCTGAACCCCACGCGAGTGCAGCCGCTTCGCAACCCGGAAGACCAGAGCGTATGG
>CACWUV010000236.1 GCA_902764185.1 uncultured Eubacteriales bacterium
CTGGACGCCGACGCGGGCAAGCTGAGCGGTCCCCAGCAGCCCACGCCCTTTGCCCAATGGCGGGCCGCCTTTCATAAAAAGCGGCGGAGCCGCAAAAAATAAAGTGAAGTAAAAATAAGGAGCATCGGTTTTATGTGCGGTATCGTAGGATTTAACGGCCAGCATCAGGCAGCCCCCATTCTGCTGGAGGGATTGAGCCGGCTGGAATATCGGGGCTATGACTCCGCCGGTCTGGCGGTGCGGGACGGCGCGGCGCCGGCCCAGATCGTCAAGGCCAAGGGACGGCTGCGTGTCCTGGCTGAAAAGACCAACGGCGGCCTGGCTTTGGCGGGCGCCTGCGGCATCGGCCATACCCGCTGGGCCACCCACGGCGAGCCCAGCACCGAGAACGCCCATCCCCATTGCAGCGACGACCATCTGGTGGTGGGCGTGCACAACGGTATCATCGAGAACTATCAGGAGCTCAGGGAGAAGCTGCTCAAAAAGGGCTATACCTTCATTTCCCAGACGGACACCGAGGTGGCCATCAAGCTGGTGCACTATTATTATCTCAAATATGACCGGGACCCCATCGGCGCGCTGAGCCGGGCCATGGTGCGCATCCGCGGCAGCTACGCGCTGGCCATCCTGTTTGACGACCGGCCCGATCTGATCTACGCCGCCCGCAAGGACAGCCCCATGATCCTGGGCGTCAGCGAGGGGGAAAGCTATCTGGCCAGCGACGTGCCCGCCATCCTGAAATACACCCGCAGCGTTTATTACATCGGTAACCTGGAGATCGGCGTGCTGGGCCCGGGCACGGTGCACTTTTATAACATCGACGGAGACGAAATCCAAAAGGAGATCACCGAAATCAAGTGGGACGCCGAGGCAGCGGAAAAGGCGGGCTTCGAGCACTTCATGATGAAGGAGATCCACGAGCAGCCCAAGGCCGTGCGGGATACCCTGAACTCCGTGGTGAAGGACGGGGTCATTGATTTCAGCGAAATCGGCCTGGACGACGCGCTGCTGCGGGAGGTCCGGGAGCTGGTCATCGTGGCCTGCGGCTCCGCCTATCACGTGGGCGTGGCGGCGCAGTACGTCATCGAGGACATGGCCCGTCTGCCCGTGCGGGTGGAATTGGCCAGCGAATTCCGCTACCGCAACCCCATACTGAACGAGGACTGCCTGGTGGCGGTCATCAGCCAATCCGGCGAAACGGCGGACAGCCTGGCCGCTTTGCGGGAGGCCAAGAGCCGGGGCGTGCGCACTCTGGGCATCGTCAACGTGGTGGGCTCCTCCATCGCCCGGGAGGCGGACAACGTGTTTTACACCCTGGCCGGGCCGGAGATCGCCGTGGCAACCACCAAGGCCTACAGCACCCAGCTTATCGCCTGCTATCTGCTGGCCATCCGGCTGGGTCAGGCCAAGGGATTGGTGGACGATGAAAAGGCCCGCGCCCTGGTGGAAGAGCTGGCCACCCTGCCGGACAAGATCCAGCGGGTGCTGGACGACAAGGAGCGGCTGCAGTGGTTTGCCGCAAAGTATGCCAATGCCCGGGATATTTTCTTCATCGGCCGGGGCATCGACTACGCCATCAGCCTGGAAGGCAGCCTCAAGATGAAGGAGATCAGCTATATCCACTCGGAGGCCTATGCCGCGGGCGAACTCAAGCATGGCACCATCAGCCTCATCGAGAACGGCACCCTGGTCATCGGCGTCACCACCCAGCAGGCCCTGTACGAAAAGACCCTGAGCAACATGGTGGAGGTCAAGAGCCGCGGCGCGTATCTGATGGGCCTCACCAGCTACGGCAATTACAGCATGGAGGACACCGCGGACTTCACCGTCTACGTCCCCCGCACCGACCCGCGCTTCGCCACCAGCCTGGCGGTGATCCCCCTGCAGCTGCTGGGCTATTACGTCAGCGTGGCCAAGGGGCTGGACGTGGATAAGCCCCGCAACCTGGCCAAGAGCGTGACGGTGGAGTGACGGGGAATATACTTTTGGGGGATTGAAAAACAGAAATTTGACGGGGATAGGGTTAC
>CACWUV010000237.1 GCA_902764185.1 uncultured Eubacteriales bacterium
ATACTTCCTTAGATTCATGTTTTCGCCTCCCTCAGGAGAAAGTATAACACATGCTTCTAGTCAATGTAAAGTAAAATTAATTATGACGTTTACTATAGACTTTCATAGCGTCACCAAAAGCGGGCTGAGGGCTGTAATCTTCAGATTGCAGCCCTCTCGCTTGCGCTGACCGCAGGCCAGGGTTCCCGCGCACAAGCGCAGGGCGTGAGGCGTAATATTAGAAGGCGCGTCCTCCCCGTTCTCCCTCTTTCAGCATCCCCTCGATAAACGCCGCCACCCCATCCTCGTCATATCTGGCCGTCACCCGGTCGGCGGCGGCCTTTACGGACGCCGGAGCGTTGCCCATGGCCACGCCGCAGCCCACGGTATGCAGCATCTCCAGGTCGTTTTCGGCGTCGCCAAAGGCGGCGGTGGCGGCGGGATCGATGCCGGTCAGGGTGCACAGGCGGCGGATGGCCGCGCCCTTGGTGCAGCCGGGGATACCGATCTCCAGACCCCGGCCCAGGGAGCTGGACAGATCGAAGCGGCGCAGGGCGGCAAGCTCCCGGCGGAAGGCGGCGATCAGCGCGGGATCATAGCACACCAGGTTGATCTTTTCCAGTCCGGGCGCGCCCGCGTCAAAAAAATCCTCCATCCTGTCCACCACCGGGGTGTTTCCCTGGTCAAAATACCGCTGATGCCAGGGTGGCAGCTCGCGCCTGCCGATGAGATCATGATGCGCCCGGGTGAGCAGGATGCCATCGTCCACAAACCACTCCAGAAAGTCCGCCCGGTCCCTCATCACGTCATAGGCCACCCGGGCGTCCTCCGCGGGAATATGGGTAAAATGCAGGCGTTTGCCGGTTTTCAGATCCCGGATGGCCGCGCCGTTGCTGGTGATGGCGTAATCAAACCCGAAGTCCAGCACCTCCTGGGGACAGATGCCCAGGCACCGCCCCGAGGCGATGCACAGGCGGATGCCCGCTTCCTGGGCCATTTTGAGCGCCCGGCGGTTGCGGGGCGACAGCGTAAAATGATCCGGAGAGATCAGGGTGCCGTCGATGTCGAAAAAGAGCATGGAAAACTGCATTCTATACTCCTAATCCCTTGGCGATGTTGACAATAAAGTCCTGGGCGTTGGTCACAATGCCCCTTGTGGTCAGGCTGCCGCGGTCGGTGAGCTTGTTGACGGTGAATTCGGAAATATCCACGCAGTAGAAATACACCTTGCGCACGGTGCCGTCCGGCAGCACGCGGAAGGAGGGGGTCATGTTGCCCGTGGCGATGGAATGCAGGGTGGTGGCCATGCAGATGACGGTGGTGGCGCTGCGGATCTGGTCCCGCATGGCGTCCTGGGCGGCGTACACGTTGCCGTACACCTCGGGCAGCGGGCCGTCGTCCCGGATGGAGCCGCCCAGCACATAGGGCACGCCGTATTTTTCGCAGCTGTATATGATGCCGTTGTCGATGCCTTCGGCCTGGATGAACTGCCGGATGGAGCCATGATAGCGCACCCGGTTGATGGTGTCCAGGTGGTTGTAATGGCCGTTGAAGCGGTGCTCCTGGGTGTAAATATCCTGGCCCAGAGCGGTGCCCAGGTACGCCCCCTCCAAATCGTGGGTGGCCAAGGCGTTGCCCGCCAGCAGCGCGTGCACATAGCCTCCCGCGATCAGGCGGGAGAAGGCGTTGCGGGCGTCGTAATCAAAGGAAAAGGCCGGGCCCATGACCCATACCACCTTGCCGTGGCCTCCCTGGCGGAAAGCGAAGGTCTGGGCGGCTTCCTCCACCGCGTCAAAGCCGTGGGCATGCACATAAATCCCCTCGCTGCCGTCCTCGGTGCGGCCCACAAACACCCGGTCGCCCGCCTTCAAGCGCCGGGGTTCCACCACCGCGATTTTTCCCTCCGTCCATACGGGCACGCAGTCCATGCGGCTCTCCTCCGCCAGCAGCCAGCGACCCTCCGCCCGGAAATACTCCGGAAAAATGCTCATGGCGTGATAGCCCTCCGGGGCCACGCCATCCCGGGGCGCGGCCGCAAGCCGGGCGTCCGCCGCGCCCGCCAGGCCCAGGGCGTCAAAATCCGGCGCGTGATAAGGTTTCAGCATAAAGGACATGATCATCCCTCCAATCTGTGGCTTTAGGATACTATAAAAAAGGATGGAAAGCAAGGAAAATAAAGATGGGGAACAAAGGACGGATAACAAAGATCCTTCGACTTCGCCGCGCTTCGCTCAGGATGACACCGAAGGGTGATTTTTCTCTTGTTTATTGGCTGCTTTACAACAAAACAAGCCGTTAAACAAAGAAAAGGACACCTTGTATTGTCATCCTAAGCGGAGCGCAAGCGCAGTCGAAGGATCTTGGTTTACTTATTTAGAGCCTGTTTCTAAATTCAGAAAGATGCATTTTGGGCATATCAACCTGCACTTCTGCGTTGCTTTTCCTCGATTTACCGACAGTAAACCATCGTCAAAGCGCCTTGAATTGCAAGCTGATATGCTCGAAACTGCACATTCCTCATTTTAGAAAC
>CACWUV010000238.1 GCA_902764185.1 uncultured Eubacteriales bacterium
ACGGTTGATTCAGCCTTTGCTGCTTGGGCTACGCCTAACAACCAATTGAAATCTCTCTGCACCTTTAAGTAAAATCAATTTTGACGTTCACTATAATTAGAACCTGTTTCTAATACTGATACCCGATTAAAAGGATACACAAAAACAGAAATTTGACGGGGAGACGTTCGAGGCCTCCGCGGCCTCGAGCTCTGCGCCAGGGCCCGCTTGGGCCCTGGACCCATCCCGGCGAACCGGCTTAAAACAACTACAAACAATCAGCGCCTGTAACTTGAGCATCGCAAAGAGAGCTTCCGGGCATAAAAAAACCGGCAGCAGTCCGGAAAAATGAGTTTACTCATTTTCTCCGGCCTGATGCCGGTTTTCGCTGTGCGCTTTGCGCACAGCACGCCAGCGAAGCTGGGAAGTTATGCAGTATCCGCCATTGGCGGGGTCCGGGGTGCAACTTGCACCCCGGTAGGGTATGGGGGCTTGGAGCGCCCGGAAAGGCTGCCAGTGGCAGGCTTTCAGCGGAAAGCGGGCCGGAAGGCCCCGGAAAAGTCCCATCGTTCTCCCCGTCAAATTTCTGTTTTTAGTGTCTTGTTTTAATCAGGGAACAGTATAAATTCAGAAAGATGCATTTTCGGCATATCAACCTGCACTTCAGCGTTGCTTTTCCTCGATTTACCGCCAGTTTTTTTATTATTCAACCGGTGAAAAGGTATAATCCGCGCGGTTCAGCCGCATCAGCACGCCGCAGCCATATTGACAATCGGCTTCCTTGCCTGAATCGGCTGCGTAAAACAGGTTGCTGCCCAGGGAGATAAAGCCGGTATCGGCCCGCAAAGGCATATCCGGAACGCCCCAGACACCGCTTTCCGCGTGACAGCGGCCCACGGCCTTTAATCGCAGGGTCTCGCCACGGGGATCGCTGCCATAGGCTTGGCCACGGATGCGCAGGGGCTGCTTTGACGGCGGCATGCTGCCGTCCACAACATAGACTGGAAAATTGGGATATTGCGCCTTTTTGCCTGGGTACACGATCATCCACAGATCGCCGGTGTCCCGGTCAAACTCCAGATTCTGTACGCCATACCGGGTGTTGCCGGTGTGCACAAAGAGCTTTTTGCAGGGCTTTGGCCCCGCCTGATGGGGCGCGTTCTGGTCAAAAGGCAGGAAGGTAAAGCTATCGGGATCGAAGGCAAGGAGCACCTGATAGTCGTTATCCCCACGGTCCGTGTTGCCATATATGCCATAGGCCAGCAGCAGATAGGTTTTTCCCTCCGGTTCCCCGGGCAGGGTGCCGAAGGTGATGCCGTCGATGCCCGAGCAGCCATGGCGGTGTCCCAGGGAGGAAGCGCTGTTGTCGTGCTCTCCGGCGTCCAGCTCGTCGGTATAATCCCGGACCACTTCTTCCATATACATCGTGGTCATCACGCCGCTGCTTTTGTAGTCCATATCCAGATCGGTCATCCTGTCGCAGTCGAAGGCTGCCACATAGAATTTCTCCGCCGCCTTGTATTCCAGGGAGCCATAGACGCGCCCCTGGTAATAGGCCAGGCAGCCCAGGTGCGCGCCGCCGCCGTAAATGCCGCCCGCCAGCAGGCCGGTGACGCTGGCTACGGGCTTATTGGCGCGCATATCCACCTTGACCAGCCGGTCGGTGAAGGACATGTACATATATTCCAATTTTTCATCGCAGGCGATGCCCTGCAGATGGCCCGCGGGCGGGGCCCACGCGCCGCCGTACACCCGGTGGGGAAGCGTTTGATTGTTCATATACGATCCCTCATTATATAGAGCCTGTTTCTAAATTCGGGAAGATGCATTTTCGGCGTCTCGGCATGCATTTCAGCGTTGCTTTTCCTCGATTTACCTTCAGTAAACCATCGTCAAAGGTCAAAGTGCCTTGAACTGCAAGCCGATCCGCTTGAAACTGCACATTCCTCATTTTAGAAACAGACTCTAAAAATTGACGGTGCTTTTTTCAGCTGTGAGCAGGCGCCGCCAAGCGTTTCTTTAGCCTTGGTGAATACAAGCAATTTTTCATGGGGCGCAGCTTGCAGCTGCAAAGAGTGAAAAAAGCCCGTCTCTCGCGCAGTCTTTACAGGTAAATTATAATATCAAAAGGAATATATCATGTCAAGGCTGCCGATGGAGTTCCAGGATCGCACACCGCAATCGGCTGGCCCTGGGATATTGACAAGCATACGGCGGCGTTGGTAAAATACTTTGATTCTAATATTTTCAAAAAGCCAAAGAGGGATATAAAATGAGCAGTCTGCATGACGTTGCCCGGCTGGCGGGAGTTTCCAAAACGCTGGTTTCCCGGGTAGTCAATCACCAAAGCGGCGTCAGTGAAAAAACAGGGAACGCATATTGGAGGCGATAAAGGCGCTGAATTACAAGCCCAACGCCATGGCCCGCTCCCTGGTGACCCAGCAGACCAAGATCATCGGCGTGGTGATGGATACGCTTTGCGAGCCGTACTTTTTTCCGATGATCCAGGGAATAGAGGAGGCGGCCAACAGCTCTGATTACGATTTGGCGTTTGCTTCGGGACAGGGAAGCATCACCCATAAGACGCACGCCATTCACTTTTTTCTGGAAGGACGATCCGATGGGATCATCCTGTATGGCAGCCGACGGGACGACAATGCCTTGATCCATTCTCTGGCCGAGGAGCGCTTTCCCTTTGTGGTGGTGGAAAACACGTTTGACGAGTTGGATATAGAAAACGTATCGCTGGACAACGCTTACGGCACCCACCTGATAGTGGAGCATCTGATGCGGCGCGGATGCCGCAGGATTGCCCATATGAGCGGCGATCCCATCTATCAGGTATCGCAGGCCAGACAAAAAGGATACCTGGATGCGGTGGAGCAGTTTGGCCTGCCGCTGGATCAGCATCTGCTGATTCCCGCCACCTTTGACGTGGCGGGCAGCTATCAGGCCATGCGCCGCTATCTGGAGGAGACGCCCCGGGAAATGCTGCCCGACGGCCTGTGCTGCAGCTCGGTGCAGCTCGGATAACGCGGCCTACGGCGCTATTATTGCATTGGAGGAAAAGGGGCTGCGAGTCCCTCAGGATATTCTGGTGGGCGGCTTTGACGATGATATTCCGCCCCGGGATTACCATTACGCCTCCCTGACCACCCTGGCCCAGCCCCTGCCCGAGATGGCCCGCAGCGCTTTTCAGCTCCTGCTCAAACGTATTGAAAAGCCGGAGGAAGCATTTCGAAAGCTGGTGTTTTACCCCCGGCTGGTGGTGCGGCAAAGTACAATGAAATAACGGGCGGGATGCTGTCTCCTATATACACAAAAATTTGACGGGGAGAGGTTCCGTTGGGGCTTTGCCCCAAACCCCACCAGGGAGGGAAGCCCCTCCCTGGACCCGGCAACGGCGGATGATGCGGAACTTCGATAGCAAGCAGCTTCCCGCAGCTATTTGAGTATCGCAGTCCATTGCTTCCGGGCAGGCCAGCGAAGCTGGCCATGCTGTGCGCAAAGCGCACAGCGAAAACCGACATCAGGCCGGAGAAAATGAGTAAACTCATTTTTCCGGA
>CACWUV010000239.1 GCA_902764185.1 uncultured Eubacteriales bacterium
CCCATCATCTCCATCGAGGACGGCCTGGACGAGGAGGACTGGGAGGGCTGGCAGCGCATGACCGCGAAGCTGGGCCACAAGGTGCAGCTGGTGGGCGACGACCTGTTCGTCACCAACACCGAACGCCTGGCCAAGGGCATCGCGCTGGGCTGCGGCAACTCCATCCTCATCAAGCTGAATCAGATCGGCTCCGTGTCCGAGACCCTGGAGGCCATCAAGATGGCGCACAAGGCCGGCTACACTGCCGTGACCTCCCACCGATCCGGCGAGACCGAGGACACCACCATCGCGGACCTGGCCGTGGCGCTGAATACCCGGCAGATCAAGACCGGCGCGCCTTCCCGCTCCGAGCGCGTGGCGAAGTACAACCAGCTGCTGCGCATCGAGGAGAGCCTGGGCGCGAACGCCGTGTATCCCGGCTTCGATGCCTTTAACGTGAAGCGCTGATTCTGTAACGACTGGATTTGTCCCAGCATAAAGCAAGCCCCACTGATGATATTTGCTACAGTGGGGCCTTTGAGTAGACTGGTAAATGCTCTCCAAAAGCCCGAAAACCCACAATGGCGTGGGTTTTCGGGCTTTTCTCCTGCGCTGACAACGATATGCTGCATCTGAGCGGCATCCCGTTGCTGCTTCAACCCTTATACTTCCGATCGTACAGCAGCGCGGCCAGCAGCACCACGAAGCAGGAGCCCGCGTTGTGCACCAACGCGCCGGTGGTGGGGTTCAGCACGCCCAGCACGGACAGCCTTTCTCCTGCGGGCCAGCCCACCCGCGGCAGTATGAATGATGCCAGCAGAAACAGCCCGCCCACGAGGGTCATGGGCCAGCCCGCCAGGAAATCGTTGATCTTCTTGAACATGGGGACCTCCGATTCGCTATAATTAATCTCCGAATCTCCGATCATCTGTGATTATAGCTTTCGGAACGGTCCAGTACAAGAATCAAATCATCCGACCTGTGCGTTACTGAACAAAACGGCGAAACTGTGCGGGATCTGGAAGATATATTTATTGTAAGTTATTGCAGAAACGGGTTTTCTTTAGCCTTCCCCTATGGGGGTCCGAACGCCCGGGAAAATGTCCAGTGGACATTTTCCAGTGAGGACGGGCCGGTTAGGCCCATGGGAGGTGCCCCCGTAGGGGGCGGAAGAGGTCCTTTGCCGTTACTTTATGTGCCGTCCCGTATGATCGCGTCGATCGCTTCACATACGCTGGCGAAGTGGGCGTCGATGTCGTGGTTGCTGAACCGGATCACCCGGAGACCGATGCTTTCCAGATAAGCGGTTCGTTCCTCATCCCGTACCTGTTCCTCCGGCTCGTAGTGCTGGGAACCGTCGATCTCCACCGCCAGGTTGCGCTCGGCACAGTAGAAGTCGACGATGTAGCTGTCGAACTGCTTCTGACGGCGGAAGCGGACGGGGCAGGTGTTGAGATAGTCGTACCAGAGATGCTTCTCCTGCCGGGTCATCTCACGGCGCAGGGCCTGAGCGAGAGGTTTGTTGCGTTCTCTGTAGTAGATGGTTTTGGGCATACAACCTCCGATTTGGCGTTTTCCAAAAGCCTTCCCCTTTGGGGAAGGTGGCGCGTAAGCGCCGGAAGAGGTCCTTGTGGATGGATATCGCGCCTGCATTCCAACAGGAACGGAATGTCGCGTGTTCTGCCGCAGCAAAGGCGCGTGGCGAAACGTCAGGGGACCTCTTCCGACCTCGCTGCGCTCGGCCTCCGGGGCCTACTGGCCCGTTCTCGCTGAAAACAGTCCACTGGACTGTTTCCCGGACGCTCGAACCCTTCCCCAGAGGGGAAGGCTATCCCGGGAGAACCGCCTTTCAGCATTTCCACTAGGGGAGGGCAATAATCTGCCATCACTCCCAGCCTTCCCCTCTTTGGAAGGCCATCCTGGGAGAGCCGCCTTTCACCTTTCTCTTTGGGGAGAACTTATTTGATATCACCGGGCTTGGGCAGGAATGCCAGCGTGTTTTCTTCCGTTTTGCGGGGGTATCGAATGCCAGC